>JADGBN010000003.1 GCA_015231435.1 Gammaproteobacteria bacterium
GATAACGCCGGATCACGTTCCTGACAATCAGCTAATTTTCCTGGTAATCCAGCAATATCAAGCGCCCCTTTTCTTCGTGTCATCTCTCTTGCTTTTCTTGCAGCTTCTCTAGCTCTGGCGGCATCAACAACTTTACCAGCAATTATTTTTGAGTCAGTCGGATTTTCCTGTAAAAACTCCTGAAACTTCTCATTAACTAATGATTCAACAATTCCTTTAACTTCCGATGAAACAAGTTTATCTTTAGTTTGTGATGAAAATTTTGGATCAGGAACTTTTACTGATAAAACAGCAGTTAATCCCTCTCTTGCATCATCACCAGTTGGTGAAACTTTAGACTTTTTTGCAAGACCTTCAGCTTCAATATAGGTATTAATTGTTCTGGTTAATGCTGAACGTAAACCAGATAAGTGACTTCCACCATCTTTTTGTGGAATATTATTAGTAAAACAAAATATATTCTCCTGATAGGCGTCACTCCACTGCATTGCAACTTCAACAGTAACGCCCTCTCTTTCAGCTATAAAATGTAATACTTTTTGATGTAATGGTGTTTTATTCCTATTAAGGTGTTCAACGAATGCCTTAATACCGCCTTTGTATTCAAATACAGTTGACTTTCCTGATCGTTCATCAGATAACTCAATACGTACGCCAGAATTTAGAAAAGAGAGCTCCCGTAAGCGTTTTGATAAAATATAAAAATGAAATTCTGTTAATGCAAATATTTTTTCACTAGGTTTATAATGAATTTCAGTACCTCACTTGTCTTGCCTACCTATTTCATGTAGCTCGTTTTGTGGTTCACCCAAAACATAGTCTTGTTCGTATAACTTTCCATCTCTGGCAATTCTTAAATTCAGTGATTCAGATAGGGCGTTAACTACCGAAACGCCAACACCATGTAATCCGCCAGAAACTTTATATGAATTATCATCAAATTTTCCTCCGGCATGTAATACAGTCATAATCACTTCTGCAGCTGATTTCCCTTCACCCTCGTGATAATCTACTGGTATACCTCTACCATTATCATTAACTGTTATTGAATTATCATTATGAATAACCACCTTAATTCGCGAACAGTATCCAGCAAGTGCTTCATCAATTGAATTATCTACCACTTCAAATACCATATGATGAAGGCCAGTACCATCATCTGTATCACCAATATACATTCCGGGACGTTTTCTAACAGCATCCAGACCTTTTAATACTTTTATATTTGATGAGTTGTAAATATTATCGGTCATAATAATTTTCCACTTATAGGTTAGTCTTTAAAAAATTTAGCTAAGAGCGATGTTTCACATGAAACAAGGCTGAGTCTGTTAAAAAACGAGTTTCACGTGAAACACACAAATTATGGCTTGATTGGCATAATAACATAACGATAAGAATTGTCGTGTAAGCCATGAAATAGTGCGCTTGTCGTATTAATATCATGTGGTAGATTAATGACAATATTCTTGTCATCGATAGCATTAATAACGTCTAGGAAATATGAGATATTAAAGCCAACTGCGTAGGTAATATCGTAAGAAAAATCTATATCAAGATCTTCTACTGAGTTATCATGATCAATAGAAGCTATAGATAAAGATAGATGGTTAAATGAAAACGAGAAATTTATCGCGGATAGTTTATCGGGTATTAAAGAGGCAGTGCGTAGAATTGATGATTTAAGAAGTTCACGATCGATAGTAAAAATGTAAGGTAAATCATTCGGAATAACTCTATCGTAATCAGGGTAAACTTCATTAATTAAATTACTAAGTATTGAAATAGATCCGATGGAGATCTCAAAGCTGCTATTACTAAAATTTAAGTTACATAGATCAGTTGTATTTTCTAAAATACGATTTAACTCTAGTGCAGTATTACGAGGGAGGATAATCTTATTTGCTGAAAAGTCATCTGCGAGATTAATTGATGAAAATGCCAAACGATGGCCGTCAGTAGCAACAGCTATTAATGTGTTACCACGAAATTCTAATAAGAGTCCATTAAGATAAAGACGAATATCTTTAATTGCCATACAAAAAGATGACTTTGCCAACAACCACTTAATATCATTTTGTGGTAAAGAAATAGAGAAGAGTGATGCTTGCATTGAATATATTGTAAAAGATTCAGGGTTAAGTAGCATCAACTGATAACGATTCCTTCCAGAACGTAAAATTGCTTGAAGTTCATTAATATCAAATTTGAGTAGTGACCCAGGAAGTAAATTTCTACAGATCTCAGAAAATTTTTTAGCAGGTAAAGTAAAATTAAAAGTAGTGGAAGAATCTAAATCAGTGGAGTGAATTTCAACAGAAGCGGTAATCTGAATTTCTGAATCTGAGGCAATAATAGTGAGCGTAGAGTCTGTTAGAGATAAAAAAAATTGACTAAAAATAGGTATTGTCGGTTTCGTTTGAATGATTGAAGACAATATAGAGAGAGGATAAATTAACGAATCACGATAAACTTCAAATTTCATATTGGCTCCAAATATTAAATAAAATACATATTATATTATTGTTATTATTAGGCAGAACAATTTCTGTTGATAACGACTAAAATTACTATTATTACATGATGTTAGCTTAAGAATAACCTATTGACTAGTAGTGAATAAAGTTGTGAACAAGATGTTGAGTAGTTAGCCAGGTATGCAAAAAAAATTTTATCCACAAATAATCAAGCGATTTATAAGACTAAATAGATAGTTTTCTTAACAGGATATCGTAATCATCGGATAATGAAGGATCAATAGCGCGAAGAGCCTTAATTGTCTTAACTGCGTGCATGACTGTCGTATGATCACGACCACCAATACTATTACCAATTTCAGGTAGACTGTGTTCGGTGATCTCTTTTGCTAAAGTCATTGCGATTTGTCGTGGCCTGACAATAGAGCGATTGCGTCGTTGCGATAATATATCACTGATTTTAAGGTTAAAATGGTCGGCAACGACTTTTAATATATTATCTATGGTGATCTGTTTAGACTGTAAGGAGAGTTGATCGCGCAAGGCTTCTTGAGCAATTTCCATTGAGATCGGTTGTGTTCTAAAAGTTGCATTTGCGATAACTCGGGTTAAAGCACCTTCTAGAGCACGAACATGTGTACGACAATGTTTGGCAATAAAAAATGCAACGTCTGTTGGAAGTAGTACACTGCATAGTGCTGCCTTACTGTTAAGAATAGCAACCCGTGTTTCTAAGTCAGGTGGCTCAATAGAGACTGTGAGGCCCCAGGTAAGACGAGATTTTAGTCTATCTTCTAAACGCTTAACTTCAGTTGGATAAGTGTCACAGGTTAGAATAATCTGTTTCTGACCCTCTAATAAGGTATTGTAGGTATGGAAAAACTCTTCCTGAGTACGATCTTTACCGGCAAAAAACTGTATGTCATCAATCATTAAGGTATCAAGTGAGCGATAGTAACGCTTAAAATCGTTAATGGTATTATTCTGCAAAGCCTTTACCATGTCGGCGACGAATTTTTCTGAATGAAGATATAATACTTTAGCACCGCGGTTGTTTTGCAAAATTTTATTGCCAATTGCCTGCATAAGATGTGTCTTTCCAAGTGCACTGCCACCATAGATAAAAAGAGGGTTATAGGCAACGCCAGGTGAAGCTGACACTTGCAAAGCAGAGGCTCTGGCAATTTGATTAGACTTGCCCTCAATAAAATTATCAAAATTATTATTTACATTGAGATTGCTACGAAAATCGCTGGGAGAGACAGAACGGTTAACAATACGATTATTATGTTGTTGGGCAGGTTGGTTGAAAGCACTATTTTCAGACGTGCTGCTTGGAAAGCTCTGGGACTCAGGCAACTTTAGTTCAGGTATTGCTTTTGCTAAAGTAGGGGGAGCAGATTGACTCTTCTGTTTCGAGCCAACGAGAAATTTTACCTCTTTAATTAGGTGAGCGAAGTTTTCATCGATTATTTGGTGAATTAATTTGGAAAAACGTGACTCAACTAGATCCTTTACAATTGGATTTGGCGAATAGAGTGTCAGTGTATCAGAATCTACTTCCGCCTGAAGTGGAAGAATAAATAGTGTGTATTGTTGTGCACTAATCTTTGTTTCAAGTATTTGCCGACAATGCTTCCAAAGGTCATCATTCATTATTAAAGAGAGCGCCATACCTATGAGATAAAAGCCTATTGTACCCCGCAGCGATAAAGTTATCCACAGCTAACGGAATGAGTTGGAACAGAAGTAATGCGTGAAAAATGAAATTATTAATAAAGAGATTGAAGAAGCCAGTCAAGTGATAATTACTTGTTTCATTTCTGTATCTGAGGTATCGTTTACGATTGAATAGCATGATTCTCTTAACATTAATTTCGGAGATAGATAAGTGAAAAAATTTAAAGTGAATTCAATTTTTGCAGCAGTAATCGCTTTTACCGCAGTAAATACAAATGCTGACACCCTGAAAATAGCGATCGCCGGACCGGTTACTGGCCCTGTTGCGCAATATGGTGAGATGCAGGTAATTGGCGCAAAGATGGCGATCGAACAGATTAATGCGGCAGGCGGAGTCAACGGTAAAAAAATTGAAGCCGTGTTACTTGATGATGTTTGTGAACCCAAACAGGCGGTTGCCGTTGCAAACCGGGTAGTTAATGAAAATATTCGTTATGTGGTTGGCCACCTCTGTTCAGGATCAACTCAGCCTGCATCAGATATTTATGAAGATGAGCAGATAATAATGATTACGCCGGCTTCAACAAGTCCGGGGATTACCGAACGTGGCTTCAAAATGGTTTTTAGAACCATTGGTCTTGATAGCCAGCAGGGACCAGTTGCAGGTAAATATATTGTTGAAAAAGTGAAGCCGACCAAATTGGCGATTATTCATGATAAGCAGCAATATGGTCAGGGAATAGCCACAGAAGTTAAGAACTATGTTGAGGGTGCAGGTTTTGAGGTTGTTCTCTTTGAAGGTGTTAATAAGGATCAGAAAAATTTTTCTGCATTAATTACAAAGATGAAAAGCAAGGGTGTTGATTTTGTCTATTATGGTGGATACCACCCTGAGTTGGGTCTTATATTAAGACAGTCACGCGAACAAGGTTTTAATGCAAAATATATGGGGCCAGAGGGGGTTGGTAATAAAGATATTAGTACGATTGCTGGCGAAGCTTCAGAAGGGCTCCTGGTAACACTGCCGGCAGATTTTACAAAACTCGCAGAAAATAGTGAACTTGTTAATTTATTTAAAAGTAAAAATGAGGATGCCAGTGGACCGTTTGTCATGCCGGCATATGCCGCAGTACAGATAATTGCCGATACGATTACGGCAACAAAAACTGAAGATACCGTTATTAATGCCGAGTATATTCATAAAAGCAGTTTCAAAACACCGATTGGAGAAGTCTCCTATAAAGAGAATGGAGATCTAAACTCATTTAAATTTGTAGTTTATAGCTGGCATGCAGATGCGTCAAAAACAGCATTAGCAGATTAAATTAAGAGATCACTGGTATCGGATTCTCAATATAATTCTGTACCAGTGATTATTT
Source organism: Gammaproteobacteria bacterium (assembly GCA_015231435.1). Classification (GTDB taxonomy): domain Bacteria; phylum Pseudomonadota; class Gammaproteobacteria; order Thiohalomonadales; family Thiohalomonadaceae; genus JADFYS01. Next base: position 5,537 of record JADGBN010000003.1, read on the forward strand.
AAGCTGATAAATCAGATGTCACAATTTATTTTAGAGTTTATCCAACAAATCATTAATGGTTTGACATTAGGGAGTATCTACGCCCTTATCGCCATTGGTTATACCATGGTATATGGAATCATCGGCATGATAAATTTTGCCCACGGTGAAATTTATATGATTGGCGCCTATATTTCTATTGTCGTCATCGCGGCATTAGCAATGATTGGGATTACCGCGCTTCCAGTTGTCCTGTTATTAACCCTGCTAATGACAATAATTATAACCAGTCTCTATGGCTGGAGTGTCGAACGTATTGCCTATCGGCCACTGCGCGGGCGCCATCGTTTAGTACCGCTAATCTCTGCAATAGGGATGTCAATTTTTTTACAAAATTATGTTCAAATTGCGCAGGGTGCTCGCGATATCGCTATGCAACCATTAATTTCCGGCGGCTGGCGTTTTGGTGATGCTGGCGGGTTTCAGATATATGTCTCCTATATGCAGGTGATTATTGCTTTAGTGACGCTTGCCTTTATGATTTTATTATCGCTTTTTATTTTAAAGAGTCGTGTTGGCAAGGCATCACGTGCGGTTGCACAGGATCGTGAAATGGCTAATCTCCTTGGTATCGATACAGACCAGATTATTTCAATTACCTTTGTGATTGGCGCGGCACTTGCGGCAGTGGCTGGGTTGTTGGTCGGACTCTATTACGGAATAGTGAATGCGTATATTGGGTTTATTGTTGGGCTGAAAGCCTTTACTGCAGCGGTTTTAGGAGGGATAGGAAGTATTCCGGGCGCGATGTTGGGTGGAGTCTTATTAGGGCTGGTAGAGAGCTTCTCTTCCGCCTATTTAAGTACAGAATATAAAGATGTTGTCGCCTTTTCGGTGTTAATTCTGGTTCTTCTGTTTAGACCAACAGGTTTAATGGGAAAACCCGAAGTGGAAAAAGTTTAAATGATAGTACGTCAGCAAATTATAGCAGCATTAATGGCCGCGTTAGTGACGCTAGTTTTGGCGATTCCTATTGTCGGTGTTCATATTATCTCTGAGCCTGGGGTAATTGCACTGAGTTGGGATGGCTGGAAAGTAATGGTTGCTGTTGTTGTGGTATTTATTGTCCAATTACTAAAATCATATTTTATAAAATCAGCAGTTATATTTAACTACAAGGCAAAATTTGCCCCGGGACTACTTATCGAAAAAAATAGAAAACTAATTATCTCTTTGGTTATTCTGTTTGCTATTGTCTGGCCTTTTTATGCATCTCGTGGAGATGTCGATATTGTTACTTTAGCCTTCATTTATGTGATGATGGGGTTAGGATTGAATATTGTTGTGGGTTTTGCCGGATTGCTCGATTTAGGCTATGTCGCATTCTATGCGGTGGGGGCTTATAGCTATGCGCTGCTGTCACAATATTTTGGCATCTCGTTTTGGATCTGCTTGCCAATATCCGGGGCGATAGCCGCTCTGTTTGGCTATCTTCTCGGTTTTCCTGTACTGCGTTTGCGTGGTGATTATTTGGCGATAGTGACTTTAGGTTTTGGTGAAATTATTCGTTTGCTGTTAAATAATATGGATAGCTTAACCGGTGGACCTGATGGTATTGGTAATATTGCAAAACCGACCCTATTTGGTTTGCAGTTTGAACGTCAATCAAGTGATGGTGGTTTAACTTTTCATCAGTTCTTCGGACTACCCTATAGCAGTGGTGATAAAACGATTTTTCTCTATCTGTTGGCACTACTGCTGGTACTACTCAGTCTATTAGTGATTAACCGTCTTATTCGAATGCCGGTAGGTCGCGCCTGGGAAGCGCTGCGCGAAGATGAAATTGCCTGTCGTTCGTTGGGATTAAATCCGATGCATATTAAACTCTCAGCATTTACGCTGGGGGTAAGTTTTGCCGGATTTGCGGGTTGCTTTTTTGCCGCTCGACAAGGCTTTATTAATCCAGAATCATTTACTTTTATCGAATCTGCGATTGTTTTGGCGATTGTTGTGTTAGGTGGTATGGGTTCGCAGCTAGGTATTATTCTTGCGGCGTTGGCGATGACTATACTACCTGAAATCGCAAGAGAGTTTGATCAGTATCGCATGTTACTATTCGGCATGGTTATGGTTCTTATGATGATTTGGCGACCACAGGGGCTGCTGCCGAGTCAGCGCCATATTATCAAAATTGAAACATCATAATGACTACGAATGCCGTAGCGCTGTTAAGCGTTGAAAATGTGGGTATGCAATTTGGTGGATTGACGGCACTGGAGGCGGTCTCATTTAGCCTTAATGAGAAAAAGATTGTTGCAGTTATCGGTCCCAACGGCGCAGGCAAAACAACACTATTTAATTGTCTGTCGGGATTTTATCAACCGACAACAGGCCGCGTGATGTTAGATGGCCGTGCTATTGACAAACTTCCAAGTCATGAGATTGCACGCGCAGGATTGGTGCGAACCTTTCAAAATATTCGTCTATTTAAGCAGATGACGGTAATGGAAAATCTGCTTGTCGCGCAATTTACGCGAAGTGATAATCGTCTGTGGGCTGGCTTGTTAAACAATCGACACTATCGCGAAAAAGAGGAGACTGTTAAACGTGAGGCGATCTACTGGCTCGAACGTATGGAGTTAACGCCCTTTGCCAATCGCGAAGCGGGAAACCTTGCATATGGTCAGCAACGACGTTTAGAGATAGCGCGATGTATGGCAACGGCGCCGCGACTATTACTGCTTGATGAGCCCGCAGCCGGGCTGAATCCGAATGAGACGGTCGCTTTATGTCAACTGATTAGTGATCTTCGCAATGATCATGGCGTCACCATCCTGTTAATTGAACACGATATGAGTTTGGTTATGGAGATCTCGGAAGAGATCCTTGTACTCGATCGGGGCCGTCCTATTGCTTGGGGTGTTCCGGCAGCAATACGTGAGGATCGTGCGGTGATTAGTGCTTATCTTGGTGAAGAGTGCCTGTAATGCTCAGACTTGAGGAGGTCCACACCCATTATGGTGCCATTGAAGCGCTAAAAGGGGTCTCACTAGAGGTGAATCAGGGTGAGATTGTGACTTTAATTGGGGCAAATGGCGCCGGGAAAAGCACCCTATTAATGACGGTTTGTAGTAATCCTGCCCCGACAAGCGGGACAATCACTTATAAAGGCAAAGCTGTTGAGCAACAGTTAACGGCTAAAACAATGCGTTCAGGTGTTGCGATAGTGCCAGAGGGGAGACGTCTCTTCGCATCCCTTAGTGTATTAGAAAACTTGCAGTTGGGTGCATTTTTTGCCTCTACGGAGGAGATGGAAAATGATTTAGCTTATGTTTTTGATCATTTTCCGATATTACAGGAGCGGCAATTTCAACGTGCAGGAACGCTTTCCGGTGGTGAGCAGCAGATGGTCGCTTTCGGGCGGGCACTCATGAGTCGGCCACAACTTCTCTTAATGGATGAGCCTTCATTGGGGTTGGCACCACTTATCATTAGCCAGATATTTTCTATGATTAAAAAAATTCGTGATGAAGGAGTGACCATCTTCTTAGTCGAACAAAATGCACATCGTGCATTGGCTATTGCAGATCGAGGCTATGTATTGGAGAATGGGCGTATTGTTCTGTCGGCCAGTGGCAGCGATCTTCTGCATAACAGTGAGATCAAGAGATCCTACCTGGGTGGTTAATTGTCTGGATAATTTAACTGTACTGCTGAACCGGATTAAGCATCATTAATTTAATTTTTATATAAATATTATATTTTGGAGTAACAGATGAGTCTATCGATAAAGGCAAAGGTGATTTCCAACGTTATTGTTACCTCGGCAATCCTTATTATTATGTTTATATCTAATAAACAGATATTTGATGAGATTAATCAGCAGTCAAGTGAAATTCGCGATCATGGAATAAAGCACCTGCTGCTGATTAAGGAGATGCAGTTAGATGTCATACAGGTACAGCAGTGGCTGACTGACATAGCTGCAACGCGTGGTCTGGATGGACTAGATGATGGATATGCCGAGGCTGACAAATATGCACAGGATTTCTATGAAAAAATTGACATCATAAAAAAAATTCATCGTCAGCGTGATGGTCTAAATAACAAGGTTGATGGTCAGCTGGATGCACTGAAATCTGATTTTACCAGTTATTACGATATTGGGAAAAAGATGGCGCAAAGCTACATAGATCATGGACCATCGATGGGCAATGCCATGATGGAACAGTTTGATCCCTATGCGCTCAAAATCAATGATCAAGTTATTAAATTAGTTGAGGAGGCAAGTAATCAATTAATCTCATCAACCAATAAAACAATTGATAATATTATTAGCTCTGAAAACAACTTTATAACGCTTACCCTGTTCGCCATCGTCATAAATATAATCATTGGTCTCTATTTGATGATTAGTATTTCCGCTTCATTTAAAACGCTAATTGAAATGATTAATCGCCTAGTTAGTGGTGACCTGCAGATTGCAAAGTTGCATTATGGTAATGATGAAATAGGCAAAATTGCCACCTTGGTAGAGTCTTTAAGAGAGAAGCTTTCGGTTATCTTCGCATCGATGCTAAAGGAGATGAGTCATCTTGCATCATCGGCAAATCAGTTAACCGACATCTCCATTGAACTAAATAGTGGTTCAGCAGACACCATGAACCGTGCGGCCTCTGTCTCTGCCGCTGCTGAGGAGATGTCTGCAAACATGACGACAATTGCTGCGGCTATGGAGCAGTCGTCAACCAATGTAGATGCAATGGCGGCGGCAACTGAAGAGATGTGTGCCAATATCGCAGAACTGGCCGGTAATAGCGAAGAGACCCTCGCAAGTACACGTCGTGCCGTCACAAAAACCGAGCAGACATCAAAACAGGTGGATGAGTTAGGGCGTGCTGCCAATGAAATCAGTCTGATGACCGAAACGATTGCAGCCATATCTGAAAAGACTAATCTGCTGGCACTCAATGCCACGATTGAGGCGGCACGCGCCGGTGATGCTGGCAAGGGCTTTGCTGTGGTTGCTAATGAAATTAAGGAGTTGGCAAATCAAACTGCCAAGGCAACGACAGACATTGAGCAGAAGCTGAAGATGATACAGGGCGCGGTTAAAGTGACTATTAGCGATATTGGTGAGTTCTCACACACCATTACCGACATTGATCAGAGTGTCAGTACGATAGTGGAGGCAATGGAGCAACAAAAACTAGCGACAGCAGAGATCTCTAGTAATGTTGGACAAATTTCGAGTGGTATTTCTGAGGTGAACGAGAGTGTTAATCAAAGTTCTATTGCCTCTTCGCAGGTTGCCAACGAAATTTCACGCGTCAGTCTTCTCTCAGATGGTCTGCATAGTTCAAGTGAAATTGTTGAAAAGAGTGCTGCTGAGGTCGGTAAAATGGTTCTCAATGTTCGTAGCAGCTTGGCGCAGTTTACGCTGGAGTCGAGTGGCTTCGATGCCTCTTCGGTGAAGATGGCGCACACTGAGTGGAAACGCAAGCTGACAGCGATGTTAAGTGGTCGGCAGCGGCTCAAACCGCAAGATATTACAGACCATAAACATTGCGCTTTTGGTCAATGGTATTTTACTGAAGGGCAGGAGAGGTATAGTCAACTTGAGACTTTTCGCAAAATTGATGGCCAGCACGCTGCGGTACATGAGTTAGCAAAGCGAATCGCGCAGTACCATAACGATGGTAAAATGCAAGAGGCTCAGGATCTCTTTGTTCAGTTTAAAAAGAGTGTTGATGAGTTATTTGTACTGCTCGATAGACTGGAAATTGAATCTGTTTGACAGAAATCCTCGCTTAGCTTAAAGATTGCAGCGCTGTTGGCTGCAGTCGCTCACCCCAATCACATCGTTAATCTATGCTCATGGGGATTCGCGACTTTGCCGCCTACCTGCATTTCCAAGTAGTTTGGGTATCTATTATGGTTGACGTACTTTGGTCAGGGCGGCAGTGAATTTCTCTTCGAGCTCTGTCACAAAATAATCTGGATTAATAACGCCGATGGTCGGTTCAGTAAGCGTTTCACCGTGTGAGTCGACAATCACAATGGTGGGTGTGACACGAATTTGATACTGCTGTCGCAGCGCATTAATGGTGGTGTTCTCGCCGTTAAAAGCGATAAATTGCCGCTGATCTCCTAGCGAGATCATCACCATCACTATCTGTTGCTGGTAGCGACCGCTGGCATACATGGGGTTGAGAAACATCTCCTCCATACGTAAGCAGTAAGGGCAACCGGGTGCAGAGAAATAGAGCATAATCGGTAACTTGCCTGCGGGATGTTCAGCAGCGCTCTTGCCAACCTCGGCAAGATTGTGGATCTGTGGCAGATGCCCGGATAGTGCGTCACCCCATGCCATCGGGCTTGCGCTGTAGAGTAGCGTTGTGAGTACGGCAATAGCGCTTAAAAAGTGGCGACGCTGTATCACTGTTTCTGACTGCTTATTAAAATTACGGCGCCAAATCCGCCTAAAATCCAGGTGAGCAGCGGCGCACCTGCGATGATTGGCAAGGCATAGCCATCTAGTCCAAGTAGCAGAGCTGCGCTAATAATTAATGAGCCCCCGGTAATTGCCGCCACTGTGCGGTTGGTGCCAGTGCGAATCTCATGTTGCAGTGGTTTTAGGGAGTCACTATTTAAACGCATCTCCATCTCGCCATGTTCAGCCTTTTGCAATAGGTGATAGGCGAGTATCGGTAGCTCTGGTAGCGCCTCTCCCCAACGGGGAATGTTGCGCTTAACCCGATTGAGAATCGCACGGCCACCTAACTGTTCACTCATCCAGCGCTCTAAAAAGGGCTTGGCAGTCTGCCAGAGATCGAGATCAGGGTTAAGCTGTCTACCTAATCCTTCAATGTTAAGCAGGGTCTTCTGTAGTAAAACGAGTTGCGGTTGAATCTCCATATTAAAACGGCGTGCTGTCTGAAAGAGACGAAGCAGGAGATGACCAAAGGAGATCTCATGGAGCGGCCGTTCAAAAATCGGTTCACATACCGTGCGAATGGCTGCTTCAAACTCATCAATACGCGTACCACGCGGAACCCAGCCAGATTCAACATGTAGCTCGGCGACCCGTTGATAGTCACGATTAAAAAAAGCAAGAAAGTTTTCCGCCAAATAGCGTTGATCGCCAGGGCTGAGGGAGCCGACAATGCCAAAATCGATGGCGATATATTGTCCCTCCGGGGAGACAAAGATATTTCCTGGGTGCATATCGGCATGAAAAAAGTTATGGTTAAAGACTTGGGTAAAGAAGATCTCCACGCCCTGTTCTGAAAGCAGCTTAAGATCAATGCCGTGCTTGCGCAGGGAGTCAATATTACTCACCGGTATCCCTTTCACCCGCTCCATGACCATCACGCTTTTGCGGCAGAAGGGCCAGTGAACCTCAGGAACATGGAGGAGTTCACTGTTTAGGAAGTTGCGGCGAATAAGGGCGGCGGAAGCCGCTTCCCGCATCAAATCAAGCTCATCAATTAAGTTCTTCTCAAACTCGGCGACAACCTCAATGGGACGTAAGCGACGTCCCTCAGACCAGTAGCGTTGCAGTTGCCGAGCAATGGTGTAAAGCAGCGAGATATCACGGCGGATAACGGGCTCAATACCCGGACGCAGCACCTTTACCACCACTTCACGCCCATCATGCAGGGTGGCTACATGCACCTGAGCAATAGAGGCTGAGGCTAACGGGGTACGGTCAAATTCGCTGAAAATAGTCTCAAGGGGGCGGCGATAAGCCTCCTCAATAATATGTTTTGCCTGAGCAAAGGGAAAAGGCGGAACCTGATCCTGTAATTTAGCGAGCTCTTCGGCGATATCGTCAGGGAGAAGATCGCGCCGCGTTGAGAGTATTTGCCCGAATTTAACAAAGATGGGGCCTAAATCCTCAAGCGTGCGACGAATGCGCACGCCGCGTCCGGTGTTGCTGTTACGTAGTAATCGCCAGAACATCAACCAGCGTAAAAAGGAGATGGGGCGAAAAAGATGGCTGGCAATCAGCACCTCATCAAGGCCGTGACGCATGAGTGTCCAGCCAATGATAAACAGGCGGTAACCTTGTGCCAGTTGCAGCATATTAATTAAGTAGTCAGGTTGTTATGGGGCAGGGCGGGGAGGCGCAGGGGGCAGCATCGGATTTGCGCCCGGATTGGGGCGTTGCGGCAGCATTCCCGGCGCACCCTGCCCAGCACCCTGAGGGGGACGGTGCTGCATCTGACGGTTGAACATCTCGCGCATTTTCTCTTGTTCGGCAACAATCTCGGCGCGGGTCACCTTGCCATCACTGTTAGCATCCATCCGCTGAAAGCTCGCTTTAATGCGCGGCAGATTAAAGTTGATAAACTCCTCTTCACTCACCTGATCATCCTTGTTGCTATCGACCTGGGTAAAAAAATCGGGTTGCGGCGGTGGCGCAGTGGCAACCGCCGGGGCAGCCGGTGTCGCTGTCTCTGCAGCATAGAGCGGGGTGATTAGGGCGAAAAGAAACAGTGCGAAAGGGCGGTGGGTCATTATAAAATCCTGTTAAATATAAGAGAAAAGACTATTTTTCGCCGGCGTCAATGAGTTCGTCAAGTGACTGTGAGGCAAGCGGATCAGCGATAATCGCGGTCTGATGAATAACCACCGTAGAGGCGATAAGATCATGAAATCCCTGACGGCGTGGGTGCCAGATTATCCAGAAGAAGCCCAGACCTAAAGGGATTGTTGAGACAAAATAGGCAAGATAACGCAGTATTGCCTGCCCCGGCTGTAATTTATCCCCCGTTTGGGCATCGACAATATAGCAGTTTAGCAGCAACTTACCCGGTGTTCCGCCATAACGTAGCCAGAGGGCGATGACCAGAACAACCGGAAGAATATTATTCACCAGCTGTATTGTCAGTGGGTCAATTAGTGCGGCAAACAAGGCGTAGAGAACAATAAAGAGAATAAGCAGAAACAGGGTATCAATTAGCGAAGCGGCGAGGCGGCGGGAAAAACTTGCGTAGTGAACCTGTTCATTCATCAGTATTTAAAGCCACGGTGCAGGGCGACGATTCCCCCGGTCATGTTGTGAAAGTCACAATCCTCAAAACCTGCCTGTTGCATCATCTCCAGCAGGGTCTGCTGATTGGGATGCATACGAATGGACTCGGCAAGATACTGATAGCTGTTGCGGTCGTTGGCGACCATCTCTCCCATACGCGGGAGCACTTCAAAGGAGTAGAAGTCGTAGAGTTTGCCAAGCAACGGTGATTGTGGTTGTGAAAATTCCAGTACCAGTGCCCGCCCACCGGGTTTAAGAATGCGCCACATCGAGGCGAGTGCCTGATCCTTGTGGGTGACATTGCGCAGGCCAAAGGCGATGGTAATACAGTCAAAACTGTTATCGGGAAAGGGGAGCTGTTCTGCATTGGCCTGAACATAGCGCACATTGCCAATAATCCCCTGGTCAATCAGGCGCTCACGACCGACTTCAAGCATGGAGGCGTTAATATCTGCCAGTACCACCTCACCACTGCTGCCCACTATTTTGGCAAAGCGGGCGGTTAAATCTCCAGTACCGCCAGCAATATCAAGCACACGCTGACCCCAGCGAACGCCACTTTTGGCAATCGTAAAACGTTTCCAGAGACGATGAACGCCAAAGGACATCAGATCGTTCATCAGATCGTATTTACCGGCAACCGAGTCAAAGACTTCGCCTACCAGTTGTGCTTTTTGTCGCTCAGGCACATCGCGAAAGCCGAAATGGGTTGTTTTTTCGTTACTCACTGCTTAATTGACCTTGCGTTTAATACCGGCAGCGGCGAGGCGGTTAAGATAGTCCTGCCAGTTTGCCTCATGGTTGACGGCGAGATCGTAAAGCATCTCCCAGTCGTATATGCCGCTGTCATGGCCGTCATCATAGGTAAATTTCAGGGCATAGGTACCGACCTGTTCAATCTTCTCAATGTTCACCTCCTCTTTGCCAATTTGCAGCTTCTCTTCACCGGGGGCGTGACCGCGTACTTCGGCGGAGGGGGAATAGACACGAAGATACTCACAGGGAAGTTGATAGCTCTGCGCCTCAAAGGCGACCTCCAGCAGACGCTGTTCGCGGTGCAGGGTAACCTGGCTAGGAATATGCTGACTCATAATGACCTCGGTAAAAAATAGACGTGCGAACTAAATCGTGCCACGGGTGACAATTCTCAAGGTAAAGTTGCCAGAAGTCACGCAAAAGAGGCGCAGCTTAGAGAATATATTGACGGAGATCCTCATCGCTGGAGAGCGCTTCAAGTTGCAGATTGACATAGCCTGCATCAATAGTAAAGGTCTCTCCGTGGTGCAGCTCGGCATCAAAGGAGATATTCTCCAGCAGTCGCTCTAGTACGGTATGGAGGCGTCGCGCACCAATATTTTCACTTTTATTATTCACCTCCCAGGCGATTTCAGCAAGGCGGTGAATGCCATCCTCGCTAAAATCGAGCGTCACCCCTTCAGTAGCCAGCAGCGCCTGATACTGTTCGGTGAGTGAAGCATCGGGCTCGGTGAGAATGCGGACAAACTCAGCAGCACCCAAAGCCTCAAGCTCAACCCGTATCGGCAGACGCCCCTGTAACTCAGGAATGAGATCGGAGGGTTTTGAGAGGTGAAAGGCACCGGAGGCGATAAAGAGAATATGATCGGTTTTAACCATGCCATATTTGGTGCTCACCGTAGAGCCTTCAACCAGGGGCAGTAGATCCCGCTGTACCCCCTCGCGGGAGACCTCCGGCCCTTTGATATCGGCGCGGCTGGTGATTTTGTCCATCTCATCAAGAAAGACAATGCCGTTCTGCTCAACCGCTTCAAGGGCGCGGGACTTCAGATCCTCCTCATTAATCAGCTTGGCCGCCTCTTCATCGGTGAGCGTCTTCAGGGCGCGGCTGATGCGCATTTTGCGGCGACGGCTCTTTTTACCGCCAAGATTTTGAAAAAGTCCCTGAAGTTGGTTGGTCATCTCCTCCATGCCAGGAGGGGCCATAATCTCTACGCCGATGGCAGCGCTGCTAACCTCAATTTCAATCTCCTGTTCATCAAGATCGCCCTCACGTAGTTTTTTACGAAAACGTTGGCGGGCGAGACTCTCCTGTCCGCCACTCTCGGTTGCATTTTCACCACGGGCGGGGGGTAGCAGAATATCGAGAATGCGATCTTCGGCAGCTTCATAGGCACGGTGGCGCAGACGTTTCATCTCCTGCTCGCGCAGCTGTTTAATCGCGATATCGACTAAATCGCGAATAATTGACTCGACATCACGACCGACATAACCGACTTCGGTAAACTTGGTTGCCTCAATTTTAATAAATGGAGCCGCAGCAAGTTTAGCGAGGCGGCGTGCGATCTCAGTTTTGCCGACACCGGTAGGGCCAATCATGAGAATGTTTTTCGGGGTGATCTCACCACGTAGCGTTTCGTTAACCTGGCTCCGGCGCCAGCGGTTACGCAGGGCAATCGCCACGGCACGTTTGGCGGCCTGCTGGCCGATAATATGTTTATCAAGTTCGCGAACAATCTCGCTGGGGGTTAAATAACTGGACATTAGCGGTTCTCTTGAAGAGTGGTTGTGGTGCGCTCAAGCTGCTCAATGGTGAGATGCGTATTGGTGTAGATGCAGATCTCGGCGGCAATCTGTAAACTTTTTTCGACAATGGAACGGGCATCAAGGTCGCTGTTGCGCAGCAGCGCTGTGGCAGCTGCCTGGGCGTAGGCGCCCCCTGAACCGATGGCCATCAGATTATCTTCCGGTTCAATCACATCGCCATTGCCGGTAATCATTAACGTGGTGTCAATATCGGCCACCAGCAGCAGTGCCTCAAGACGGCGTAAAATACGGTCGGTGCGCCAATCTTTGGCCAACTCCACGGCAGAGCGGACAAGATTACCGTGGTGCTTCTCTAATTTTGCCTCAAAGCGTTCAAACAGGGTAAAGGCATCGGCTGTCCCGCCGGCAAAACCGGCAATCACCTTGTCGTGATAGATGCGCCGCACTTTTCGTGCATTGCCTTTCATAATGGTGTTGCCGAGGGAGACCTGGCCATCGCCACCAATGACCACGAGGTTACCGCGACGTACTGCGAGAATGGTCGTGCCGTGATACTGCTCCATAAGGATGGTCTCTCAAAAATAGCTGTGGGGACTGAAAAATTAATAATCGCCACCGCTACAGAATAGCGATGGCGCGCATTTGCAGTGTCGCTTGGGTGAGGCGGGTTCTTGCGCTGCGCAGGTCTATTTTATTACTGAAGCTGTGCCTGTTTTTGCAACAGTTCAACATTGGTTGCTTGCATCCGTTTCAGGGTAGCCTCCAGACCATCACGCTGAATTTCACTGCCAAAGCTGGCACGATAGTTAATAATCAGACTGCCGCCTTCGACAACGACATCATAGATTTTCCAGACACCCGCCTTGTCACGCAGCATACTAAAACCGACAGGCACGATCATGCCGCTGGGCAGCTTCACATCGGCGCGAATCGTCAGATCTCGACTATCCTCCTGGATCTGTAGTGGTTTATAGCTAATGAGTGAATCTGCAGCATTAAGAATGGCGTCAATATTTTGCGGATTCTCCATCAGTGCGTTGACATAAAAACGTTGCAGCAGCAGGAGAAACTCCGTGGCAAAGCGCTGACGATGTGCATCATTGGCGGCACGCCAGTGCTGCGCCAGGACCAAGCGCGACATGGTGGTAATATCAACATGGGGGACAAGGTGCTGGTCGGTGATCTGATAGAGAGTTTGCGGATCAGCCATAATCTCCTGACGCTGCTGTTTCATCGTCTCAAGAATACTACTGACAATATTTTTGATAATCGCCAAGGGCTCAGGATCTGCCGCTTCGGCATGGGTGAGCGGGCTGTAACAGGTAAACAGCATGAGCGACAACAAGAGCGTTTTTGCGGACGATTTCAGAAAAAGGATCGACATGGATCACTCCAAAATAAAGATTGAGGGACAGATGGGTGGCGGTTAAGCCATTTTCAATGGCCACTATAATACAAGGAAAAGGGGCGAAATGGTTAATTTATAGCAGGAGTCGCAGTGCCAGTCCAAGAAATAACAGGGCAGTGACACGGTGTAACCAGCGGCTAACGGTGGCTGAGCGGTTGAGTCGGGCACCACCTCTGCCGCCAATAAAGGCGATGCTGCCAAAGACCAGAAGTGTGGCAATAATAAAAAGAGCGCCCAAAATCAGCGTCTGCAGTGCGGCTGAATAGCTTGCGCTGGCATCAATAAATTGCGGTAAAAAGGCGAGAAAAAAGAGCGTCACTTTGGGGTTGCTAATATTGAGTAAAACACCGCGACGGTAGAGACGCCGCAGGGAGATAGCGATTGGAGAAGGGGCGCTGCGTTGCGCTGCGCCGTGAGCAACATTTACGCTGGATGCTTCGCGCCACGCCAGGTGTGCCAGATAGAGGAGATAACCGGCGCCGCTGAGCTTTAATAGGGTAAAAGCGAGTGGTGATTGCAATAGTAGTGTGGCAACTCCGAGGGCGACGGCAGCGGTATGCAGCAGCAGCCCGCTACAGAGCCCGAGGGTCACACTCACTCCCGCCCGCACCCCCTGGCGCAGCGCGATTGACAGGACAAAAAGATTGTCGGGTCCGGGAGCGATACCAAGGAGCAGGGCGCTGGTAAAAAAGAGCAGCAGTTGCGCTGGATCGGGCACGCTAGTGAAGCAGTGGCGCGATCAACGCCCGCGATCAGCCGAACCTGGGTGAGGATTCGGGGGTGTGGCGATCGTGACGTCTGCGGCCATCTTATGGTTTAAAGGTAAATTTGATTTCGCGTTCAAAGAGCTCTGCCTGTGCCGGCAGGGGGAGGGGAGACGCTTTATAAACGGCGCTCTCAACCGAGCGGCGATAGGCGGGGGAGCCGGTACAGTTGCCAATTTTGACATCAATCACATCACCGCCGGGAATTTGCGTCACCAGTACCTCACACTCGCCCGCCTCGTTATCTTCGGGGGGGCGTATCCAGTTGCGGCTTACTTTGCCACGAATCTCACTCTCATACTGACTCAGCTGCCGTGCACGTTGGCGCTGCTGCTGCTGTGAGGCTTCAGCGGCGGCAACGGCATCAAGCTCGCGCTGCAGCGCCGTTTCCCGCTCTTTTTGCGCGGCAAGGCGCGCCTTCTCCTCGCGCTCCTTACGCGCTTTTTCAGCGGCGGCCTGTTCTGCAGCGGCCTTCTCTGTTGCCGCCTTCTGGGCAGCCGCCTTCTCCTGAGCTGCTTTTTCGCTGGCTGCCTTCTCTAGGGCGGCTTTTTCTTTTTTCGCTTTTTCGACGGCGGCCTGCTCCTTGGTGAACTTTTCAGCCGCTGCTTTTTCTGCTGCCAGCTTGTCGCTGGCGGCTTTTTCTGTTGCCTGCTTTTTCGCAAGTTCGTTCTGTTGCTGGACGATCTTTTCCCGCTCAAGTTCGGCCGCTTTTTTGGCGGCCTCTGCCTCTGCTTTCTGCTTGTTAAGGGTGTTTAGCCGCTCCGTCTCAGCCTGGCGCTGCAGCTCGGCCTCTTTGAGGCGTGCTTTCTCCTCCGCCTGTTGCTGTTTTAGCTCCTGCAGCCGTTTCTGCTCCTGTGCCTGTTCTGCCTTTAACTCTTTGAGCCGCTGCTCCTGTGCCTGTTTGGCGGCGCGTTTGCTCTCCTCATCGGCGGCGATCTCCTTTTTGCGTTGCGAGATCTCGGCGCTGATTTTTCGCTCATCAATGGCAACCGCAGAAATGGGGGTGATCTCCTCGGTATTGGCCGAGGGGTGAAGATCCGGCTCCTGACTGAAGTTAAAGCCAATGAGATAGAAGATCAGTAGATGCAGTACGATAGAGAAAATAATCGCAGCAGTGCGTATCATGCTATTTTTTCCTCGGTTCTGGGGGTTGCGTTAGCAGCCCGACAGAGGCGACCCCTGCCTGCTGAATAAGGGTCATCGCGGTGATCACTGCGCCATAGTTGACCGCCGCATCGCCGCGAACATAGACGGGGCGGTTGGGGGTGAGGCGATGCTCAGCAGCAATGCGAATCACCAGCATTTCAGCGTTTACTGCGCTGCGACCCTGATCTTCGATATTCAGGTAGTAGTCTCCCTGTGCATCAACGGAGATGATAATCGGCTCCTGTTTCTCCTGGTCAACCGGTTTGGCGGCCGCCTGGGGAAGGTCAACCTTAACACCCTGAGTAAGCATCGGCGCGGTGACCATAAAGATCACCAGTAATACCAGCATGACATCAATGTAGGGAACGACGTTAATCTCTCCCATCATGGTGCGGCGTTGTCTGCGTGCCATAGTGCCTCCGAGTGCTAGCGGCTGTAGGCTTGACGTTGCAGCAGGCTGGAGAACTCATCGTTAAAGGTCTCCATCTGGTTTTCAATACGATCAAGGGAGTGGGAGTAACGGTTATAGGCAATGACCGCAGGAATGGCGGCAAAGAGCCCCATCGCGGTGGCGATGAGCGCCTCGGCGATGCCCGGGGCGACCATCGACAGCGTCGCTTGCGTCGAACCTCCCAAGGCGCGAAAGGAGTTCATAATTCCCCAGACCGTGCCAAAGAGGCCGATATAGGGGCTGGTGGAGCCGACCGTGGCGAGAAAAGCGACCCGCGATTCGACGCGCTCCGCTTCACGGGACATGGCGACCCGCATCGCCCGCTGCGCCCCCTCAACGATGGACATCGGATCGGCGCCCTCCTGTTTACGCAGGCGGGCAAATTCACCAAAACCGGCGGTGAAGATCGAGGGGAGTCCCTCAAGGGTTTCGACCTCCTTACTAAGCTGGCGGTAGAGATCAACCAAATCGATTCCTGACCAGAAGCGCTCTTCAAAAATTTTGGCATTAGCGCGGGCGCGCCGCAGCATTAGCCACTTCTCAAAGATAATCACCCAGGAGGCAACCGAGGCCATGAGGAGAATAAACATCACCAGTTTAACCAGCAGGCTGGCACCTAAAAACAGCTCTATAATCGAGAGCTCGCCATTCATCGTTACAACACCTCTTGTAGTCTGGATTGCAGGGTTGCGCCCAGCGGGCGCGGTTTAAAACTATCGGGGTCAAGCGCGGCCACCTTGACTTCACCATCACAAAGAATGGTCTGGTTGCGGTGAACCGTTTGGTAAAAATCGACGCTGGCACGCCCGAGACGACTAAGGCGGGCCGTGACGGTCAGGGTATCATTAAAGCGGGCCGGCAGGCGGTAGTTTAGGGCGATATGGCGAACGGCAAAAATAGTGCCCTGTTGGCGCAGATCGCTCTGTTCAAAACCGAGGGCACGCAGCCATTCAGTGCGGCAGCGCTCCATAAATTTTAGGTAGTTGGCGTAATAGACCACGCCGCCACTGTCGGTATCTTCATAATAGATGCGCACCGGCCAGCTAAATTCGTTCACAGAGGGAGCGCCTGATCGCCAAAGAGGGAGAGTTCGCGCGCTCTTTTGGCCTCTGCATCTTTAGGGGCGGTGACGCCAAAGTGGAGATAGGCGCTATTGGTGGCGATGCGGCCGCGTGGGGTGCGCATAATAAAACCCTGCTGGATTAAATAGGGCTCAAGAACATCCTCAATGGTGCCGCGCTCCTCACCAATCGCAGCGGCAAGGTTATCAACGCCAACCGGGCCACCATCAAATTTATCGATAATCGCTAGCAGCAGTTTGCGGTCAAGATTATCAAAACCATTGCCGTCAATCGATAACATATCCAGCGCACGGTCGGCAACGGGTGCCGAGATATGGCCGTCTCCCTTGACCTCTGCATAGTCGCGGACACGTCGCAACAGGCGGTTGGCGATTCGCGGTGTACCGCGTGAACGTCGCGCGATCTCATGGGCACCCTCGGGCTCAATGGCGACACCGAGAAGTGAGGCGGAGCGGCTGACAATGGTGGCAAGCTCGGCTATCTGGTAAAACTCAAGTCGCTGGACAATACCAAAACGGTCGCGCAGCGGCGAGGTGAGCATCCCGGCGCGGGTCGTTGCGCCAATGAGGGTGAAGGGGGGAATATCGAGCTTAATTGAACGCGCGGCGGGGCCGTCACCAATCATAATATCAATTTGGTAATCCTCCATAGCCGGATAGAGTACCTCTTCAATGACTGGGCTCATGCGATGAATCTCATCAATAAACAGAACATCGTGGGGATCAAGGTTGGTCAGCAGGGCGGCAAGATCACCAGGTCGCTCCAGTACCGGGCCCGAGGTTTGCCGCAAATTAACCCCAAGTTCATGGCTGATAATATGTGCCAGTGTCGTCTTGCCTAAACCCGGGGGGCCAAAGATAAGCAGATGATCAAGCGCTTCGGCGCGATTGCGCGCCGCACTGATGAAGATCTCCATTTGGGTGCGTACCGCTTCCTGACCAATATATTCAGCCAGACGCTTGGGACGGATGGCGCGGTCAATCTGTTCATCGCCTACCACCCGGGTTGGGGTGAGTTCGGGAGAGGTCACGCTGATACGGTCGGGTTTAATCATCGGCTAACTGCCTGGCGCAGGGCGGCGCGAATAACCGCTTCACTATCCATGTCGTCAGTCGCCACCTGCTGCACCAAACGGCTCGCCTCAACTGGTTTATAGCCAAGCGAGATGAGCGCGCTAATTGCATCGTCATGGGCGTTATGTGTGGCTTGTACTGGAGTGTAGCCCCCCTTTTCGCCAAGGGGTGAAGTGGCTTGCCACCCTTGCAGCCGATCGGCCATTTCGATAACCAGACGTTCGGCGGTCTTTTTCCCAACGCCGGGCAGGCGCATTAGGGCGGTTAGATCACTCTGCTGCAGAGCGGTTACCAGTTCGTGACAGTTCATTCCCGAGAGCATCGCCAGTGCGAGTTTGGGGCCGACCCCATTAACGCGAATTAGGGTGCGAAACAGATCGCGCTCGGCGTGGCTAATAAAGCCATAGAGAAGGTGCGCATCCTCGCGAACCACCATATGAATCAGCAGGGTAGTGGTCTCGTTGACTCCCGGGAGCTCATAAAAGCTGCTCATCGGCAGCTCAATCTCATAACCGACGCCCGCCACATCCAGCAGGAGTTGCGGTGGCTGTTTTTCGATAAGCGTTCCCTGCAGGCGTCCGATCATCGGTAACGTCCGGCGCGGCTGCTGCTAACAGCAGGTATTTTATCGAGCAGTGTGCGGGTGTGATGGTGGCAGAGTGCGACCGCCAAGGCATCGGCAGCATCTGCCTGCGGTGTCGCATTAAGTTGCAGCAAGGCGCAAATCATGTGTTGAATCTGTCCCTTCTCGGCGTTGCCTTTACCGACCACCGCTTTTTTAATCTCTGCAGGGGTGTATTCATGAACGCTGAGATCCCCTGCCATGACCGCGCAGATGGCGGCGCCACGCGCTTGTCCAAGCTTCAGTGCCGAGTCGGGGTTACGGTGCATAAAGACCCGTTCGATGGCGACTTCGTTGGGGTTATATTGGTTAATCAAGGTGGTCACTGCGTCAAAAATCTCTTTCAGTCGCTCTGGTAATGAGGCGCCAGAGGTGTGGATGGCACCGCTGCTCAGATAGCTGCTGCGCCCTTGATGAATATCGATAATCCCATATCCGGTGATGCGTGAGCCAGGATCTATGCCTAATATGCGCTGTGGCAGCACCAACCTCCTGTCCTCGTGGCAAAAATAGATGGCGCTATTTTAGCATTGTGCGGAAAATTTGGTATGAATTTATACCCGTCATTCTTGACAATGTGGGGGCGTTGACTACCTCTCGTTGACGCTTACTTTATCTGCTGCCGAACTGCCTCGATGGTGCGAATCCAGGGGCGATTTTGGCGATAGGATTGCGAAAGCGCAGCGGCTGCCGCTTTGGCGCTCTGCTGGTTGGGGTAACTCCCCTGGAGCAGGATTTGCCAGGTTTTGCCTTGCTGCTGATAGCAGACGCTGGCTAAAGTTTCGTCGTTGTTTTCGGACTGACGGATAAAACGCGGGATGTTACAGTTGTTGCTGCAGGCGAGAAGTTGAATAGTGTAGTTTTTTTCAGGCTGTTGCTCAAGCCACCGTTTATCCAGCAAGGTTATTTGCGGGCTAGCCACTGTTGCTGTGGCGGGAACCTTTTTTTTTGCGCTAACTTTCCCGGTCGTGGTCTGCTTGTCGGTTCTGCGCTGCGCAGCGGGTTCACTTTTGTGGCTGTTTACTGCAGTGTCAGGGCGATCTTCCAGCTGCTTGAGTCGTTGCTGCATCTGCTGCTGCCGTTGCTGATGGCTCTGCTGCGCCTGCTGTAATTTATCAATCTCGCTATTGAGTTGATTAAGTTGTGCCGGTGTTGGCGAGGTCGGGCGGGACTCGTCACGTTGGCGCATGGCTGTCACCGCCTCCTGCGCCGCGCTTAGGCTCTGTAGGCGCATTGAGCTCTGCTCAATACGTTGATTATGCTGATCCGCCAAGGTGTGAAGCGTGCTGTTTTCATAGGTGAGCCAGCCACTGCTAAGGGCGATCGCCGCGAGTGGTAAGGCGGTCAGCCATTTAAGCGAGATCAGCTGCTGCTGTACCCGATCTCCCTGTTTGCGATGTTGATCATTAAGGCGCCGCAGTTCGTTGCCTTGCATTAAGTTATAGTGATCCAGAGCGTCCAACTGGCTCTGCTGTTTTTTCTGCTGAAGATTTTGATCCTCAAGCTGCAACTGCTGTTGCTGTTGCTGGTTAACCAGCCGCTTAAGCTCTGCAGCGGCATGGCTCTCCTGTTGAGTAACGCGCTGTTTAACCAGCGACAGCTCGTGAAGTTGTTGCTGCTGTTGTGCGTCAAACTGCTGTTGCTGCTCCTCCAGCTGCTGCTGCTTGAGTTGTTGTGCCCCGAGTTGCTCTTGAAGTTGCGTGCTTCGCTGCTGCTGTTGCTGCTGTGCATCGGCATGGCGGTTATCGTGCTGACTGAGCTGTTGGTGAATTTGCCGAAGGTTGTCAGTGGTCGCGTTATCGCGCTCTTCAAGGTGATTCAGGCGGCTGTCAAGAAGACGCTGCAGTTTGCCAAGGCGCTCACTTTCACGGCTGACACGGTTTTCAAGCTCGATAAACTTCTGACCCTGCTGGGTTTTGAGTTGCTCCACACTCTCATTGGTAACGCACAGATCATGACCCAGCGTGCTCTCAAGGGTTGTTAGATTCTCCTGCAGCTGGGTGACTGGCTGTTGTAGTGCCAGCACGCTCTCGCTGACTGCGGCTAAATCCTGTGACAGGGTATTGAGTGACTGTTGCAGCTGATCCTGATTTTTATCACTGGCTATTTGGCGCTGCTTTAACGCCGTGTTCAGCGCATCGACATTGACGCTAAGCTGCTCTAACTGCTGCTGCAACTCATTTTGACTGTTGCCGACCTCTGATTGCTGTTGCTGCTGTTCGCGGCTCTGCTCAAAAATGGTGTTTAGCGACGCTTGCAGCTGAGTGACGGTCTGCGCCGTAGAGGAGTGGTTCTGTTTAAGCTGGTTAAGTTCGTTTTCCTGAGGCAACCATGAGGCGGCGGCGATTTCGAGCTTGGCAATTTGCGCTTCAATGCGTTTGCTATCACTGGCAAGAGCGCTCATGGCGGCTTGTAGCGACTCCTGAAATGAGGTGTCGTTAAGGGCAGCGCGGTTATTGTCGAGTTGTGCGGTGTGATCGTGAAGTTGCTCAAGGCAGCCATCAAGCATGGTATGAAGTTCGCCAATCTGCCGAACCAGATCACCCTGATGTCCATTGACGTCGGTCACCTCACTTGCAAGCTGTCGCAGCCGCGTATCAAGGGTGGCGAAGTTGTCGCTGAGCTGTTTGGCAATAGGGTCTTTTATGTTCATGATCTCTGTCCAACTATCCAGGTTAACCAAGCGATGACAAGGGGGGAAATCCTACTGGAGTCTGGTTATGCGAAGATAGTGCCAAATAAGAAAATAGATATTCATTTCAATGAATAACAGAGAAGTGATAGGACTTGGCGTGAGCATGACAAAAAATTGACGAAGGCGAAGAGTGGCGCTGGTCAGGAAAAATCAGGGGTTATTTTTCGCTTCAATCGTAAGGAGAAGGCGCTTATGCCATGCGTGTGGTTGCGCCTGTCGCATAGCAGCGCGCTATGCGACAGGGAGCTATACCCTTTCTACTTGAAACTGCAGGGTCGTTGGCTGCAGTTGCTCACCCCAATCACATAGTTAATCTATGCTCATGGGGATTCGCAACTTTGCCGCCTACCTGCATTTCCAAGTAGTTTGGGTATAGTTAACCATTGAAACCTTAGGTTACGCGAAGTTGCAGCGGTGTTGGCCCGATCTTCGAGTCGTTTGCGGATTTTGCGGATAATGGTCAGGCGATACCGTGTCAGATATCGTCATCCATATCGTCAATATACTCATCATCGTCGTCATCGCCATCATCGGCAGTGACAACATCATCAACGTCAACTGCCACCGCTGTTGCTGCACCGCCGCCACTGGCAGCAAGGTTGGCAAGGTTAATTTTTTGCTGTACACGCGGCGTAAAGCCAGCGAGTGCTGCTTCGTAGGCAGATTGCAGATCGCTAGAAGATGCACGCTCATCATCATTGAGTTCGCGCAGCTTGCCTTCGACAATATCACGACGAAACTCAACAAACTGATTGCGCTTCTGATGGAACAGATAGAGGGTATCGGGATTGCCGGTACTAAGCGCCTCATCACGAACCACTGCGGTACTTTTTGCTCCGGCTTCGAGGTAGCCACACCATAAGAGCTTGCTATTCATTCCCTCTCTAATACCTCTTGGGCTGTGGATAATTCACGGGGGGCAATATTTTCCCATTTTAGCGGCGCTGTCAATACAAATATGGTCCCATGGGATGAGTAATCTGATTGGGTAAAAAATGGAAGGTGGGTAAGTAATGAGAATTTTTATCAGGTGGTATTGACAGTGAGGTGGTCGTTGCATAGGATAGCAGCACTGATTGATAACCGTTCTTGAAAAAGGAGCCTGTAATGCCACACTATCGCTGGATGGGAAAACGTAAAATGAGTCGTGAGAGCCAGGTGAGCCGCGCCACTAAAGTGGTTGCTGCACTGCCGGTTGGAGTGGGTCTTGCTACCAAGGGTGCCATGTTGCTTAAGGGCGGTGTTCTGCTCACCATGGCGAGCGGCGTGCTGACGTTGGTGCCGGGGGTTGCTGCGGTTGTCGGTGGGTTGGCGCTGCATCAGAGTATGCAGAGTCATCGCCAAGGGCAGATGGTTAGTCACTAATCTGCGCTGTTTGATTGCTTGCGCTCTTCTGTAGCCAGTAGCGGTGCTTGGGTTATACTTCGCGCTCTCGGCAGTCAGTGCCTTTGGTGCTGACAAAACCCGTCACTGTTTACAGGAGAGAACGTGAGCAAGGTTGAGCTTGTCTGCCCCGCCGGGGCGTTTCCCGCACTGCGTGCCGCCGTGGATAATGGCGCTGATGCAGTCTATATCGGTTTTCGTGATGCGACGAATGCCCGCAATTTTCCGGGTCTGAATTTTGATCGTGAGACCGCCGCCAAGGCGATTCGTTATGCTCATGATCATCACAGCAAGGTTCTTCTTGCCCTGAACACCTACCCGCAACCGCAAACTTGGTCAGTCTGGTGTGATGCGGTTGATCAGGCGGCAGATTTAGGCGTCGATGCGCTTATTCTTGCCGATCTGGGTCTGATGCGTTATGCGCGTGACAAGTGGCCTAATCTGCGTCTGCATCTTTCGGTGCAGGGCTCGGCTACCAGCCATGAAGCGATCGCCCTCTATCGCCGCCTTTTTGGCATTGAACGGGTGATTCTGCCGCGTGTACTGTCGATGCCGCAGGTGGCAAGAGTGATTGAGAACAGCGATGTCGCTGTCGAGGTCTTCGCCTTTGGCAGTCTGTGCGTCATGGTGGAGGGGCGCTGTTATCTCTCCTCCTATGTCACCGGCGAGTCCCCCAATACCTGTGGCGCCTGCTCCCCTGCCTCTGCGGTTGAGTGGAAGGAGACCGCTAACGGCCGGGATGTCAACCTTAACGGCGTGCTGATTGATCGCTTCAATCAGGATGAGAGTGCCGGTTATCCGGTGATCTGCAAGGGTCGCTTTAAGGTGAATGGCAAATTGGACTATGCGATTGAGGAGCCCACCAGTTTGAGTGTGCTTGATATTCTTCCAGATCTGATAAAAATCGGTGTCTCGGCGATAAAGGTTGAGGGGCGCCAGCGTAGCCCCGCCTACGTGGCGCAGGTGACCAAGGTGCTGCGTGAGGCGCTGGATAGTGCACAAAAAGATCCCCTCACTTATCGTCCGCGACAGGAGTGGGTCAGTCAGCTAGGTCGGGTTGCCGAAGGTACCACCCATACCCTAGGTGCGTTGGACAGGGAGTGGCAATAATGCGACTTGCTTTAGGTCCACTGCTCTACTTTTGGCCGCGTGAAGAGGTGATGGCGCTCTATCAGCAGGCAGCTAGCTGGCCTGTCGATGTCATCTACCTGGGCGAGGTGGTCTGCTCTAAACGTCGTACCACCCGAACCGATGATTATCTGGAGATTGCGGCGATGCTGGCGGACAGCGGCAAGCAGGTCGTGCTCTCGACACTGGCGCTTGTTGAGGCGGAGTCAGAGCTGAAAACGTTGAAGCGACTGGTGGGTAACGGCCGCTTTTGGGTGGAGGCCAATGATATGGCGGCGGTCAATCTGCTTGCCAATGCGGATCTCCCTTTTGTCGCCGGGCCGCATCTTAACTGCTATAACGGCGCCAGTATTGCCATGTTGCAGCAGCTTGGTGCAAAACGCTGGGTGATGCCGGTCGAGCTGGGCGAGGCGACGCTTAGGGCGATGATCGCCGCGCAACCGCCAGCGATGGAGAGCGAAGTTTTTGTCTATGGACGTTTGCCACTCGCCTTTTCGGCACGCTGTTTTACCGCACGGGCGGCCAATCTGCCAAAGGATGATTGTCGCTATCTCTGTGGCGATTATCCTGACGGGCAGTTGGTAAGCGATCAGGACGATAACCCTTTTCTGGTCTTTAACGGTATTCAGACACAGTCGGCATCGACGCTAAATCTTCTTGAGGCGATCCCCGTCATGGCGAAGATGGGGGTAGATGTGGTGCGCATATCGCCCCATGCGCGCCATCTGGAGCGTATCGTTGAACAGTTTGCCGCCGTCTTGAGCGGCGCGCAGCGGCCAGGCGAAGCGAATGAACGGCTGCGCCAAACTGTTCCGGCAGGGGGGTTCTGTAATGGTTACTGGCATGGTGAAGCGGGGATGGACTGGCGGGCGCCCTCAGCGCAGGAGATTGACGCCCAAATCCCATAGGTAAAAAAGCGTCAGCTCCGCCGTCCGGCGGTCAGGCCGCTGGGTGATTGGCGTTCTGCTGCAACAGTAGGGTGATTTCGCTGGCGGGCAGGGGACGGGCATAGAGATAGCCTTGGGCGGTTGGGCAGCCTTCACGTTTAAGAAATTTCGCCTGCTCTTTGGTCTCCACCCCTTCGGCGAT
Source organism: Gammaproteobacteria bacterium (assembly GCA_015231435.1). Classification (GTDB taxonomy): domain Bacteria; phylum Pseudomonadota; class Gammaproteobacteria; order Thiohalomonadales; family Thiohalomonadaceae; genus JADFYS01. The sequence goes on from JADGBN010000003.1 coordinate 29,920, forward strand.
CACCTCAAGACCTAGGCTGTTGGCAAGGGCAATAATGGCGCGAGTAATGCCAACATTATCTGTGTCAAGCGGGAGTCCTTTGACAAAGGATTGATCAATCTTGAGTTTGTGAATCGGTAACTGCTTGAGATAGGAGAGGGATGAGTAACCGGTGCCAAAATCATCAATGGCGAGGTGAAGTCCGAGTTCGTGCAGTTCGCGCAGTCTGTCTAGTGAGCCGTGATCCTGCCCCATGACAAAACTTTCGGTGATCTCCAGATCGATCCACTCGATCTGACACTGGTGGCGCGCCATTAGCGCTTCGATGGTTTGCGCGATGTTACCGATAATCAGCTGTTTACCGGAGAGGTTAACCGCCACCTTGCCGGGGTTAAGGCCGCTGTTGCGCCAGGCGACCGTCTGTGCAATGGCCATATTGAGAACCTCTTCGCCCAGTTCGATAATCTGACCGTTCTCCTCGGCAAGCGGGATAAACTCATTGGGCGGAACTAACCCACGCAGCGGATCAATCCAGCGTACCAGCGCCTCCATACCGACCAGTTGGCCACTGGCAATATCGAACTGGGGCTGATAGAAACAGACAAACTGGTGCTGCAGCAGGGCTTTGCGAATACCGCTTTGGGTATCAATGCGTGAGCGGGCAAGCAGGGTGAGCTCTTTGGTGTAGAAGTCATAACCGTTGCGTCCACGATCTTTTACCCGATACATCGCCGTATCGGCGTTACGAATGAGGGTTTCGGCATCGCTGCCATCATTGGGAAAGAGGCTGATGCCGATACTCGGAGTGATATGGTACTGTTGCCCGCCAATGGCCATCGGTTGTCTAATCACCGCGATAATTTTTTCGACAATCGCGCCTATTTCAAGGCAGTTATTTGTCGCTTCAAGAATAATGGTGAACTCATCGCCACCAAGACGGGCGACACTATCGTTACTGCGTAACGATGTTTTCAGGCGATGTGAGGTCTCCAGCAGTACCGCATCGCCAACGCTATGCCCCATGGTGTCATTAATCTGTTTAAACTGGTCAAGATCGATAAAGAGCAGAGAGAAACCGCTATTTTGTGTCAAGCCTCGCAGAATTGCCTGCTCAAGATGGTTAACAAAGGCGAGACGGTTATTAAGGCCGGTCAGGGGGTCATGGTGTGCCAGGTGGTCAAAGTGCTGGCGCTTCTCTTCGAGTTCGTGCTGCAGCTGAATATGGCGGGTCAGCTCATGGGAGGACTCGATAATCCCGACAAGCTTGCCGTTTTCAGCAAAAATGGGTGATGCCAGGAGTTCAAAAAAGCGGTTGTTGCCATTGGCATCAGGGTGGTTGTGAATGACCGTTGCCGCCTTGCCGGTAGTGATAACCTGCTGCAGCGGGCAGGGGTGTTCATTGCCATCACAGGGAGTATTGCGATGGTGTGAAATTTGATAGCAGTAGCGCATCTGCTGAGAATTTAGTGGCGGGGTGTTATCTCTTACCGCATTGTTGTAAAGTTCAATCTGATAGTCGGTGTTAATCACCATCAGGCCATCGGGTATGCCATTAACAATCTTTTGCAGATAGTCATGCTGTTGCTGCACTGCCTGTTCGGCCAGATGGCGCTGCTTAATCTCAATAAACAGCGGGCGAATCGCCAGACGCTGGAAAATCAGCCAAATACCAAAAGAGAGTGTCGTGAGTAGCAGTAGAGCAACGCTTAACTGTTGGCGGTAGAACTGCTGTAGCGACTCATGGGCAAAGCGCAGCTCCGTGGCGATTGCCAGATGAAAAGGGTTGCCGCTTACCGTGATAGTTTTTGCATCCTTTAGGGTTGGGATAGTTGCGGGCTTCGGGCGCTGGTAGTTGGCGAGGGCAAACCCTGACGCATTGCTAATCGACAGCGCAACGATGTCGCTATTGCTCTCCCCCCAGCGATGAAAAAACCACTCAATGAGGGCGTAGTTCTCATTCAGCAGCCCCTCCTGTGCCAGCTGGCCGAGTGTCTCAAGGGCAATCTGCTGCTCCTTCTCGGCGGAGTGAATTAGGCTCTGCTGTCGCTCGTAATGAATATAGTTGGCGGCGATGACTAACAGCAGGGCGATAAACAGGATGAGGGCGACGAGTGCGGCATACTGGCGATGTTTAAGGGACAACCGTCTTCTCCCGATCTACATAGGGCGCAATATAGTCGGCAAGATTTTGGTAATCTGCTGCTTTGGCGGGAATAATGGCGGTCACCCCCTTTTCTATATCATTAAGAATAGTCGGCGCATCGGGTTGACGTTCGATATCGTAGAGTATTTCGGCAATCTCGTCGGCGACTCTTTTGGGCAGACGCGGGCTGGCGACAAAGGGATGGGTTGCAATAAAGGGGCTCCAGCTTAACGCTCGCAGGCCGCGTTCTGCGTACTCGTCATAAACTTCACTCTTTATCGCGCCGGCGTCATAGTTGCCCATCAGCACGGCTAGGGCGACATTGTGATGATTTTTAAGGTGATTAAAGCGGCTTAGATCCGTCAGTTCAACCCCCGCTTTGGCGAGCATGCCACGCGGTACCTGGCTGCTGAGGGTTGAGTTGGGATCACCAAAGGCGAAACTATGCCCTTTAAGCTCGGCAAGGGTGGTGAGCGGACTCTCCTGGCGGACAATAATGGCGCCGCGAAAGCTGCTCTTTTCACCATATTTCAGGCGCCCCAGCAGTTGGTGCGCTGCGCCGCTTTGCCATAACTGAACATAGGAGGCGGGTCCCATAAAGCCGAAGTCCACCTCACCCAGCGCCATATTTTGAATATGATCGGCGTAGCTTTTTGCGATATGAATCACAATTTTGCGGTTAAGGCGACCGCTAAGATAGTCAATTAGCGGCGTAAAGCGTTCTATTAATGTGGTGGTGTGAAGATAGGGGTGCAGTGCAAAAATGAGCGGCTCTTCGGCGCTGGCAGGGGTTAACCAGAGCGGCAGCAGGCAGAGCAGCCATACTTTAAGAGTTCGTTTATTGCACCATAAAAAATTTTTCATTATAAATAGAGCATCAGGGAATCGCCTGTTGCTGTCAAGTATCACAGGCGCAGTCGAGCTGTTTTGTAGTAGAATTGCAGGTGAAGCATCCTGCTTCTCCCCCATTACTTTGATTACAGGAGTGTTCACTTTATGAAAATGAGTCGTTTGGCAATGGTTGCCACGCTGGTTGCAGGTTTTGGTTTTGCGGGTCAGGCAGCTGCCCTGGATGGCAAAGCGCTTTATGAAAATCCGGCGAAAGGTGGCTGCTTTACTTGCCATGGTAAAGATGCCAAAACGCCGCTAATGCCCCAGTATCCTAAGCTGGCGGGTCAGAACGCCGCCTATCTTGTGCAGCAGTTTACCGATATTAAAAGCGGCAAGCGCAACAATGGCATGACTGCGGTAATGAAAGGGATTACCGGTATGGTGAGTGATGAAGAGGTTAAAGCGATCTCTGAGTATATCGCTACCCTGAATTAGGCAACTGCCTAATTTTGGCATTATGGATTGGCTGGCACTGCCGATTTTGCGACGGTCGCCAGCCAACCCCTCCACGCCTCACTTTTAAATAGTCCATATCCCCTATCGTTCATGAGTTCACGCCAACAGCTTATTGCGGCACTGCTTCTGATACTATTGGTGCTGGTTGCTGCCGCAGCCCAACATTGGTTAGGGGCAAAAGCTGAGCTTGTAGAGGTTGAGCGTCTGGCGCCGGTTGCTGAGGCGGTATGCGATTTGCAGCAGCAGGCCTGTTCTGCCCGCTTTAGTGACGGGCGTGAAGTGGTGCTGGCGATCACCCCGCGACCGGTGGTGGTGCTGCAACCCCTGACAGTTAAGGCGACGCTGGTTGGCCGTCCTGCCGATGAGGCGGTTATCGACTTTAAGGGGCTGGAGATGAATATGGGTGAGAACCGTTTTGCCCTGCAAGCAGGTGAGGGTTCCACTTATCAGGGCGAGGCACAGCTGCCGATCTGCGTGCGCAATCGCATGGCGTGGCAGGCCGAACTCCTGCTGCGTAATGGCGACGAGGTGGTCGTGGCGCCGTTTCAGTTTACCACCTACAGCGCGGGAGGCGGGCAGTGAGGCGCAAGCTGATGCCACTGCTGCTTATTGTCGCAACAGGGTTGCTGGCGCTGGCGATCTTTTTTCCTGCGGCACCGTCGCTCACCTTAATGAACACCAAAGCATCACCGCGTGGTGGAGATTTTACCCTGCAGGGGGTAGCGGGTGCGGTCTCCCTGTCACAGTTTCGCGGGCAGGTGGTGCTGCTCTATTTTGGTTATACCTCCTGTCCCGATATCTGTCCGATGTCTTTAGGTGTGATGAGCACCGCGCTGGCGCAGCTTAGCGAAGCGGAGCAGCAGCAGCTTCAGGGGATCTTTATTAGTGTCGATCCGGGGCGGGACAGCGTGGCAATACTTGATGATTATGTCACTTACTTCTCACCTCGGATGCTAGGGTTAACCGGCAGTGCAGATCAGGTAGCGGCGGTTGCGCGGCAGTATGGTGTCGCCTATCAGCTGGGTGAGGCCGATGCCAGCGGCAACTACAGCGTTGATCATGCCAGTATTTTTCACCTTATCGGGCGCGATGGTGAACTGGTTGAGGCGCTCGGGCATCTCACTACCCCTGAGGTGCTGTTAAGGCAGCTGCGCCAGCTGCTGGCAGAGCGCTAACCATGCTACTGCTGCTCTCCCCGGCAAAAAAACTCGACGAAGTTTCGCCTGCCCCTGCGGTGTGGCAGCAGCTTAAGGCGACCACACCCCAGTTTCTTGAAGAGAGCCAGCTGCTGATTAACCAATTAAGCCGTTGTCACTATCTCGATTTAATGGAGTTAATGAAAATAAGCCGCCCTTTGGCGGAGCTTAATCTGCAGCGCTATCTCACCTTTGCACCGCCGTTTACCGTGGCGCAACAGCGTCAGGCGCTGCGTCTGTTTAAGGGGGATGTTTATAGCGGGCTTGCGGTTGCTGACTTTAGCGTCGCAGATCTCACCTTTGCCCAGCAGCATCTGCGCATTCTTTCGGGGCTTTACGGCCTGTTGCGCCCCCTTGATTTAATGCATCCCTACCGTCTTGAGATGGGAACCCCACTGGCAACAGCGCGCGGACGAAACCTCTATCAGTTTTGGGGCAGCAGCCTAAGTGTGGCGATAGATGAGATTCTGCAGCAGCAGGAAAATCCGCTGCTGTTAAATTTAGCCTCTGCGGAGTACTTTAAGGCAGTGAAACCCGACGAGATTAAGGCACCGCTGGTGAATGTCCATTTTCAGCAGCAACAGGGTGACGGTTATCGGGTTATTGGGATTTACGCCAAACGCGCGCGGGGCTTGATGAGTCGTTATATTATTAAAAACCGCATTGATAGCCTTGAGGCGGTGAAAACATTTACTGACGGGGGCTACCACTTTAATGCCGCGCTCTCCAATGAGCGCGACCTCTATTTTCAGCGGGAGTTGTAGGGCGCCCGCTTGGCACCCCGTTTGAGCCACAGCCTAACGCCGTAACTCCTCTGTTAAATGGGGGGTAATGGTGCTGAGCATGGCGGCAAAGACCTTCGGGCTGGCCGCAAGAATGTTGCCACTGTTCAGGTAGTTATCACCGCCGGTGAAGTCGCCGACGATGCCTCCCGCCTCACGCACCAGAAGCACACCAGCCGCAATATCCCACGGGCTCAGACCAATCTCCCAAAAGCCGTCAATGCGTCCTGCGGCGACATAGGCCAAATCAAGCGCTGCCGATCCCGGGCGGCGAATTCCCGCCGTTTCAACCAGCAGCGCCTTAAAGGTGGCGAGATAGGCGTCAAGGTGTTGATGATCGCGAAAGGGGAAGCCGGTGCCGAGCAGCCCACCCTGCAGGGAGCGGCGGCTGCTTACCCGAATCCGACGGTTATTAAGCTGTGCGCCATCACCGCGAGAGGCGGTAAAAAGCTCTTCACTAATCGGATTGTAAACAACGGCTACCTCCGGTTGGTTATCGCGTTGCAGACCGATGGAGACGGCAAAGTGGGGAAAACCGTGGAGAAAGTTGGTGGTGCCATCCAGCGGATCAATAATCCAGCGAAAGTGGCTATGACCATTGCTACCACTGTCGCCACTCTCCTCGGCTAAGACGCCGTGATCGGGGTAGGCTTTGCGAATCGTGCGCAGAATCTCATCTTCAGCCATGCGATCCACTTCGCTGACATAGTCGTTATTCGCCTTTTGGGTGACGTTAAGCTCATCAAGGCGGCTAAAGGCGCGACGAATGATGTTACCACTGCTACGGGCAGCGGTAATGGCGATGTTTAACATCGGATGCATGAGTAACTCCCGAATATAAGCTACTGTTAATGGAGGGAGGAAGATTGTACCATTGATGGATGAACAACTTGGCACCGATAGCTGAAGAAGTGGCGCAATATTTTCCGCAAATCCGCATTGTGCTGGTGGAGACCTCGCACCCTGGAAATATCGGCGGTGTGGCGCGCGCCATGAAAAATATGGGATTGAGGGATCTGGTGCTGGTGAACCCGCTGTTATTCCCGGATGAGCAGGCGACCTCGCGGGCGTCGGGCGCAGAAGATCTGCTGCACAGCGCTGTTGTCGTTAGCGATCTGGTGAGCGCTATCGCTGGCTGCCGCCAGGTGATTGGCGCCAGCGCACGTCTGCGCTCGTTACCGTTGCCGATTGTGACGCCAAGGCAAACGGCGGCGCTGCTGTCGCAACCCCCCTTTAGTCGCGAAGATCGGGTTGCCGTGGTTTTTGGCCGCGAGCGTTCAGGGCTGACCAATGATGAGCTGGCAAGCTGTAACTCGCTGTTACATATCCCGACCTCGCCGGACTTTAGCTCACTCAATCTGGCGGCAGCGGTACAGGTGGTCTGTTATGAGTTTTTTGTTGCTGCCAGTGATACTACCACCATTGCTTCACGGGTCAATTTTCAGCGTCAGCAGCAAGCGCATGAGCTTGCGATGGCAGATGATATTGAACGCTTTTATGAGCATCTGGAAAAGACCTTGTGGGCAGTTGAGTTTTTTGATCCCAACCATCCGGGGCAGTTAATGCGGCGGATACGGCGGCTCTTTAACCGGGTCGCCCTTGAGCGGGTGGAACTTAATATATTGCGCGGCATATTGAGTGCCGTGATGGCAAAAATTCACTCATAGAGGGTGTTATGTTTAGACGTCTAAAAGAGGATGTTCAGTCGGTTTTTGATCGTGACCCCGCAGCACGCACTATTTTTGAGGTGCTAACCACCTATCCGGGACTGCATGCGCTGCTGCTGCATCGGCTTGCGCACCGTCTCTGGGGCTGGCGCTGGTACTGGCTGGCGCGGTTTATTGGTTACTTTTCACGCTGGTTAACGGGCATTGAGATCCACCCAGGCGCGGTACTGGGGCGGCGCTTTTTTATTGATCACGGGATGGGGGTGGTGATCGGCGAGACCGCCGTGGTCGGGGACGACTGTACCCTCTATCATGGGGTGACGTTGGGGGGAACCAGCTGGAATAAGGGTAAGCGTCACCCGACGCTGGAGGATGGTGTGGTGATTGGCGCCGGGGCCAAGATCCTCGGGCCGATCACCATCGGCCACGCTGCACGGGTAGGTTCCAATGCGGTGATTGTCAAGAATGTCCCCCCGGAGACCACCGTGGTCGGTATTCCCGGACGTGTGGTTGCCCCCCGTGCCGCTGCGAATACGGTGGATGACAAGCGGCGTAAAATAGCCGAAAAGATCGGTTTTGACGCCTACGGTACCTCATCAGATATGCCCGATCCGGTCGCCCACGCGATTAACTGTATGCTGGATCACATTCACCTAATGGATCAGCGGATGGAGAAGATGTGTGGTGCGATTCGCAGCATGGGTGCAGAACTCGATATGGCGGCGCTGCCCGAACTGCGTAGTTGCGAGCTGAACTCCGGAGAGGAGCCGGTGCGACCGATGCAGCGCATTGATACCGGTGAGGCGAACGGCGGTTAACTCGGCGGGTCAATAAATTAGTTGACTGTTTTACTATGAATAGGTAAGTTACATCGGCAACAGCGTTGTGAAAACTCATAACGATAATAACCATAACAGATTGACCTGGAGATGTGATGCGACTGACAACTAAGGGGCGTTATGCGGTAACCGCCATGCTTGATTTGGCGATCAATATGGAGAAAGGCTCCATTACCCTTGCGGAGATCTCCCAGCGTCAGGGCATTTCGCTCTCCTATCTTGAACAGCTTTTTGCCAAATTGCGGCGTCGCGGGCTGGTAGAGAGCTCACGCGGCCCTGGGGGCGGCTACCGTTTAAGCCGTCTGGCGAACGAGATCTCCGTCGCCGAGGTGATTACGGCGGTGGATGAGTCGATAGATGCGAGAAGCTGCAAGGGGGAGGGGAACTGTCGTGAGAATAACGGGCAGTGTCTGACCCACAATCTCTGGTGTGATCTAAGTGATCAGATTTTCGGCTTTCTCCAGGGTATTGATTTGGGACAGCTGGTGTTACGCGACAGCCAGTGCAGCGGTAAAAAGTTACGCAAACGTGAGGCTGTCCGGCTTGGGATTGCCCCCTGAACAGTTGAGTAACGGCGATTATCTACCTTGACCATAACGCCACCACGCCGCTTGCGCCAGCGGCGCTGGCGGCAATGCTCCCCTATTTAAGCGGTGAGGCAGGTGAGTTTGTCAACCCCTCCAGCGCTTCGCGGGCGGCGCGACGGGTACGCAGCGCCCTAGAGCATGCGCGTCAGCAGGTGGCAGATTTAGTCGCTGCCGAAGCCTCGGAGGTGATCTTTACCAGTGGTGGCAGTGAGGCAAATAATAGTGTACTAAATCACTTGGTTTTTGCCGATGCCAAGCCCATGTTGGCTGTAGGGTGTAGTGAACACCCTGCGGTAATGCTCGCGGCAGAACGTCTAGAGCAGCAGGGGGTTAACCTGCTGCGACTCGCTGCTGACCGTGATGGTCAGTTTGCGGAAGAGGCGCTGTTGCAGTGGCTGGAGACGATACCGCAAAGGGTGCGCTCTCAGAGTTGGTTATCGCTGATATACGCCAATAACGAAACCGGTGTATTAAGTCCGGTGGTGCGTTTTAGCGAATTGTGTCACCGTTACGGCGTGCGTGTTCATAGTGATGCGGTGCAGGCGGCGGGAAAGGTCGCGGTTAATTTTGCCGCCAGCGGCCTCACCGCCCTCTCCCTCTCTGCGCACAAGCTCTATGGTCCGAAAGGGATCGGGGCGCTGGTGTTACGCAACGGGGTGACCCTGCCGCCCCTCCTGTTGGGTGGCGGTCAGGAGCAACAGCGGCGTGCCGGCACCGAAAATGTCGCGGCAATTATCGGTTTTGGCGCAGCGGCGGCGTTGGCCGCCGCGACGCTGGCGAGTGAGCAGCAGCGTCTTGTCACCCTGCGTCAGCGGTTTGAGCAGGGGTTGCTGGCGCGTTGTCACGGCGCGTTAATTTTTGCGCAGCGTGCAGAGCGGTTGCCCAACACCACGCTCTTTGCCCTGCCCGGGGTGCATGGTGCAACCCTGGTCGAGATGCTCGATGCGGCAGGTTTTGTGCTCTCCAGCGGCTCTGCCTGTGGCAGTGCGCTGGCCAATGCCAACCCACGGCTGTTGGCGTTGGGTTATCGCGCCGATGAGGCGTTAGGTGCGGTGCGCCTCAGCATGGGGCAGCGCACGACACAGGATGATATTGAGCGGTTGCTGGAGGTGTTGGTGCGGTTGCAGCGACAGCTAGGCAGTATGGCTAACCAGATCCCACTAAATGGAGATGTACGATGAGCAAGTTACCGATCTACCTTGACTATTCAGCGACAACCCCCTGTGACCCCCGGGTTGCAGAGAAGATGTGTCACTATCTGACCCTGGAGGATGGTCTTTTTGGGAATGCCGCCTCACGCTCGCACCGTTATGGTTGGGATTCAGAAAAGGCGGTGGATGCGGCGCGGGAAGCTGTCGCGGCACTGCTTAATGCCGATGCCAAGGAGATTGTCTGGACTTCAGGCGCCACGGAGTCGAATAATCTTGCGATTAAAGGGGTGGCACAGTTCTACCAAAAGCAGGGTAAACATATTATTACTTGTAAAACCGAGCACAAAGCGGTGCTCGATACCTGTCGTCATCTGGAGCGTGATGGTTTTACGATCACCTATCTTGATCCTGAAGCGAGTGGCCTGATTGACCTTGGCAAGCTTGAGGCGGCGATGCGTAGTGATACCATTTTGGTCTCGATTATGCACGTGAATAATGAGATAGGGGTGATTCAGGATATTGCGGCAATCGGTGCGCTCTGTCGTAGCCGGAAGATTCTCTTTCATGTCGATGCGGCGCAGAGCGCCGGTAAAATTCCGATTGACGTGCGCACTATGCAGGTCGATTTAATGTCGCTCTCCGCCCATAAGATCTATGGCCCTAAAGGGATGGGGGCGCTCTATGTGCAGCGTAAGCCACGGGTGCGTCTTGAGGCGCAGATGCATGGCGGTGGCCATGAGCGGGGAATGCGCTCAGGCACCCTAGCGACGCATCAAATTGTCGGCATGGGAGAGGCGTTTCGTATTGCCCGTGAAGAGATGGCCAAAGATAGCGCCCATGCGCTGCAACTGCGTCAACGTCTGCTTGATGGCATTAAGGATATGGAGGAGGTCTACATTAATGGTGACCTTGAACAGCGGGTGGCGGGCAATCTCAATATTAGTTTTAACTACGTCGAGGGTGAGTCGTTAATGCTGGCGCTGTCAGATATCGCCGTCTCTTCGGGATCTGCCTGTACCTCCGCGAGTCTTGAACCCTCCTATGTGCTGCGTGCCATTGGCCGCAGTGATGAGTTGGCTCATAGCTCTATCCGCTTTAGTTTCGGGCGGTTTACCACTGCGGCGGATGTTGATCACACCATCGAACTCCTGCGCAGCCGAGTTCAGAAGCTACGGGATTTGTCACCGCTCTGGGAGATGTATAAAGAGGGGATTGATCTCTCAACTATTCAGTGGGCGGCGCATTAGTTTGCGTTTGTCATTTATTTATTATCAGACGAGGTAACAGAGATGGCCTACAGCGATAAAGTGATTGATCACTATGAAAATCCGCGTAACGTTGGCAGTTTTAGCAAAGACGATATGAATGTCGGTACCGGTATGGTGGGGGCTCCCGCCTGTGGTGATGTGATGCGGCTGCAGATTAGGGTGAGTGATGAGGGGGTGATCGAAGATGCCTGCTTTAAAACCTATGGTTGTGGTTCAGCTATCGCCTCAAGCTCACTGGTGACTGAATGGGTGAAGGGTAAAACCCTCGATGAGGCGGCGCTCATTAAAAATAGCGATATTGCCGCCGAGTTGGCGCTGCCACCGGTAAAGATCCACTGTTCGGTATTGGCGGAGGATGCGATACGCTCTGCGATTACCGATCTTAAATCGAAAAAAGAGGCACGGGCGGGGGGCGCGTCACATGGCGATTAGTGTCACTGACAGTGCCGCAGAGCGGGTTGCGAAGTTTCTCGCCAATCGTGGTAAGGGGATTGGTCTGCGCCTTGGGGTGAAGACCTCCGGTTGCTCCGGTATGGCCTACGTGATTGAGTTTGCCGATGAGCTGGGTGAAGATGATTCGGTCTTTGAGGTGAAGGGGGTGAAGGTGATTATCGACGCCAAAAGCCTCGTCTATCTGGATGGCACCGAACTCGATTTCACCCGTGAAGGGCTGAATGAGGGGTTTAAGTTTAATAACCCCAACGCCAAAGATGCCTGTGGCTGTGGCGAGAGCTTTAATGTCTGATCCACTGCAACAGGATTACTTCACCCTGTTTAACCTTAAACCAGTCTATCGCGTTGCAGAGCCAGCGCTTAAGGCGCAATATCTGGCCCTGCAACAGCAGTACCACCCCGATCGGGCGGTTAATGCGGATAGTGCGGCGCAGACGCTGGCGGTACAACGGACAGCCTATATTAACGATGCCTACCAGACGCTGAAGCACCCGTTAAAACGGGCAGCCTATCTGCTTGAGCAGCTGGGATACTCACTGCAAAGCGATGGTGGTGCTGCAAGCCGCGTTATGGATCCCGACTTTTTGCTGCAGCAGATGACCCTGCATGAAGAGCTAGAGACATTGCGCCATGCCGACAATGCGCTGGATCGCCTAGTGGTTTTTCAGGATAGCTTGCGGCGTGACGAAAAGGCGTTACAGCAGGAGCTGTTGCAGCTTTTTGACAACGGTAGTGCCACCGCACTCACACAGGCCCGTGAACGGGTGCAGCGGATGAAATTTTTACAACGGCTGCAGGAGGAGATTCTCGAGCTGGAGTCAACCCTTCTTTAGGGGGTGCTCTGTGCAGCGGGTTATCCAACCAGTACAATCGCGAACCCCATAATCATTGCAAAAGTAGCGTTAGACGGCAGAAAGGTGAACGCTGCGACACTGCATTTGTAAAGGGAAACGGTATCCCTTCACCTACATACTCTAAGAACTCTATTATGGCACTACTACAGATAAGCGAACCCAATCAGAGCCCCGCACCGCATCAGCAGCGTCTCTCCGCCGGCATCGATCTTGGCACTACCAACTCCCTCGTGGCAACGGTGCGCAGCGGCTTGGCAGAGACCCTTCCCGATGCGCAGGGACGGCATTTGTTGCCCTCGGTGGTGCACTATCGTGAAGATGGCAGTGTTAGTGTCGGTTACAGGGCGAAGAGTGGCGCGCAGGGCGATCCGCTCAATACCCTAAGCTCGACCAAACGCTTTCTCGGGCGTGGGGTGGCGGATGTTAAAACCCTGGGAACGCAGCTCCCCTATCACTTTGTCGATATTCATAACGGTATGCCGAAACTGCGCACCATTGCCGGTGATATCAGTCCGGTAGAGGTCTCCAGCGAGATTCTTAAGAGTTTGGCGCAACGGCTGCGCGATAGTTTAGGTGGCGAACCCGAGGGCGTGGTGATCACCGTACCGGCCTACTTTGATGATGCCCAGCGTCAGGCGACCAAAGATGCTGCGCGGCTGGCGGGCTTAAAGGTGTTGCGACTGCTTAACGAACCGACCGCAGCAGCGGTCGCCTACGGGCTGGATCAGCGTACCGAAGGGGTGATTGCGGTTTACGATCTGGGTGGCGGTACTTTTGACTTCTCCATTTTGCGCCTTAACAAGGGGGTCTTTGAAGTGCTTGCGACTTCTGGGGATTCGGCGCTGGGCGGCGATGATATGGATCGTCTGATTGCCACCTGGTTAATGCAGCAGGCGGCCATTGCCGATGATGCGGATCACCATCAGATGCGCCGACTGCTCGATGACGCCTGCCGTATTAAAGAGGCGCTGACCGATAGTGAAACCTTCGCATTTTCCATTGAAAAAGAGAACGGACAATTTTGGGAAGGGGCGATGGATCGGGCGCAACTGCAACAGATTATTGACCCGCTTATTCGCAAAACCCTCATCCCCTGTCGCCGCGCCTTGAGTGATGCGGGGCTGGATATCTCCGAGGTTGAAGAGCTGGTGATGGTCGGCGGTTCAACCCGCACGCCACGGGTGCGAGAGCTGGTCGGGGAGTTCTTTCAGCGCCAGCCACATATCGATATTGATCCTGACCGCGTGGTTGCCATTGGTGCGGCGATGCAGGCAGATGTGCTGGTGGGTAATAAGCAGGATAACCAGATGCTGCTGCTGGATGTTATCCCGCTCTCCCTCGGGCTAGAGATGATGGGGGGGCTGGCAGAGAAGATCATTCCGCGCAACACCACCATTCCCGCAGCGCGGGCGCAGGAGTTTACCACCTACAAGGATGGTCAGACCGCCATGGTGATTCATGTTGTGCAGGGGGAGCGGGAGCTGGTCAGTGACTGTCGCTCACTGTCACGTTTTGAGTTACGCGGCATTCCGCCGATGGCCGCCGGGGCAGCGCGGGTACGGGTCACCTTTCAGGTCGATGCCGATGGGCTGTTATCGGTCACCGCCCACGAAGCGACCACGGGGATCGAGAGTAGTATTCAGGTAAAGCCCTCCTACGGTTTAGGCGAGGAGGAGGTGGCGAGAATGATCACCGACTCGATGGCGCACGCCCGTGAAGATATGGATGCGCGCAATTTGCGGGAACAGACGGTAGAGGCAAATCGCGTGCTTGAGGCGTTGCAGGCGGCGCTGGCGATGGATGGGGAGCAGCTGTTATCAGTCGGTGAGCGTGCCACGATAGAGGCTTCAATGCAGCGTCTGCGAGATCGCCTGAAAGGGGATGACTGGACGGCGGTTAAAGCCGCGGTGAGTGCGCTTAACCACAATAGTACCGAGTTTGCCGCACGTCGCATGAATGCCAGTATTCAGATAGCCCTTGCCGGTCAGCAGATCGATAAACTATAGAAGGAGGATAAGATGCCGCAGATTATTTTTCTGCCGCACCCGCAACACTGCCCTGACGGTGCACTTATTGAGGTTGAGTCAGGTCAGACCATTTGTGATGCGGCGTTGGCAAACGGGATAGATATAGAACACGCCTGCGAAAAGTCATGTGCCTGTACCACCTGTCATGTCATTGTGCGTGAAGGGTTTGCATCGCTGAATGAAGCGAGTGAAAACGAGGATGATATGCTCGATAAGGCGTGGGGGCTGGAGGCTGAATCACGTCTTGCCTGTCAGGCGCAGGTCGGTAGCGAAGATCTGGTTGTCGAACTGCCTAAATACACCATAAATATGGTTTCTGAACACCATTAGCGAGGAGTAACGCGATGTCTTACCGCTGGACTGATGTGCTTGATATTGCTATCTCACTGGATGAAGCGCACCCCGAGGTTGATCCACTGACGCTGCGTTTTACCGATCTGCACCGTTGGGTATGCCAGCTTGAAGCGTTTGACGATCTCCCCGAGCGCTCCAACGAAAAGATTCTTGAAGCGATCCAGATGGCCTGGATCGCCGAGCGGGAATAGCACGGCACGTTTTTGTTTTCAATCATACATTTTCAGGAATAAAGGGGTTATCATCCGCCACCGGGGTCATTGACAAGGCCGCGAATCAATAAAAATGATTTAAGGGGGGGCAGTGATGCAGCAGCAGTTACGCTTAAATCTGGCAGCGGGTCTTAATCAGCTCGCAGTGCGTATTTACGTGCTGGTGGTCTCCATGGTGGTAGGTGCCTTTGTCGGACTGATTGCGGTGGCCTTTTTTAAGGTGGTCGCCCTGAGCGCCGCTTGGTGGAGCGTACCGCTTCCGACCAGTTTTGCCGAGATTGAGTGGCACTATAGCCCCTTTGTCGGTTTTGCGCTGTTGGCTTCCGCGCTAATTGCCGGTCAGGTGCTAAAGCTGCTTAAACAGGGGCGGCCGCATGGTCCCAGTGACCTTATCGCGTCAGCCCAAATAGGTGAACCGCTTGACCTAAAGTCGGGTTTTGTCTCCTCCTTTCTTGCTTTAAACAATCTCTGTGGCGCCGCCTCTGTCGGTATTTTCGGACCCTTGGTTCATCTTGGGGGTTGCCTCAGCCGCTGGTTACAAAAATCATCAACAAAAATCTCTCATGATGTGGTACTGGGTGCGGGTGCTGGCGCGGCGATCGCTGCGGTATTCTCAGCACCCATCGGGGCTGCAATCTATGCGCATGAAGCGATTATTCGTCGCTTTGGAACTTTTGGTGCGGGGCCGGTACTCGCCTGTACTTTTGGCGCCTATTGGGTTGCCAATGCACTGCTCGGTAAGCACCGCTTTTTTTCAGTAGGCGATGCACCGATCCTAGATAGCCGCTCACTGTTAATTGCCTTGGCGCTCGGCGTTGCGGCAGGTCTTATTTCGTCAATTTATATCTATAGTGTTACCGAGTCCCCCAAACTCTCCAAGGCATCGCACATCCCGCTGCAGTGGCAGCCGCTGCTACCAGCGCTGCTGATTTTTCTTATCTCGCCGCTGCTGCCGCATCTGCTGGGAACCGGAATGGGGAGTGTCACCTTGGCGATGCAAGAGAATCTGGCGCTCACCCTAGTGATTACTCTGCTGTTTAGCAAAATCGTGATTACCACCCTCTGTCTCGGCTTTCGCTACTATGGCGGCGTTTTTGCGCCGGCACTCTTTTTTGGCGCGATGTTGGGATCACTTTTTGACCTGGCCCTGGCTGATCTTGGTTGGGTGCAGAGCAGCTCCTATGTCGCCTTGGGTGCCGCCAGCTGTATTGCCACCGTTATCGGTGCACCCATGGCCTCGATAGTGATTGTTTTTGAGATGACCGGCAGTTATGAGTGGGCGGTTTTATCGATGGTAAGTGTGGTGGTCTCTGCACAGATCTCGCGCTCCTTTGTGGGGCGATCCCTTTTTGATCGTCAGTTGGCAGCGCGTGGTGTGGTGATGAAAGATGACTATGAAGCGAAGGTGAACTGAGATGCAATCTGAACCGACAATTTGGCATGCAATCACGGTTGATGAGCTATGGCAGGCGACAGCAAGTCAACCGCAGGGGCTTGCTGCCAGTGAGGTGGCGCTTCGCCTGCAGCGTGACGGCGAGAACCGTCTTCCTGAAGCGCCGCCGCGCAGCGCCCTCATGCGTTTTTTATTGCAGTTTCATAACGTACTCATCTACGCCCTGATAGTGGCGGCACTGGTCACCCTCGCCCTGCAGCACTGGCTTGATGCCAGCGTCATTATCGGCGTCGTGGTGATTAATGCCTTTATCGGTTTTATTCAGGAGGGCAAGGCCGAGGATGCGCTGCGAGCGATCCGGCAGATGTTGTCGCAACACGCCGTGGTGCTGCGCGACGGGCGGCAGCAGCGTGTGGAGGCGGCGCAGCTGGTGGTCGGCGATATTGTGCTGTTGCAACCGGGTGACAAGGTTCCCGCCGATCTGCGCATCGTTGCGTGTAAAGGGATTGCGGCGCAGGAGGCGGTACTTACCGGTGAGTCACTGGCGGTGGAGAAGCAGACCGCCTCGGTCGCTGCCACGGCGCTGCTGGGTGATCGCCGCTGTATGCTTTATTCGGGAACGATGATTACCCGGGGGCAGGGGCGCGGCGTGGTGATAGCCACCGCAGCACAAACGGAGATTGGCCGTATTAGCAGCCTGGTCGCCAATGTTGATAGTGTCGTCACGCCGCTGCTGCGCCAGATGAATGAGTTTAGCCGCTGGTTAACGGCGGCAATTATTGCGGTCGCACTGCTCACCTTTGCCGTGGGTATCTGGCGCGGTTACAGCGCCAGCGATATGTTTCTTGCGGTGGTGAGTTTGGCGGTCGCGGCGATCCCTGAAGGGTTGCCGGCGATCATGACCATAACCCTGGCGATTGGGGTGCAGCGGATGGCGGCGCGTAATGCCATTATTCGTCGCCTTCCGGCGGTAGAGACTCTCGGTGCGGTAACGGTGATCTGCAGCGATAAAACCGGTACCCTGACCCGCAATGAGATGACCCTGAGCCATATGGTCACCGCCACAGAGGGGTACAGCGTTAGTGGTAGCGGCTATGACCCCCACGGTGAAATTAGCACGGCAACGGGAGCAAAGGCGGGTAGCGCCGATGCCGCCCTGCCACTGCTGTTGCGGGCGATCGTGCTCTGTAATGATGCCGCTCTGGAGCAGTCGCCGCAGGGCTGGCAGGTGAATGGCGATCCGATGGAGGGGGCGCTGCTGGTGGCAGGGGTTAAGGGTGGTCTTGAGCAGCATCTTGAGCAGCAACGTTATCCGCGAACCGATCTCATCCCCTTTGAGTCGCAGCACCGTTTTATGGCAACGCTGCATCATAGCCACAGTGGCGAGGCGTATATTCTGGTGAAGGGAGCGCCGGAGGAGCTGTTAAAACGGTGTCAACAGCAGTGGCAGGGGGAGCAGCCGCAGCCACTTGACCTCCCCTTCTGGCAGCAGCAGATTGCGTTACTCGCAGCCCGGGGGGAGCGAGTGCTGGCGGTCGCGACCCGCGCCGTCGCGCATGAACAGCGGGAGTTAACCTTTGCCGATGTCGCCGACGACTTAATCCTGCTGGGTCTGTTAGCCCTCATTGATCCGCCCCGTGAAGAGGCGATTGTGGCGGTGGCAAGTTGCCGTAAGGCGGGCATTCGCGTCAAGATGATCACCGGCGATCACGCCTTGACGGCACGCGCCATCGCTGCACAGTTGCAGCTGGATAACAGTCAAGATGTGCTGACCGGCCTTGAGATCGAGGCGATGGATCGCACCCTGTTGCAACAACGCGTTGTTGCAACGGATGTTTTTGCCCGTGTTAGCCCCGAACATAAGCTGCTGCTGGTGGAGCTGTTGCAGGCGCAGGGCGAGGTAGTGGCGATGACGGGTGACGGGGTTAATGATGCGCCGGCGCTGAAACGTGCCGATGTCGGAACCGCGATGGGACGGGGGGGTACCGAGGCGGCGAAGGAGGCAGCGGAGATGGTACTTGCCGATGATAATTTCGCCTCGATTACCCATGCAGTAGAGGAGGGGCGAACCGTTTACGATAACCTGAAAAAGGCGATTATCTTCATTTTGCCGACCAATGGTGGTGAGGCGCTGCTGGTGCTGGCGGCGATTCTCTTCGGTTATAGTGACCTGCCGCTCACCCCGGTGCAGATCCTCTGGGTCAATATGATTACCGCCGTGACGTTGGCGCTGGCGCTCGCCTTTGAACCTGCCGAACCCGGCTTGATGCGGCGCGCCCCGCGTCAGAGCAGCGAGCCGATGATCAATCGTTATCTCATCGGGCGCACCCTCTATGTTTCGCTGATTCTGGTGGCGGGAACCTTTGGGCTCTTCCTCTGGCAACGCGAAGGGGGCGCCAGCCTTGAGTATGCCCGCACGGTGGCGGTCAATACCCTAGTGCTCTTTGAGATCTTCTATCTTTTTAATGCACGCTATCTGAGTGCGCCGGTGCTTAACTGGCAGGGATTGACTGGTAACCGTTATGTGCTGATTGCCATTGCAATCTTATTGATCTTTCAGCTCCTCTTTACCTACTGGCAGCCACTGCAACTGCTTTTTGGCACGGTGGCGATTAGCACAGAGACGTGGCTGCAAATGGTGCTATTAACCTCAACCGTACTCTTTTTGGTCGAGGCAGAGAAGTGGATAAAGCGCAGCTTTAGATAGCTAGGAGCGGCTGCTGGCGAGTGACTACCCGAACGCCTCTGCGGGAATGGGATCAATCGCCCCTATTGATGAATCATTCTGCTCTGTGAGACAACTCTGTTTTTGTCTTAATAGCCTGATTTACTAAACCTTTTTCGAACAAAAGTCGGCTGATACTATTCAGCATGATTCTCTTCCGATCGTCTAACCTGAAGCAATAGATAGCACTCCCCGTTTCCATGTGCGTCTCCAATGCGAGCGCTCAGGCAAGCTTTTAAAATAGTCTGAGTGAGATAACGAAGTGTTTTTTGATGACACGCGCAGTGGCAAAGGGAACAATAAGGCGGATTGCATTTTTCATCTTATCCCCACTTTTGAAGGTGTATTTTGCAATTTATGCCATCTCATTTACGTAGATTCATTCTTAACTTATTGTAAATATAAGATATTTATTCGTGGCATGAATTTTGTATCTCATATCAGCAAACATCTGGGAGGAAGAGCAGATGCCCGGTCTTTGTCAGTATTGGTTCGGACGCAGAAAAAACCACCTGCATCGCCAAAAGCTTTGCAGCCAGGTTAGTGAGAAAGTGATCCTGCCAGGTTTGGGTAGCGTGGTGATTAAGTATCGTATCTCCTGCGTAGGTGAAAGTTGCCCAAAACCGCAGCTGCTTACGTTGAAGGTATTCGAAGAGAGTGAAGTCGGGAGTGTGATTGAGATCATCACCGACAATGTGTCTGTGGTTGAGACGATTCCAGCCATGATGGAGGTGTTCGGCGGGCATTATCTCGCGACGACCAGAGATGAAATGGGCTGGCATCTCTATCTCTGTAAAGAACAACAAACAGTTTCTAGTCTGGGAGTAAAACAGTAGATGAGTAACACGATAAGTTTTGGTGCACCCCAACGTATGCTGGCGCATCGTGGAGGTTATACCGCGATTGGGCTGGGCATAGCCATTGCAGTGATTTCAGCGGTGATGTTGCTCAAGGATACACGCTGGATCTATTTGCTGGTCTACGTTTGGTTCGGCGTGGTTTACGGACTTTTTCTGCAGTATGGCCGATTTTGCATGGCGTCGGCAGTGCGTGATCTGTTTGCTGTTAATGTGCCTCGTATGGCTGTCGGTGTGATGATTGCGACCGCACTGTTTTCAATCATCGCTGGCCTGGTCACTGTCTCTGGTTACAGTACTTTTCATCCTCATCCCTTCGGCTGGCACATTATTATCGGTGGCCTCGTTTTTGGCTTTGGTATTGTGTTCACCGGTGGCTGTGCTTCAGGTTCGCTTTACAAAAGCGGTGAGGGAAACATCGGTTCGATGCTGGTACTGGTCAGTATCTCCTTCTCCCAGGCACCGTTCGCTGACCTCGGCAGCTGGTCGAACAGATTCGTGCCGGAAAGCTGGACCGCCTCTGCCCTTGAAAAGGGGATGCCGGAAGAGCTCTCTGTGACCGCTGGCTGGTTTGACCAGTTCATTACCGGCGACATTTGGGATCTTTCTGGTGGCACCGTTGGTCAGGCATTGAATAGTGGCAATATCTGGTTCGACACATTTGTTGGTAATACGCTGCTTGGTGCCATTCTGCCAACGCTGGTGCTGTTGGCAATTCTCTATTCTGTCACCTATCGTAAGGGGTATCTGCGTCGGAATAAACTGGTGGCCCCCGCCTTCGCTGATCATCTGCGTGGTTTCTGGGCGATGATGACCGCTTCAAAAAATACCGCCATTGCTGGCCTTGGTCTGGGTGTCTTCGCTGGTCTGCATATGTGGGCGACCGGTGCTCTGCGTGAACATTATCAAATATTCAACTTTGGTGAGCTCCTCACCAGTATGGGGTTTAACGAAGGTCTCTCTATTCAGCAGACGGTGTTTGATCCGGGTTATTGGTATATCACCACTCAAGAGGCGCAACTCGGTGCTTGGGTGATGGATGGAATGGGCCGTGATGTGATGGATAACGTTTTTTTCGGTCTGGAGAATGGCATTCCCAATCCACTGATTAACGCCCCACTGCTGATGTCCCTGGGCATCATTGTTGGCGCAGCAATTCTTGCCCTCATCCGTCACGAGTTTAAATGGAAGGTGCCGAATCTCGAGACCGCAACCTTTGCTCTGGTTGGTGGTGCTCTGATGGGTATTGGTGCACGACTTGGTATGGGCTGTAACGTTGGTGCCTTCTTTGCAGCGGTCACCAATGGCGATCTGACTGGGTGGATATTCCTTGCCGGGATGGTGCTTGGTGGTTTGCTGGGAGTGAAAGCCTTTGCTTTGTGGATGGATAGAAAGAGCAAGGGTGACGAATTCGATTTCTGAACCCGTATGCAGCGTTAAATTAAACGATTAATCATAGTGAAAGTGGAGGGTCTGAAAATGGCAATAAAATTTGGAAAAATTTCTGATGGTGAATACGAACTTGATGTGAAAGGTTACGTCTGTCCGCACCCGCAGATGTATACCAAAAAGGCGATGCAGAAGCTTGATAGTGGCGATGTATTGCACCTGAACTTCGATAACCCCTCATCGGGTGAGTCGATCATCGCCATGATGGAGAGCGAGGGTAATGAGCTGTTCGAGCGTCTGGACAGTAATGGTTCTTTCTACTGGAAGATTCGTAAGGGGTGAACATGAGGCTGGGCATTGTAGTTACTGATATCAATCAGGCTGCGCAGGCGCAGTGCGTGGTGAAAGAGGCATTGGCCTATGGTTGGAGTTTGCGCTGCTTCCTGACCGAGAATGGTGTCAATATGCTCAAGGACGATAGTTTTATCGGGCTGGCACGAAATCATGGACTGCATCTGTCGGTGTGTGAGCACTCTGTTGCACGATATTGTCATGAACTGCCGCTGCAGGAGATAAGCGATGTCGTTATCGTTGGCGGTCAATATCAGGATGCGGAACTGGTACGTCACAGTGATCGTGTGCTGGTCTTCTAGGGGAGGGTAGGCCGTGAGTGATGAAATGAAGAGTGTCTTAATGGTAGCACGCAACAAAAAAGTCGAAGCGTTGCGGATGGCTACGGGTCTTACCCTGCTGGACGATCAGATCAGTGTGGCGGTTATTGGTGGTATCGACCGTACTGATCCCGAAGTTGAACTGCAGTTGGAGTCTCTTGATTTCGCCGAAGTTGCCGTCGTTGAAATCGACAGGGACAAGGCAACGGAGTTTGCAGAGATGATCATCAATTCTGATGTGGTATATGTGGTATGAGTGAAAAGAGTGTTCGACTTTATGTGGTGGGCAGTGGTGATGCCGAGCTGCAGTCGCTGATCAAACAGGGATTGTTAGCACTGGGGAAGGGGTGCCATGAGAGTGCTGTATCAGAGAACTGTGTCGAGTTGCTTGACACTCTCTCGCAGGACGAGATTCCTATCATTATTAAACCGTATAACGCTGCGTAACGACCTTATGACTGGTCACCGCGGCGAAAGCAATAATCAACTGTGAATGTGGATCGGGATACTCGTCCCGGCATTTAAAATATCTGTAGGAGGAAAGTTATGATAAAACCGAAAATGACGTATTCAGGCAAAGGTTCGTTAATAGGCCTGTTGGGCATGTCAGCACTGCTACTTGCTGGCTGCTCTGGTACAGAGGATAGTGACTCGCCAGTGGTCATTCCGCCAGTGGAAATTGGCGGAGTAACGCTGCCTGCCATGAATAAGCCAGCTGACATTGCATCAGTCTCGGCCGATGATTATAACCAGAATACCTATGGATTAATTACAGGTACGACACTTGTGAATTGGGTGACGGACTGGCCGAATAACAAGCCAGCGGGTATTGAGGGTAAGTTAGTGATTCTGCAGGCTGGTAGTGGTGAGGCTGATGCCGAATACATCGCACCGGATAATGTCAATGTATTTACTTATGCGGTAGAGAGTAGTGAATGGGTTGAAACAAGGTCAAATGGGGTTGTGGTGACAAAAAGTTTGGTTCCAAGCGGCCCCAAAATGGATACCTTCCTAGAAAAGTACAACATTGATACGAATAAGGATATGGTCGTTTGTGCCATGGGGACCGCCGGCTCCAGCCAGGCAATGAGTGCGGGACGTTGCTGGTACATGTTCCGCTACTGGGGTGTGCCCAAAGGACGTCTCGCGGTTCTCAATGGTGGTAATGCGTGGAATGTCGCCAATAACGCTCTCCCGGTGAGCAAAATGGCGAGTACACCGCCGTATACCGGCACCGCCTCGGTAAGGGACTTGCCGCAACTGAATTTTGCGTTGCAAGCGACACTGGAGGACATGATGGCGGCAGTAGCCAGTACGGATAGCAATATTCTTGGTGATGGCATTTTTATCTGGGATGCCCGCAGCACCAATCAGTACGATCCCGTCAGTAATGGCGTTGATGATGGGGATGATGACTTCCAGTCAGGTGCGGTACAAGGGCATCCTAATGGGGCTCTGCAGCTTAATTTTGCCAGTTTGCTTAATAGTAGTGAAGGTTACACTTACAAGTCGAAGGCCGATTTAGCCGCTTATCTGAATGGTGATGTGGTCGATGGTGCTTCATTTGTCGATGGCTCTTTGCAAGGTGTGGGATCTGGCATGGCATACCAGGAGGGCGATACGATTTACACCTATTGTGAAACCACCTTCCGGGCCATGATTACCGGCTTCACCACGGCCGCCATTCTCGGCAAACCCACCCGTTTTTATGATGGCGCTATGACAGAATGGCACTCACTCACCTCAAGATATGATTCGAATGGCGAGCTGCTTTTACCGACAGATTCGCCCTGGCGTACAGATGACGTCAACCGCAGTTATAGCTTTGATAAGAGTGTGCCGGTAGAACCGCCTGCAAACTCAGAAGCATCCGGCTATATCGTAGACCCCTATAGCAAGACTGCACACCGGCTTATCCTCGAAGATTACGAGTACAAGACGGGGACGAGCATCGACACGAGCAGTAGTGAGAGCAGTGGCAAAGAGAGTAACGCCAGCACAAGTAATGGTAGCGCTCCGGTTGCCAACGGCTGCGGTTAACGACCCAGAGGGTTAATGACGATTTGGGCGGCCTGCGGGCCGCCCGCTTTATCAAGCTGTCATTTTATCGGATTGCTTTTTTGCCTCAAGAGATCAACCCGATGATTTTGATAAATGTTCTGGAGTAGAGGGGCTTGAAATACCTAGTTGTATCGGGGCTGACCGTTGTTACCCTGTTTATCTACATCTTGTGGCACCACCCGAAAGCAGAACTCTCTGTCGCTGAGTTTCTTGAGCAGCACTGGCGTTATCCCTTGGAGGCGCAGGGCACACCGCCCGAGACCTTGAATGTATTAGAGGCTTCTCTCGCGCCGGAGTCATGTGGCGTTTGCCATACTGAACAATATCGCCTGTGGAGTGAAAGCCACCACAGCCATACGATGGGTTCAGGGATCCTCTGGCAGTTGCAGATGATGGATGCGAAACATTCCCGGGAGTGTCTAAAATGCCACGCGCCATTGACCGAGCAGTTTGCACTGCTGGCACAGGAACGTGGTTGGAGCCGTACCTCCGATAAACCGCCTGACTATATACCTATGGATCTGCATCTGAAGGGGCTTGTCTGTGCTGCATGTCATCTACGCCAGCATCAACGCTTTGGTCCGCCAGCGAGCAAAACCGAGGTGAATAGAGAGATACACGGTGGTTTTATTGAGCACAAGGCATTTTCTGACAGTCTCTTTTGTGCTACCTGCCATCAGTTTCCCGAGGATGGCCCGCGCCTAAATGGCAAGTTGCGTGAGGATACCTATAATCAGTGGCGTGTCAGCCGCTATGGCGAGGAAGGAAAAGAGTGCCAGAGTTGTCACATGCCGCAACTGCGTCATGAGTGGAAGGGGATACATGACGAGCAGATGACTCGGTCGGCGATGAGTGTGGTTATCGAAACCTTGCCTGAGAGCGAAGATGGCCTGAGGGTATTGGCACGGGTGACTAATAGTGGCGCAGGTCATCACCTGCCCACCTACCTAGTACCTGAGTTGGAGCTGTTGCTCGAGCTGGTGTCGCCAATCGGTTCGGTGCGCGAGTTGGCACGGCATACGCTTGCATGGCGGGCAGATCTGGCGTTGGCGAGAGAGGCGTTCGATCAGCGACTACCTGCTGGAGAGAGTGTGACATTAGACGGACTGGCTACGCAGCAAGATGGTGTGGTACGTCTGAGGGTGAAAGTCTCGCCGCGCCACCAATATCTTGTCACCTTCATCGATTATCTGCAAAACAACCGTAAAAATCTCAATCCCACAACCCGTAAGCTGCTGGTGCAGGCTATTCAGGAAGCGAGGGCTGCGGAGTACGAGTTTATTGCGGCAGAGTACCCGTTGGCAGGGATTGCAAATTGAGGTGGTAATCGGTCAGACCACTGCAATGCAACAGCTATAGGGGTAAAAATAATAGCTAACACAATGAAAAACAAGAAATTATGAGGTTGGCATGACATGTGCATTTTGAATATGACAGTAAGGAGAATGTGCAGACATGAAAGCTCGTCTACTGGGTTTAATAATGACAGGTGTGATGATCGTAAATGTGAATTTGGTGATTGCTGCCAATGAAACGGCTGACGACAACATTATCGTCAATGGTTCAAGTCGATTGAAATTCAAAAAGGGACCGGTCTGTATGTGTAACCATGGGTTGACCGAGCGTGACATCCTGTTAGCGCAGGGTTCTAAAGGGAATAGACCGATAAAGGAAGTTTTTTCCTGGAGTAATTCAACTGAAAATAACCAAGAGGTAGAAAGGAGGAAGAATGCAAAGTAATCAAAAACGTCAAAGCAAGCGCAGCCGTTATAGTTTATGGTTGTCGCTGTTAGTCGCCCCGGTAGTGATGCTTGCCTGGGGAATCTATGCCAGTTATGTCATGATGAACGGCGTTCCTGGCGGTGAAGATGGTAGCTGGAGTGCCAATGTCCTGGCGGAAATTCACGAGGGGATAGTCACCGCTTCTCCAATCGGAATCGCCAATGCATGTGGACTTGGGGCATCGTCCTGTTTTAAGTGTCACAACGGCACACGTGCCGCCTTGGCTGCCCCAAAGCCATGGCATACCGAGCATGAAAAGGTCAATCACTCCTGTGTAGGCTGTCACGATGGTAACGAACGCCTCATGTTGAAGGAGATGGCTCACAAGGAGTTGGTCGGTAATCCGATACTTACACCTGAGAAGTACTGCATGAATTGCCACAAAGATGCCGATATGCAGACACTGGTCGGCAAATATCAGAGCGCGATGTAACCAAGAGGGAGAGGAATGAATACTGAATTGAACACAAAGAGAGGCAAACTGCTAACCGCGACCCTGATAGCGTTGGCCGGTGCAGGCGTGCAGCAGGCTGTCGCTGGACCGGAGTTTCAGGTTGGTGAACAGGGCTCTATGCAGATCACCTATGCTCTGCAGATGATGATGGAAAAAAAGGAGTACACCTCAGCTAATGACGATGGTGACTCCTTTGACACATTTTTGCGGCGTAATCGCGTGACCTTTAGCGGCCAATATAATGATTACATCGGTTTCTACGCCCAATTTGAAGCCGGTAATGATAGTAAAAACGGCAATGACGATCGTGGTGTCTACTACCGTGATGCCTACCTTACTCTCGATAAGAGTGATGCGGTGCGCTTTATCGCCGGTCGTTATAAAAATACTTTCAGTCGGGAGAATCTTGAGGCGTGTCTTGAACCGTTGACAATGGATCGTAGCAGCCTGCTCGCCTACTCCCCATACGGTGCCAGCCGCGATACCGGTGTGACCATGTGGGGGAATCTCCTCGATGCGAAACTTCAGTACCGTATTGGGGTTAACGATGGCCGTGAAGGTGAAGCGGTGGTTAAGGATAATCCTCGGATTACTGGTCGTGTCCACGCCAGTCTCATCGATCCTGAGTACAACTATGGCTACCGGGGTACCTATCTCGGAACCCAAACTGTTCTGACCATTGGTGCGGCGGTAGATATGCAGAAGGATATTGCCTACGACGACAACAGTACACGCACAGGTTCGAAGGATTATCGGGCAACGACCTATGATATTTTCTATGAGCAACCATTCTCTTTCGGCACCGTGACAACCTCTGCGGCGGTGTTTGACTATAGTCTTGATGGCTATGCCATTATTGCTGATCCGACGCTTTCACCTTATACCGAGCGTGAGGGTAACTACCTTAAAATGGGTTACATGTTGCCGAATCCGGTGGGGCAAGGTCGACTGCAACTCTTTGCCCGCAATGAGCAAGTCGAGTACGATGAAGGGACAGGGCTTTCCAATCGCAGTCTGACCGCCCTGGGTGCACACTACTACATTAATGGGCAGTCACTCAAAGTGAGTCTGGAGCACGCCAGTCACGGGTTCGATATAGAGAATGATTCTGATGCATCGCTACAGGATCATAAGCAGACTACGCTTAGCCTGCAGATGATCTTCTAGGCGGTTGTTCTGCAATGGCTGTTTACCCATCTTGGTGAGTGATGTCCAGGGTGGGAGCGAATAAATGACGACTCTCCGTGGGAATCGCCATCAACAGAGCAAACTGAGTCGCCTTGTCTGGGCAAAATTGGTTGGGCCGAAGGGAGTCGGTAATAGAGAGAATGAGTGAACTTTTAGTGGCTACTGAACCTGATGCTGTTTAGTTCTAACTCTCTTGCGAGAGTCTCTCTCTATTTAGCCGCTGTGGCGCTTGTCACAGCGGCTTTGTTTTTTATTGTTTTCGTGCAGCGGTCCCACTCTGCGATTTCTTACATTTTATTCATTGCCATTATGGTGATTTTTGGCCTTGGTGCCTATCTGCTGCTGCAACGTAAAACCATTGTGCATTTGCATGAGGCGATTCTCGATGCTCAGGAGGGAACGCTCTCCAATGTGATGCGGACAGGCATCTGTGTTGGCGGATTGGAGTCTCTCATTGAGGACTACAATTGCATGATGAACAAACTCAGTGTCATGTTTTTGATGGTGGAAGAGTGTCAGAAACGGGTGGTGAATGAGAGAAATATCATGGACACACTGCTTGGCAGCATGCCAGGTGCGCTACTGTCAGTCGACAATGATCTGAATATCACCAACATCAACCAGCAGGCGGCCGAACTATTTAAGTGCGGACGCGACGGTCTATTGGGGAAAATGTTATTCGATATTATCAAACTTGATCAGAGTGACCATGATGCTTTGCGGGATGCATTCCTCTACAAGGATCCGGTGAAAAACTACGTCATTCGTACCGTGATTGCAGAATTCGATTGCTATATTTCGATTAACATCGGTTTTTACTCTGAATCTGAATCGGATGTTGATGCGGTCATCACCCTGCAGGACATTACCGATTACCAACAACTGATTGATGCTGTTTATGATAGGGAAAAACTGGTGGCGATGGGGCAGATGGCAGCAGGAATCGCTCATGAACTCAATACGCCGCTGGGGAATATTATCGGTTATACCCAACTGCTTGATGACCCCAATCTTGACGCTGAGAAAACAGTCCGTTACAAAGAGTACATTATCGATGAGGCGCGCCGCTGTTCGCGGATCGTTAGTGACCTGCTAAAGTACGCACGGCGTAACAATTGCAGTACAGAGGTTTGCGACGCAAATGCGCTCATTCGTGATCTGGTTGACTCCTTCCTTGCTTGCCGCTTGCGTAAGCAAAACACCGTGATAGAACTCGTTTTTAACGAGGGTGTGTCACAGGTAGAGGTGCCCTGTGGAGAGCTTGATATCGCCTTGTCGAATCTGTTGCTCAATTCGCTGCAGGTGCTGGCGGGACGTGATGATGGGGTTATCCGTGTTACAATTAATGCTCATGGTGCCAAGATGGTGGAGATCGCCGTTGAGGACAATGGTCCAGGCATCAAGGCTATCGATCGTCGCCGCATCTTCGAACCTTTTTTTACGACCAAAGAGGCGGGCGAGGGGACCGGACTTGGACTACCTATCAGCAAGGCAATGCTCGACCGACGCGGTGCCAGCCTTGTGCTCGATAGCAGTTACACCAAAGGAGCACGTTTTGTTATTACCCTGCGTGTGGCGATGAGCAATGATGAGTGAAGAGATGAATCTTGAGGCCGAGAATGAACCGCAACAGGTAATGCAGATCATCATTGCCGAGGATGACGTGCGTATGCGCGAACTGATTACAACGCTAATCAGTGGTCTCGATGCAGAAGTTATACCCGCTGACACCTCACAGCACGCTTTGGATCTAATTGAAGCGGGTGAGAATGTCGCAGTGGTGCTCACCGATTTAAGAATGCCGTCAGTAGATGGTATCGATGTGGTGCGTTTTGCACGTCGCGTTAATCCACGTACCCAAGTGGTGATGATAACTGGTCATGGCACCGTCGAATCGGCTGTAGAGGCGCTTAAGGCAGGTGCTGTAGATTATGTGCGCAAACCATTCGACAACGTTGAACTGGTGCATACGGTCAAGCGTGCACTCGAACACTATTGTTTGAGCATCGAGAATGAGCAGTTACGCCGTCGCCAGCTCGATGATGTGTCAGGGAAATATCAGCTGTTGTTTGGCCGTTCTCAAGAGATGGGCCGAGTGCAAAAGCTGATTAAGGCTGCAGCGGGATACGATTGTAATGTGCTCATCACGGGTGAGAGCGGTTGTGGAAAGGAGCTGGTGGCGCGGCGGATTCATGATCTCAGTAACCGTCATGACGCCTCTTTCATCGTGATCAATTGTGCGGCAATACCCGAGACGGTTATCGAAAGTGAACTGTTTGGATATGTGAAGGGTGCTTTTACCGGTGCAGATCGCAACAAGGCAGGCCTACTTGAGCGCGCTAATGGCGGTTCGCTGTTCCTTGATGAAGTGAATAACGCCTCGTTGTCGCTGCAGGCGAAACTGTTGCGGGTGTTGCAAGATGGTAGCTACTATAGTATCGGTAACACCGAACTAAAGCAGGTTGATTTGCGAATCATCGCAGCCAGTAACCGAGATCTGCAGACGATGATTGAAGCTGGCGACTTTCGCCAAGATCTCTACTATCGTCTCAAGGTAATTGATATTGATCTGCCGCCACTACGGGTTCGGCGTCAGGATATCCCCTTACTCGCCAACTTTTTCCTTGCACGTCACGCAGGTCGCCTTGGAAAGACACTCACCGGTATTTCCACCAAAACGCTTGGGGCGTTGATGCGACATGATTGGCCTGGGAATGTGCGTGAATTGGAGAACGTGATTCTGCGTATGGCGATTATGGAGACAGGTGATCGTATCGGCGAGGAGGTGCTGCCGAAAGAGTTGGCTGAGTCCTCGGCAGGCAAGGTGCGTAGTTTAGATGTCATGGCACCGCAGAGCCTGGAGGAGGTAGAGGCCTATTTTATCCGTAAAACCTTACGAGAACACAGCGACGATCGCACACTGACGGCAGAGATTCTTGGCATAGACAAATCTACCTTGTGGCGCAAAATGAAGCGTTATGGCATCCAGTCATAAGATGATGGAGAGTGATTGACGAAGTTGGAATTGCAGCGCCATAGCCCTAGTGTGGTTCTTGAGGGGAATGTGCTGGTTATTATAGACCCAAACGACTTGGAAATGCAGGTAGGCGGCAAAGGCGCGAATCCCCATGAGCATAGATAAACTATGTGATTGGGGTGAGCGACTGCAGCGTGCGCCGCCTGCCTTTCCTGCAATTTCAAGTAGAAAGGGTATATTGATTATTAAGGTAGCTGATGTTCATGTCAGGATGTTTAAAACCAAATTATCAA
>JADGBN010000040.1 GCA_015231435.1 Gammaproteobacteria bacterium
ATCTATGCTCATGGGGATTCGCGACTTTGCCGCCTACCTGCATTTCCAAGTAGTTTGGGTATATACCCGTCATCCTTGAAAACGGTGTTTCGTTGCACCAAAGGCCAAGCTGCGCACGCTACAGCCGCTCACCCGCATTTCCAAGCGGTTTGGGTATATAATAAGCGCCATGCAGCCCCCTCACCAGCAAGTAAAGTGTCTCTATTGCGGCAAATATATTGACGCCACCCTCGCCCACTGTCCTCACTGCAACGGTACCTCCCACGCCCAACAACGGGGCTATCGGGTCGGCGAAAGAGAGCGCTTTATTATCCTTGTGATACTCGTCACCCTTTTTTGTAGCGCCGCCATCATACTTTTGCCACGCACCTCAATGCTCTGGTAGCAACCCCGGCAACAGTCGCAAGTGGTGGCGGTAGAGGCGTAACGCGGTCACCATAACCACAAACTGCAAAAGAAAGAGCGCCGCCCACAACAGCGCCGCAACCATCAGTAGCCACTGCGGCAGAAAGAGCAACGCCTCCGGCAACCAGCCTGACCACCCAGGCAGCAATGCTACCAGTAATGTCAGCAATGCGGCAAGCTGTAACGTAAACTGCCGACGCATCTGCTGATAGGGGATAATCTGGCGCATATTGGGAATATTGCCCTGAAAGGCTCCGGCACGCTGAAAACGGTGATTCAGATGGAGCCAGACCAGAAAGGGAACTATCTTTAATAACATGCCGGCAATCGCCGCCAACAATACGCCAGCCAGCAACAGCAGTAACGCCCACCCCTGCCAGAGCGCCGCAGGCACCGCAAATCCCAGCAGTGCCGCCACCTCACCGATGACAGCGACGACCGCTGCCAGCAGCAGTGACGCCATCGCCAGTAACCAATAGTCGTAGGTGACATCCGCGATACGGCGCATCCGCTGCCGCAACAGCCGCCAGAGCAGAAGGGCAAAAGCAGCAAATCCCAGCCCCAACATCAGATGCGCCAGATGTGCCAGCGTTTTAAGCTCCAATAGAACCGCCAGGGTTAACAGCAGCAGCGCCGCGAACAGCAACGGCACCAACGCCTGTCGCCAGCGCTGGGGAAACTCCGGTGTGATTTGAAACATCGGCACCACCTGATAGGCAATACCCATTAACAGCATCCCCATCCAGCCCAACACCCCCCAGACAATATGGAGATGGGTATAGGGGTGTGCCAACGGCGTCCACCAGTTTCCCTGATAGAGCAGCAAGGCGATAACCCCCCAGGTAAGCGATAGCGCCAGCACCGCAGCGATTAACGCATAAACCGTCGCATGACGTGAACTCGAGCGCAGCAGCGCATAGAGGGTCACCACCACCACCTGCGATAACGCCAGCCCCAACAGCAGGGTGGCGCTGGCGAGCAGCCAGGGGATCTGTAAGGCAAAACCCAGCAGCAGCAGTAACACCCCTAAGAGCAGCAGCAGATGCATCACGCGGCTAACCCGTAAAGGGTTCTCCAGTCGCGCCCCGATTAACACCGGCATTAACTGCGATAGCGCCCCCACCATGACCATCGTCAGATATCCCAAAGTGAGTGCATGCACCAACAGCAGCACCGCTGGTGACCAGCGCTGCGCCAGCGGGTTTACCCCTTGCCAAGCTAAAAAAAAGAGGGTTATCGCCGCCACCAAACCAAACAGGGGGGCGGTAAGAAAAAAACGCAAAGGTACCGACAGCGGTGGCGCCTTGGTCAACGAGAGCAGTGCAGGATTCACAACCTACTCTTGGGTATCAAGCAACAGGGTACGCTCAACCTCGGCAGAAGCAACCGCGTCCTGTTCACGCCAGATGTAGAGGTGACAATGACCATTAACTGCCGTGACGGTCTGTTCCATAAATCCGTTATTCTTAAGAAACTCGTAAAGATGGCAGGGACGCATGCGATGGTAGAGATGGAGAAAATCACCCCCATTTAACCGCGACAGCGTTTCAATCGCATGCAGCAGCGGCAAAGGTGCCTCTTCACTGCTGACATCGAGCCAGACCTCACTCATTTCACGCTGCCCATCTCTCCCTGAATAGCAACCCCATGGCTACATCATCTGTAGCTTAAGCAGTAGCGATTGCTCCTCATCCGCAAGCACCCGATCCATCATCACATAGAGGATCTGCTCCTCCTTCGCATTGTGCTGCTGCATTAACAACAGCAGAGTTTCGGAGACCCCCAAAAATGCCTCGCTATCTTTTGCGGTCACTGCCGCCAAAAGCTGGACAAAGAGACCGCGCATCTGCTGATGTTCACTACGCATCATTGCCGTTGGACCGGCAGAACCCCCTTGAGGCATTCCCGAAACCTCTTCAAAACGTGGAAAGAGGATCTCCTCCTCAAGCGAGAAGTGACGTTCGGTACGATGAATAAAGTTATCTGAAGAGCGCTGCACCTCAAGCCAATCACCGCGACAGGCCATCCCCTCAGCTGCCGCAAAAAGCGCATCACAATGCTTGTGATCATCACGCATAAACTCTGCAATTGACATTAAATTATCCTTTGAGTGAAATATACCTTTGCTAATTGAGATTACAGCGCTATTAGCTGCATTCACTTTAATGGTATTTGCTATCTCGCAATAGCCCCATCCATGGTTCTATTTTCACCCCTCAGCTGCGATTATTATTTGACTGGTATCAAATAACCTCAGGAAGTAGGGTAATCGTCAGCTCTTCCCAGATCTCTGGGTGTTGCTGCTGTAACTGCAACAGACGTTGTGGATCAATTCTCAGGGTGAGCAGCGCTCTTCCCGACTCATCAAAATGCTCTGTTAGCACATTCGCTTCTGCATAAAATTGCGCGCGCAGCTTTGCCGCCGCAGGGGGTAGCGATATCTGTAACTGCTGCCAGTGACAAAAACGTTTCACTAGCTTTGCAAGAAGCTGATCCACACCAACCCCGGTCACTGCCGAGAGATAGATCCGTTCACCACCGGCAGACTCAAGTGATGGCTCCCAGCTCTCCAGCCGATCAATTTTGTTAAACACCAACAACTGCGGAACTTCGGCAGCGCCAATCTCCGCCAGAACACTATTTACCTGAACAATTTTATCGCGATAGTGTTCATCACTTATATCGATAATATGCAATAGCAGATCAGCTTCACGCGTCTCGATAAGCGTTGAGCGGAAGGACTCCACCAGATCATGGGGTAGATTATGAATAAAGCCGACGGTATCGGCGACCACCAGGTGACCACCGCCAGGAAGGGGCAGACGCCGCAGGGTGGGGTCAAGGGTGGCAAAGAGTTGATCCGCAGCGTAGCTATGGTCATCCGTCAGCGTATTAAACAGCGTTGACTTGCCGGCATTGGTGTAACCGACCAGTGCCACGGTCGGCTGTTCCGCCCGCCGTCGCCCACGGCGGCTCTGCTGGCGCTGCTGGCGCACCTTCTCAAGACGGCTATTAAGCTGTTTAATCCGATCGCCAATCAGGCGCCGGTCGGTCTCAAGCTGCGTCTCGCCAGGTCCACGCAGACCAATCCCCCCTTTTTGCCGCTCCAGATGCGTCCAACCCCGTACCAAACGGGTGCTCAGATGCGTCAACTGAGCAAGCTCTACTTGGAGTTTCCCCTCATGGGAGCGGGCACGTTGGGCAAATATATCAAGAATCAGGCCTGTACGATCCAGCACCCGCCGCTCAATCAACCGCTCTAAATTGCGCTCCTGTGCAGGCGACAGGGCATGATTAACCAGAATCAGGTCAACCTCTAGCGCCGCAGCTAAATCACGAATCTCCTCCGCCTTACCACTACCGACAAAATATTTAGCGTCCGGCGCACTGCGCGTCCCCTGAATAATGGCAACCGTTGTGGCACCAGCGGAGGCGGCAAGCTCTTCAAACTCCTGCAACACCTCGCCCTCTGCCCCTTGGTGCAGATTAAGGTGAACAATAATGGCACGATTACCACCCTGCGGGCGCTCAAACAATGGAGAGTGATATCCTTATAGAGATAACCGCACCCTGACGCATCAGGATGCGGCGTGAGACAAAAGAAACAAGGGGGGTGCCAAACGACCGTGAATTAGTAGTTACCCTCATCACGGATAAAGTCGTTATCTTCGTCAGGATGCGGCTGCTGCTGCTGATCTGCAAGGCTGATTTTGACATTTCTTGCTGGGACAATCGTCGATACAGCGTGTTTATAGACCATTTGACTCACGGCATTTTTTAACAAAATGACGAACTGATCAAATGATTCAATCTGTCCCTGAAGTTTAATCCCATTAACCAGATAGATAGAGACAGGAACGCGCTCACGTCTTAAGGCGTTAAGATAGGGTTCCTGCAGTGCTTGTCCTTTCTTCATCAGATATGCTCCCGATTTTCACTATTCTGCCCCCCGCAACCACGCCACGGGTAAAAAGCAGTAGATAACCACCCAAACAACTGGAGGGTCGCAATAATGATACAGCTATATGCGCTTAGTGACCAACTCATTCAAGAGGGAGGCTACGCTTTTTTCGTCAAAGGGATCGACCCGCTGCACCCCCTCCTCACGCCGCAGCCAGGTCAATTGCCGCTTTGCCAGATGCCGTGATTCGGTCATCCCCGCCACCAGCATCGCCTCATAACTGCATAAACCCTCAAGATAACGCCACACCTGACGATAACCCACCGCACGCATCGCCGGGAGGTCAGCGTGCAGATCGCCACGCCGTTGCAACGCCTCCACCTCGGCGATAAAGCCCGCCTGTAACATTGCTGCAAAACGATCATTAATGCGCTGATAGAGCGCCGCCCGATCGCTCGGTACTAGGGCAATTTTATGAATGCGCCAGGGAACTTGCGGCCCGGCCTGTTGCTGCAGGGCGGTCATCGGCCGTCCCGTCAAACGGTAAACCTCAAGGGCACGTTGCAGGCGCTGCGGATCGTTAGGGTGAATTCGCGCCGCCGCCAGCGGATCAACTTCACTTAACTGCTGATGCAGTGCCGCCCAACCAGCGACTCCCGCCTCGGCAGCGATCGCCTCACGCACTGCCTGATTGGCCTCAGGCAGGGGCGAAAGACCGTGCTCCAGAGCACGGAAATAGAGCATGGTCCCCCCCACCAGCAGCGGCAGCTGCCCGGCCGCGTGTGCCGTATGAATCGCGGCAGTGGCATCACGACAGAAAGTGGCAGCTGAATAGCTGTCTGCAGGATCAATAAGGTCAATTAACTGATGCGGATAGCGCGCCAGCTGCGCGGCATCGGGTTTGGCGGTGCCGATATTCATTTGACGATAGACCAGTGCCGAATCGACGCTAATCAGACTCACCTTAGTCGCGGGTGACGCTGCAGCAAGTCGCTCAACTATCTGCATCGCCAGGGCGGTTTTACCTGTTGCCGTGGGCCCCATCAGAAAGAGCACCGCAGGCTGTGCCGCGTTCTGATTGACGACAACCGAATTCACAACAACCGAATTCACAACAACAGGCCAAGCAGGTTATCCGGCGTTAACGCCCGCAGATAGGGGGTGGAGACCAGATCGCTTAACCCTGCCACCCCATAACGCTGCCAAAACTGCTGTAGTACCGCACTCTGCGCCGGCAACACTGGAAGCTGCAACACCTCAGCTATTTTTTCCGGCAACCACTGCGCTGCACGCTCGGGCGGGCACGCTTGCGACTGCGCTAACGCAACCAGCAACTGCAACAGCGCCATGGCATCGACACCCGCCAGCGGCAGCGGCAGTTGTTGCAGCTGTAAGCGATCCTCCCCCTGCTGCACAACGGTTATCCCCAAACGCTGCCACGACGCCAAAAAGGGGAGTGTGACAGCGATCTCCTCCTGATTTAACCTCAGGGTAACCGGCATCAGCAACGGTTTCGCCTTGCCACTAAAATGGGGTTCACTTAAATAGCTACGCAGTTGTGACGCTAGCGCCTGCTGCCACCACCCCTGCAGATCAAAGAGCCAGCACTGCTGTTGCCAAGCGATAAGCAGAAAGCGTTCAAAAAGAGGGGTATGCAGCAGCAGCGTGTAGTGCTCCTGCGCCGCAGGCGCCTCAGACGCTTGAACCGCCGGGGTGACCGCTGAGGTGATCTGTGGCGTCTCCGGGGTTGCCCGTAGCGCCGCTGCCAACGCCCATTGGGAGCGCTCCTGACGCCCGCCTGAACTACTACGCCCTGCCGAAGTTTGACCATAACGACGAAAATAGGCGGCGGTCGCGGGCTCCGTCACCGTTGTGGCGTCAGCAGCCTCGCGTGGCGTGGCGATGGTGGTTGACTCCCCCTTGAGCAGCTGCTGGCGCAAGGTCGTGACAATAAAATCGTGCACCATCCGCCCCTCTCTAAAACGCACCTCATGTTTGGTGGGATGCACATTGACATCGACCTGACGCGGATCAATCTCTAAATAGAGCAGCCATGCCGCATGTCGCCCACTCTCCAGCAGCTCATGCCAAGCGGTGCGCACCGCATGGGTAATCAGCCGATCCTTAATCATCCGCCCATTGAGAAAAAAGTATTGCCGCTCACGATGGGGCAGAGTGAACGTCACCGGCGACACCCAGCCGCGCAACTGCATGCCCGCCTGTTGATCGGCAATGGTCAGGGCGACATCGGTAAAGGCTTTACCAAAGAACTTCTCCACCCGCACCTGTTGTGCCGCCGTCGTACACTCACCAATCGCTGGCAGCCGCAGCAGTTCACGCCCGTTATGGCTAAACAGCCATGCTACCTCAAAGTGGCTTAAGGCGAGGCGGCGCAACACCTCCTCCACCTGCAAAAATTCAGTACGCTCACTGCGTAAAAAGCGCTTGCGCGCCGGAATATTATAAAAAAGCTCGCGAACCTCAATGACGGTACCCACCGGCAGCGCCACCGGCAGCAGTTCACCCTGGGGTGACAGCTGCCAGCCGTGATCATCCGTGGGTTCACGGCTGCTGAGGGTCACCGCCGCGACGGCGGCAATGCTCGCCAAGGCTTCGCCGCGAAAACCCAAGGTGGTAATTGACTCAAGCTCCTGCTGCGAATAGATTTTACTCGTCGCATGCGGTGCAAGCGCGGCAGCAAGCTCAGCGGCAGCAATGCCGGAACCGTTATCGGCAACACGAATAAGCCGCGTTCCCCCCGCCTCCAGCGCCACCTCAATATGCGAGGCTTTGGCATCCAGCGAGTTCTCCACCAGCTCCTTTACTACCGAAGCTGGGCGCTCCACCACCTCCCCCGCCGCAATCTGGTTAGCCAGATGGGTAGAGAGGGCACGAATAGTGCGTCTAGGGGCTACGGTCGCTTCTGACACTGACAGGGCTACCCGCGCCGCCACCGCGAGCCGTTGACCCCATCCTCGACGACAATATTGCGGGCATTCAACTGATCACGAACACTATCCGCCATCGCCCAGTTCCGCTCCCGCCGCGCCTGCTCCCTTGCTGCCACCAGCGCATCAATTTCCGCGTCATCACTACTGCCCTCCCCACGCAAAAAGAGGTCGGCATCACGCTGTAACAGTCCCAAATCACCCCCAAGCTGGCGCAACTGCGCGGCAGCGGCTGCCGCAGCGGCTGCATCAACTGCGCGCAATCGGTTAATTTGATGTGCTAATTCAAAAAGCTGTGACAGGGCGACGGCGGTATTCAGATCATCATCCATCGCACTATAGAACGCTTGCGTCACCTCATTGAGTGGTGGTTCGGCATCGCTAGCTGCCGCCGGGTAGCCACGCAAAGCGGTATAAAGGGTGGTTAATGCGGCACGCGCATTCTCCAGATGGAGATCGGAGTAGTTAAGCGGACTGCGGTAGTGGCTACTGAGAATAAAATAACGAATCACCTCGGCATCGTAACGCTTTAACACCTCACGAATAGTAAAAAAGTTACCCAGCGACTTTGACATCTTCTCTTCATCAACCCGAACAAAGCCGTTATGAATCCAGTAGTTAACAAATTCACCAGGGTGCGCGCCACAGGATTGCGCAATCTCATTTTCATGATGCGGAAACTGCAAATCAAGACCACCGCCATGAATATCAAAATGGCTGCCAAGACAGTGGGTGGACATTGCAGAACACTCAATATGCCAGCCTGGACGCCCCTCGCCCCAGGGTGATGGCCAACTCGGCTCCCCCGGTTTGGCGCGCTTCCACAAGACAAAATCGAGGGGATCACGCTTGGCATCCGCAATAGCGACCCGCTCACCGGCGTTCAACTCATCAATATTCTTGCCCGACAGACGCCCATAAGCGGGGTAACTACGCACATCATAATAGACATCGCCCGCGTCAACCTGATAGGCGTGCCCCCGTTCCAGCAGCAAACCAATCATGGTGAGGATCTCTGCTATATGGAGTGTCGCTCGCGGCTCCTGATTCGGCGGTAACACCCCCAACAGCGCCGCATCCTCATGCATCGCGTCAATAAATCGTGCAGTCAGATTACTAAAAGGTTCGCTGTTCTCCTGCGCCCGCTGAATAATCTTGTCATCGATATCGGTAATGTTACGCACATAGTGCACCTGTGACGCCCCATAGATACGGCAGAGATAACGGTAGAGCACATCAAAAACCACCAGCACCCGCGCATGACCGATATGACAGAAATCATACACCGTCATGCCGCACACATAGAGACGTACCCGTTGTGCATCAATGGGATGAAAAGGTTGCCGTTCACGGTTAAGGTTGTTGTAGAGCTTCAGTTGATGGGAGTATTTCACGCAATTTGAGTCCGTTGGGTTTTGGAAAAGAGCACCATTATCCCTGAAAGGTTCCACTGCCAGCAAGAAACGACTATGATCACGCCCCTCTTTTTTACCCAACCACCGGAAACACGATGAAAAACTATCTCTCCCTGTTTATTGCCACCCTGCTGCTCTGCAGCAGCGCCGTTACTGCTGAAAATAGCGATAGTGCGGCGACGCCTCCCCCTGCTGCAGCCAATCCGCAACTTGAGATTAGCACCTCAGAGGGAAAGATCACCATTGAACTCTTTGCCGATAAAGCACCGCAAAGTGTTGCCAACTTTCTCTCCTACGTGGATGAGAAGTTTTATGACGGCACCATTTTTCATCGGGTTATTGATAACTTTATGGTTCAGGGTGGCGGCTTTGACAGCGACTTTCAGCAAAAACCGACCCGCGCTCCCGTTGCCAATGAAGCGGATAACGGCCTAAAAAATCTCACCGGAACGCTGGCGATGGCCCGCACCGCTGACCCTCAGTCCGCCACTGCCCAGTTCTACATTAACGTCGCCAATAACAACTTTCTCGATTTTCGCGAAAAAACACCGCGTGGCTGGGGCTATGCCGTCTTTGGTACCGTCACCTCAGGAATGGATGTCGTAGCCAAAATTAAGTCCGCAAAGACGGGTGCCGCTGGTCCCTTCCCCTCGGATGTCCCACAACCTGTGGTCGTTATCGAGTCAATCAGACGCTTAAACAGCCTTAACTAACCCTTCACCTTACCTACGCTTTAACCGGAGATCGCAAGATGATTAAGATTGATACCACCTTTGGCGAAATTATGCTGGAACTTGACCACACCAAAGCGCCAAAAACCGCCGCAAATTTTGAACAGTATGTGAAGGATGGCTTTTATGATGGCACCATTTTTCACCGTGTCATTAGCAACTTCATGATTCAGGGGGGCGGCATGACCGCTGGTATGTTGGAAAAGCGCACCAAAAGCACCATTGAAAACGAAGCAGATAATGGCCTGAGTAATGTCACCGGCAGCATTGCCATGGCACGCACCAACGACCCCCACTCAGCATCCGCCCAGTTCTTTATTAATGTCAAAGATAACCTTTTCCTTGACCATCAGGCAAAAACCAGCCAAGGCTGGGGCTACGCCGTCTTTGGTAAAGTGACCTCCGGCATGGATGTGGTTGATAAAATTCGTCAGGTAGCCACCGGCAATAAGGGCGGGCATCAGGATGTACCGGTCAATGATGTCATTATTAACAGCATGGTGATCGTTGAGTAAGATCCCTTCAGCGAGCGCCACTAACGCCCCGAATGGTCGCTAGTAGCGCTACGCTTAGACTCCTAAAAGATCGCGGTAAACCTATGCAACTTATTGAACAAGCGGGTTTTATCGCCGATCTGCACCTCTGCCAGCAGCGGCCGCAATCGCTACAGCGCTTTTATCGACTACTTGCCGACTTTAATCTGCCTCACCTGTTTATTCTTGGCGATCTCTTTGAGTTCTGGGTCGGTGATGACGCTCCGCCCGAAGGGATGGCGGCAGTCATTCAAGCGCTGGCACAGGCGAGCGAGCGCGGCATCCATATTGCTATCTGCCACGGCAACCGTGACTTTCTGTTAGGGACTCAGTTTGCCCGCACCAGCGGCTGCCAGCTACTTGAGGAGGCGACAGAGATTCAACTTGGCGACCGCCCTACCCTGCTACTGCACGGTGACACCCTCTGTAGTGATGATCACGACTACCAGCAGCTGCGCCAGCAGTTACGCGACCCTAAGTGGATAGCCCAGTTTCTTGCGCAGTCGGTGAGCAGTCGTCTTGAACAGGGTGAGCGCCTACGCGCAGCGAGTTATGCGGCGTTTTTGGCAAAAAACAGCGTCATGGATGAGGTGAACGCCGCTACGGTAAGTGACATTATGACGCGCTATCAGGTCACCACCCTCATACACGGCCACACCCACCGCCAGCAACATCATCAGCTAACATTGGCAAATCAGCAATCAGCGGATCGTTATGTGCTTGGCGACTGGCATGAAGCGGGCGCCACCCTATTACGCTTTGAGCAATCGCAACTCCACTACCAGTCACTGCCGTAAGTCGCCGCTATAAAGCTGCTGACAGGCCACTTTAATCGCGTGATGAAGTAGCGGCAACAGCTGCTGGCGTTCAGGGTGGGGTCTCGGCTCACGACTGGGTAATGCCCAAACCGCCTCGGGAAAGTGACGATCATCTATAAAGCGAGGGATTAAATGCCAGTGCAGATGCGGCACCTTATTCCCCAGCGAGGCGAGATTAATCTTGTCGGGTTGCAGAATCTGACGCTGCGCCTGTTCAATCGCCAACAGCAGACGCAGTAGATAGGTCGCCTCGGCAAGCGGCAGTTCGCTCATCTCGGCAATATGGTTTTTCACAATTAGACGGCAGTAGCCCGGATAGTCAGGAT
Source organism: Gammaproteobacteria bacterium (assembly GCA_015231435.1). Classification (GTDB taxonomy): domain Bacteria; phylum Pseudomonadota; class Gammaproteobacteria; order Thiohalomonadales; family Thiohalomonadaceae; genus JADFYS01. The sequence goes on from JADGBN010000040.1 coordinate 11,078, forward strand.
CATCCACCGCAACGACATAACAGAAGGCGTTTTGCCATATTAGTAACGCTGGATCGGGGGCATAACAAAGGGGGCAATCTGCCCCCTTGTTGATAACCACATTTGGGTTAGCCACTAACCACCGATTTCGGTCACGCCAATCTGATCCCAATACTCCGGAGGCAGATCGTTAGCAAGTTTTAACGCCCCCTCGGCACCGGTATAGATAACATCCTTCACCCCGTTCACCTTAACATCGCCATAACTGCGCAGCGCATCAGCAATCATCTGCCCGAGTCCACGAATGCGTGAACCACCACCGGCAAGAATAATATTACCAACCGCCTTGGCTTGGCTGCCCGGCTCAAAGCCCTGAATTAGGCGCTCTAACTGCTCAATCATCTCCGGCACAATCGCCTCACAGGCAGTACGCACTTCACTGGTGACATCGACATGCACCGGCTTGCCCTTCTCGCGCAGCTGCACCTCAATACGTTCGCTGCTCTGACCGACAAAGGCGTGTTGCTCTTTAATATGACGCGCGATGGCAGTGGTCATCTGAATATCGGGATAACGGGCGGTGATACTGCTGCAGAGCAGATCATCAATAAAATTACCCGCTTTAATCAGGCTAACCTGATCACCACTCTGGGGCAGACGCCCTTTTAAGGCGCAGAGATCAGTAGTACCGGCACCAATATCGACAACAATGCTATCACTTAACTGATCAAGGCCATAGGCAACCATAAACGGTTCTGAAACCACCATGGCAATATCCATCATCTGCAGCGCCATCTCCAGCACCTGATCCTGATTTACCTTGCTGGCATTGGCAGGAACACCGATAACCGCACAAACGCGGTCACCCGGACGCGGCTCTGCAAGGGCAATCGCATGCTCAAGAAGCTTGCGTGCCGCATCACGCTCCTGCTCACTACGCCCCTGAATCACCCCATCCTTCAAGGGATAGGTTAACTGTAAATAGGCTTTATCCAGTGCGGCATCACCCACCACATGCGTTGCCCCCAACAGCCGCACACCAATCAGATCCTTTGGGTAGGCGACTACCGACTCAAACATCGTCCGTAAGCCACGGTTGGTGACAACCGCACTGCGTGACGTCCCCAGGTCGATACCAACTAGCAGATCTTGCTTTTCCACTCTTCTGTCCTCACTGTAAATTTAGGCTGATTTCTCTGATTTAGCTGATTTCTTTAATAATCGCTTGATATCTTCACTACCATAACGCACCCCCAGAAGCAGATAACGTCCACTGTTAACAACCCCCTTAAGACCACTGCCCAGCAGTGACATCACACCACCTGCAAGGGATTCAACAGCGACATCTGCCTCCGGCAGCTCCGGACGTGGATCAAGCGGCGGCGCACTATTTATCTGCCGCGTCACAATATGATCCTGACGCGTATGCTCGACACTATCCAGAGCAGAGATAAACTCGTGATCTTCCGTCTCCTCTGCTGCTGGATTGTCGGTCACCGCCGCATCGGCTGCCCCGATTGGCTGATCCTCTGTTGATCTATCCGTCTCATTTGACATCTCTGGCTCCCTCTTTTCTGAAATCTGGCGCGGCTGAGAAACGGCTGCCTCCATGGGTGGCTGACGTTCGACCCAGTGTGGCAGATCCGCCTCCGCTGAAAAAAATGCGCTGTGCGGTTCCAGCTCCTCATCATGATCCGTATCGACTAAAGAGACGGGTAAACTTTCGTCAGTTTGCATCGCTATACTCTCCCCTATCGGTGGGTGTTCAAGCGTCTGGCTTACCTCTTGCAGGTGCTCTACCACCTCGTCCACAAAGCTCATCACCGACCGTAACCCCTCACCAGAGGCTGGCGGTATGGCGCTATGCATCTCGGTTATCTCCTCTGGCAGTGGCGCTTTCGCGACTATCACCGCTACATCATTCGTTATCGGATAATTCGCATCCGTTGCAGCGCACTCTTCAGCAGTGCTCTGGATCTCATCCTCGTTCATCACCGTGACAGGCTCAGGCTCAGGCTCATCTGCATATTCAGCGTGTAATATTAACGGCGGACAGGTGGCGGGAATCGCCGCCTGATAGGTCGTCGGCAGCTGATACGACGCCACAGCGGCCACTTCAGGTAGCGGCGCCAGAGAAGCTTCACACTGAAGGTGAGGCGACAACGATGCCGTCGGTGCTGCTTCAACACGATGGTCGTTCACTGAATTAGCACGGTTGGCGGCAAAGGCGACAAAGAGCGCCTTCGCCTTTGCCTGCTCTTTAAGCTGTTGCGCCTCGGCTGTGAGGGACTCTAAGGGGGAGGTCTCACCCGCTTCGCGACTCACCCCGGATGATCGTCCCACACTAACCTGCTGCAACACCCAACCTGCCGCGCCACTACTATGCATACGCTGTCGATCTTCGCCACGGGTTTGTGGTGTATGACGCTCGCCCTTTAACGCCTCGCGATTAGGGCGAACAAAAGCAGTGGCTGCGGTCACCACACGCTCACTATGCTGATGCTGGTCATTCATCAAATACGCCAACCCCCCTAACCGCTGTTGTTTAGGCATCGCCACTAGGGCAATTTTGTTCTCTTTACGATGACTCGGGGCAACTGCTGGTGTTACCGCAGCAGCAGTGGCCATCGCCTCTCTGAAATAACGGTTAAACACTAATTCTGGCAATGCGTCGCTGTGATGCGCTAACTGCCGCTGCTGCTCGCGGTTAAATTGCACCGCAGCCGAATCCACTGACTTTTTGACATGGTGCTGCGTAAATTGTGATAACAGCTGTTGCCAACCCAACGCCTGCTGCGCAGCGGGTTCTGCTTCAACTCCCCCGGTTACCTGATCACTTCGCTTCATCTTATTATTTGTAATCACCCGAGCCGCGCCGAGATCTTATTCGTTGGCAACACGCCCACTCCCCCCGTAACCTACCCCTGCAGTGTCAGATAGATATTGCGACCATCACGTTCAATTAAAAACAGCACACCATTCACCAAATCGGCACTATTAATCTGTTGGGTGATAGTCTCGGTGCTATTGGCCGGAATACCGTTAATGCGCTTAACAATATCACCCTTCAGTACCCCCGCATTGGCGGCAGCCGAAAGTTTATCCACATCGCCGACCAAACTCCCCTGTTTGCCATTTAGCGCCGGGGTTTTGGCGATCACCTCAGCGGTGATCGGCTTAAGCTCCATACCCAGCCAGCGGACCTCTTTTCCCATATTCATCGTCGGCGCGGCTGCGGCAAGCGGCATCTCTGCCTGTCCGGTGACGGTTAAATAGAGATTTCGCCGCTGCCCTCCGGTATAGACGCCCAAACGCAGATTATCGCCAACCTGATACTCCGCTACACGTGCAACCAGCTCATTCGGGGTTAATACCCAACGACCATTCAGCTTAAAGACAATATCACCCGCCTGAAGCCCGGCGCGGGCGGCAGCCGTATCAGGATAGACCGTGCTAACAAAAGCACCATCACTCACCTGAACATTAATACGTTGAATAATAAGCGGTGTTATCGGTTCAATCACCGCCCCTTCAAGATAGATCTGATTCGGACCAACGACATAGACGCCTAAACCGGGGGTTAATTTTTGCGGCGTGGTAAAGGCGACCGCAGCACCGCCGGGGGCGGGATTAACCTGATGACAGATGCGACAATCCATCTTCTCGCGCCCATCCGTATGCGGTGCTGCCATTCCCGCCGTAATTCTCGGCGCCTGCAGACGATTTTGCACCGCGACCGGGATCGGCGTTGCGAGAATATCGGGCAGCGCAAAGGCGACAGGCTGACCCGCGCCACCGGTAATCAGATGGCACTGAGAGCAGGCAACTTTGTCACGACCATCGCGCAAATGGTTACCCGGCGTTGGTGCATTGGCCGCTATCGGCGGCCCTGACGGTGCAGCAATTGTCTGCCCCATCGTTCCACTATTCGTTGCAGGCGGTACAGCAACACTCCCCGCTGTACCGCCGGCATTAAAAGGTACCTGATTGCCACCGCCAATCAGCTGATGACAAGTAGCACAGGCCATCTGGTTACGCCCGTCCTGATGGTTTCCCGGCGGTGCGGCGTTTGCCCGAATGGGGGGAGCTGTGACTGCGGCAACCGGTTTACCGAGAAAGAAGTTATCCGCCCAACCCGTTGGCGCTATCCCCTCCTCGCTAAATCCGGGAACAACCCCGTTAAGAAACTGGCGCACCTGCAGAGATGGAATAGCAAAACCAATCCCTGAGAAGGCGCCGGTTGGGGTATAGATAGCGGTATTAATACCAATCACCTCGCCATGACGGTCAATCAGCGCCCCACCAGAGTTACCCTGATTGATCGCCGCATCGGTCTGAATCATCCGCTCATGGGTGATATCACCAATGGTAATCGATTTACGCAGTCCCGAAATAATGCCACGGCTCACGGTTTGATCTAGGCCATAGGGGCTGCCGATGGAGATAACCGAATCACCCACCTGTAACTCTTCACTACGTCCCAACGTCGCCGGACTCAGCAGATCATCCGGGGTAATCTTTAACAGTGCCAAATCACGTTTGACATCGGTCTTTACCATTTCGGCGCTATAACGACGCGGCCCTGCATTATCAAATACCGTGACGATTATTTGTGTCGAATCGGCAACCACATGATTATTGGTTATCACATAACCGTTACGGCTAACAATAACCCCAGAACCGATACTCTCAGTGGTGGTGCCGGTTCTTGGTAACGCATAACGTGGCGCATTATCCAGCGGTTGTGGCTGGGTCATTGCGGTATTAACGGTATGGGTCGAACTGATATTGACGACACTCTGCTTAATGCTGTTATAGATAAAACTGAAACTCAAATGTTCAGGATTATTCGCCAGATCAATGGTCTGTGGTTGGGCGGCTAGAGGCTGCGGCGTCTGCATCAGATTTATCTGGGCAGCAACGGCGGTCATATCCTGAACCTGATGACAGCCGCTACAGACCATCACCGCACGACCATCCGCCTGATGTGACGGCGGGGGTGGCGTTGTGCCGTTTATAATTGGCGGCATTCCCGGGGTGACGACATTAACGCCAAGATTGGGTAACTGACTAGCAGCGGGGGCAAAATTGTTCACCGCCTGATTCGTTGTCGCAGGCGACTGCATCATTAACGCGGGGTTACTACCCATCTACGCACTCATCGCATCATGCACCGCATGTTGTGCCGGCTTATAGTGATACTCATAAATATAGGTAAGACTGACTGTGAGTACGGCGACAGCCCCCATGACATAAATATATTTACGAGTCTCCTTGCCACAGGAGGCGGGATCAATCGCAAAAAAACCCATATTAAATTTAAACATCAATCCTTACTCTTGTCGGCTGATTTCGTGGATGATGACGTCTCTTCATCAAGAGTGGCCATCAGATCGGCATCGCTCGGCTCACGTCGCTCAAAACGCGTCACCCCCGCCATTAAAGCGATAACCCCAAAGGCGATAAGTAAAAGTGGCACCACACCACGCAGCGCCTCCATCACCGAGTACCACCAGACGGAGAGACCCCATATACCAAAGGCAATGGCGAGGAGTCCGGCTATGATATTGGGCATATTTCTACCTGTTGATACTGAATATGTAATAGGGCCATGGCAACCACGCCTAACATGTCGAGCAGGCCTCATCAATTTCGGGTGGTTCTGGCTCTTTCAATACTTTTAGCAGCCAGATAGCATAGAGCATAATAAACAGATTGCCGATCCCTGTAAAGATAAACGGGCCATAGGGACCAATGAGATCAAAGAGGAACCCACCGATCTGGACAAAGACAATCATCCCGATACCGCCTACGGTATTAAAGGCCCCGAGAATGATGCCACGCATTGATGGCGGTGCAAGATCGATGGTAATAATTTGCGGCGCCAACAGCGTTCCTGCCTGACCTATGGCGATTAAAATGGCGGGAATATAGATTCCCCAGTCGTAGGGGTTAACGACAAACCACATCGAGGTAAATCCGATACCAGAAAAAGCCATGCCTACCGTCAGTGCCGCGATACGACCGTAGCGCTGAATAAACCAGCCCCAGATCGGAATAGTGACGAGAATAATTGCGCCAATCAGCCCGATTACCAAGCCACCACGCGCAACCGCCTCCTCCTGCGTCATGCCGACAATATCGGCAAAATAGATCATCCACAACATCATGAACAGACCAATTAATACCATATCGTTGCGTGAGGCAAAAGCGGAGAGGAAGGCGAGACGCATCCGCCGGTCGTGACGCAACAGTTGACCGATTTGGCGCCACGGCACCCGCTCTTCATCAAAGCGCTGCGCGACATCCACCAGCGAACGTCTGGCAAACCACGCACCGGCAAAGGCGACGATAGCGATTAGATACATCACCGCCTCAATACCGAGATATTTTGGCAGCTGCATTAATACGGCATAAACCAGCGTCGCGCCAAACGCCATCATAAAGGCGGTATTGGCCATTAGTGAAGCGCGCTCTTTGCGCGTCGAGAAGTCACCCGTTAAGGCTGCCAGTTGTGGCCAGACGGCTGCGGTTCCCAGCGACATAAAAATGCGCATTAAATAGAATACGGTTAAGCCACCAACACCCAGCCAGAGACCAATTTGGTGGCTTGAGGGGATAATTAACGCCGCCACAGCGGCAACTAAAAAGCCGTAAACGATCACTGTGACACGGCCATAGCGATCCGAGAGGTAGCCAAGATAGCCGACAACCAGCATATCAAGCACCTCGGTCACCACCTGAACATTGGCATTTATCGCACCGGCATCCGCCAAAGTCACCCCGAGAATAACCCGCAGATAGACTGGCTGAATCGCCAGAATCATGGTCATAAAAATCATACAGAGCGCTGCCAGAAGGTAGAGCGCGTTGCGATTATGAACCTCAACACCGGAAATCATGGCTAGGGAGAGCTCTGCACAGGGGTTATATGAGTTGACCGAAGCGGGCGGCGGCAAAAACAGCAAGGGAGGGGTAAACCCCTCCCATAGAGTAATACCGACAAGGTGGTGATTACAGCTTTACAGAAAGGTTGTAAATAAAAGGGAGTTTCCACGCCCGTAACAGCAGCACCGAGACAATGCCTAACAGGGAATAGACCATTGCGAGCATCGCCAGCGCGCTAAAAACCAGTTTGCCGACACCAGGAAGATAGAGGGCAAAGATGGCGACAATACCCATCACCCAGATAATTAACCCCTGCCGCGCATGAAAATTGACATACTGATCATCACGGTTCATCACTAACGGAACAAAGACCAGCACCCCGAGATAGCTCATTAGCGCCATCAGACGCATCTTTATTGACAGCTGGGTATGGACTACAACTTCAATCATCGCGCACTACTCCTAGTTAACTACGGTTTGAGACTTGCCAAGTGAATCGAGCTCAGCCTCGGTTGCAACCGCATGACTCTGCTCCTCTGCCGCCTGCTGCTTCTCTGCCTTGCGACTGCGCATATAACCATAAACGGCGATAGCAGCCATACCACCCACCAGCGCCGTCCCCCACATGCCCAGCCCCAGACCGAGGCCTAAACTTTTCGCACTCATCATTCCGGTTGCCGAACCGGTCGCTGCATTAGCGGTAATGGTGGCGCCACCGGCCCCCCCCTGAGTGGTCATCGCAGCGGTAATAATGGTTGGTGTACCACCGGCACTCACCACAGCAGCACCGGTCGCACCGGTGCCAGTCGCAAGTTTGGCACCGGTTGCCGCTTTACCACCTGCGGCGGCACCTTTGACAACCGCCACTTTTTTTGCGGCAACGGTAGCGCCATCTTTAACCACCATACCTGCCTTCACCTTGGCACCTGCAGCAATACTGGCATCCTGACCAATCACCGCGCCGGAGGCAATAGAGGCCCCTTTACCAATCGCGGCATCCTGACCAATCGCCGCACCGTGTGAGACAATAGCGCCCTTACCGACAGTGGCATCCGCACCAACGACAACACCACTGCCAATTTTGGCATCCATGGCAATACGGGCGCCGTCACCGATAATCGCACCATCACCGATTCGCGCACCGGCTAAAATTGTCGCATCACGACCAATCACTGCTGTTGAGCTGACCACTGCTGTCGCCGCTACTGCGGCCCCTTTACCAATGGTCGCTTTAGCTGCGGCTGCTTTCGCCATCACCCCGGCTTTTGCCGCCGTGGCGGTGGCTGGGACAGCGGTAGTTGCTGCTGCCGCACCGTTAATCGCAATCACTTTAGCCCCGCCAGCTGTCGCCGTCACCCCTTTAGCTGTGACAGCCGTCTTTTCTGCGGTCGCTTTAGCAGCCGTCGCGCCGGTCGCTGTCGTTGCTTTGGCGGCACCCGCCCCTTTGGCAACACCTGCTTTGTCCACACC
>JADGBN010000041.1 GCA_015231435.1 Gammaproteobacteria bacterium
GATCAATGGCTGCTTGGCAACAAAAACGCCATTACTGCCGAGGAGAAATCTGGATACGAACTCTTTAAAAACAGTGGCTGTGTTGCCTGCCATAATGGTGAAGCTGTCGGCGGCAACTCATTCCAGAAGATGGGTGTGGTTGAAGCCTACAAGGCAAACAGTCCCGCTGAAGGGCTAAGCGCTGTCACCGGCAAAGATGCAGACCGCTTCAACTTTAAAGTTCCAACCCTGCGCAACGTCGAAATGACCTACCCCTATTTCCATGATGGTGAGGCAAAGACTTTAACCGAAGCAGTTGATATCATGGGGCGGATTCAGCTTGGCAAAAAATTCTCCGACAAAGAGAATGCCCAAATTGTTGCCTTCCTGAAATCACTCACCGGCGATCAGCCGAACTTCCAGTTACCGATCCTGCCACCCTCCACCGACACTACCCCACGTCCAACCCCCTTCAAGTAGGGGTTAATCACGCCCCGCATACCCCCCTGACAACCTGAGACGGCCATCAGTGCCTATTCAGGTCGAAGGGGGGCTCATCACTGGATGATGGCACATCTGGGGTGATCAAATTTAGACGCTGTTTACCCCGGTTTCCTGCTTAGTTAATACACCCCAAAAAAAAGGGTGACCAAAAGGCCACCCTAAATGCAGTCCATGACTACACAGCATAATCGGTTGGGTCTGAAGGATGCGCTATCTCCGTTAGCGCCACTACCACCACTTCACCCTCCGCCTCACCTCTTCCCTGTGAGTTGCGGTCCTGCCCTCCCCACCCCCTGCTGCGGGCAGTGGGGAGTTATCTCTTGTCGTGAATATTACCCGATACTATCCCAGGCACCTTTAATCGAGCCCAGTAAGCCGGAAACTTCGTCGAGCATCTCTAGGCTATTGCGCGAATTGGCCTCTAAAAGACGTCTGTTCATATAGTTGTAAAGCGCATTCAGGTTCTCGGCAATCTCTTCGCCGGCCTCCATATTCAGACTGTTACGCAACCCTTCAATAATCGCCATGACTTGTGAAATCGTCTCGCCTTTGGTGACAATATCACGATTTCTCAGTGCCCCTTTGGCAACGGCTATTCTGTCTATGGCACCCTGCATTAACATCTGCACTAATCTGTGGGCACTCGCGGAAGCGACATTACTGTGCACACCGACCTGATTATAAAAATCAACTGCTGCTCTTTGATTCATGGCGTACATGATAGTTCTCCTTATTTATCGTAATGCGACCCAGCCACTGTTATTGCAGTAACGAAAGGACATTCTGTGGTATCTGATTGGCTTGCGACAGCATCGCAGAACCGGCCTGTTGCAAAATCTGAGTGCGGGTGAGGTTTGCAGTCTCAGCAGCGAAGTCGGCATCAAGGATGCGGCTTCTCGAGGCTGAGAGATTCTCTATCGCATTTTCGTTTGTCCGAATAACAGCTTCCATACGATTCATCGCTGCACCTAACTTACCGCGCTGATTATTCAGTACCAAAATCGCATTATCCATCTGGGTAATAGCGGTACTGGCATTTGTCGCAGTGGTGATCTGTGCGTTTGAATGAATATTGGTAATGTTGGTTAACACGACCGTAATTTTATCGCCGGCATCTGCACCTACCTGAAAATCGACGCTCTTTGCAGAACCAACCACGTTGGTACCATTAAAAGTTAATTTTGCAGCAACACGATTAATCTCACTGGTCAGTAACTGCACTTCAGCATTCATCGCATCACGCTCAACGGAGGTGTAGTTACCGTTAGCTGACTGCACGGCCAACTCACGAATGCGTTGCAGCATATTACCGACTTCATGCAGACCACCCTCAGCGGTCTGAATTAATGAGATGGCATCGCTGGCATTACGGGTTGCTTGGGCATAGCCACGAATCTGTTTGGTTAACCCTTCAGAGATTGACAGGCCGGCAGCGTCATCCTTGGCACTGTTAATACGCAGACCTGATGAAAGGCGTTGCAGGGAGACCTGTAATGAGGCCTGTGATTTGTTCAGATAACGTTGTGCACCGATGGATGCTACGTTTGTGTTGATTACTTGTGCCATGACTGCTTCTCCAAATGTTTAATTTTGCTGTGTATTTTTTAGTAGAGTGGCTTATGTTGTGTTGCTTGTGCCGCTCTTGACCAAACTATCGGCAGCGCAGATTGAATCTTTAGGAAAGTTTCAAAATAATTTTTTGGGGGGAGAAGTGGGGTTTGGGTAAAGCGGGTTGGCGCTGGCAAGGGGGAAGCGTATCTGGAATTCGCCACTGGAGCCCACTGGAACGTGGGCTGTACGGTCAGGGGGTATCGTAATAGGCGCGGGAGGCCGTGCGCTCTTGGGTAAACTGCATTACCTCATTTTTTAACTGGCTAAACTCCGCCTGGGCAAGCGACTCTATTAACGCATCGCTCTGTTGCACCGCAGCAATCGCAGCGGCAATCGCGTCACTTTGGGCAGCAGCCACGGGAACCGCGAAGTAACTGGCAAGCAGCTGTTGACGCTGTATGGCTTTAGCACCACACGCTTCCCACTCGCCCCGCTGCGCATCTTCTACCATTGCCTGGGTTAATTGCGCTATCTCTTCCCATGAGGGGTACTGTTGTTTAACCGCCATCTTATGCGATATTTTCCCAGGCGCTCTTAATCGCCACCATTAACTCACTCACTTCATCAAGCAGTACCACATCATTTTTGACATTGGCATCGAGCAGACGGCGCTCCATGTAGTCATACAGACTATATAGATTGGCAGAGATCTCACCGCCACGCCCCGCTTCGAGATCCATATCCAAACTCCCACGCAGACCGCCAATAATCGTCATCACCTTGGAGATCATCTGCCCCTTAGTGCTAATGTCACGATTTTTCATCGCCCCCTTGGCCATCGCCAGTCTGTCAATAGCCCCCTGCATCAGCATGAGCACAAGACGATGAGGATTGGCTGTCTCAACCCCGCCCTGAACCCCCATACGGCTATAGAGGTTAGCTGCGGCACGCTGAGTACGCGGTTGTTGCATCATTTTCTATGCCTACCTTGAGACCCCAGGAAGCGACGCCAGCTGCTGCGTCAGATAACTTCCGCTTGACTGTATCTGTGACAACAGCGTATCTAAATTGGAGTAGCGACGGCGCAGACTGGTCTCCTTCGACTCCATACGAAACTCCATATTGGTTATCTGATCGTTAAGGTATTTAATCCGACCATTCAAGCCACTCTGGCGTGAATCAATGACCCCGTTAAAATCTAGCAACCCTTTGGTAACCGTATTCATACGAAAGGCAAAGCCCTGATCGTCATCGGCAAAAAGTTCGCTAATCCCGGAAAAGTCACTCACCAACACCTTGTCCAGAGTCGTCCGGTTGAGTGATAAGGTGCCATCCTTCTCGGTTTTTATCCCCACCTGCGACAGGGTAGCCATATTAGTGGTAAGACCAACGGGTGCGGTATTCATCACATTACGCAGGGAGTTTTGAATCGACAACAGACCACTGTCGCCCTTAAGTTCGCCACTACGCAGGGACTCAATCTTTTTCTGCAAACTGTTATAGGAGTTAACAAACTGCTCAACGGTAGTCGCTACCGCATTGGTATCACGATCAACTTTTAGTGTCTCAAAAGCGGGGCTCACCTTTTTCAGATTGAGCGTAACGCCCTCAATGGCAAAGTCAATCGTATTACTCTCACTAGAAATCGTAATGCTGTTATTTTGTCCGAGGACAACCGTTGCATCCTGTGCCGCAGTCATCTCTCTAAGATTGGCACCAGCCAGCAGGCCAACATTACCTGAGATCACCGTTGCTGCGACCGATATGCCGTTGGCTAACCCTGTCTTGTCTGAGGTATAGGTCAGGAAGTTAACCCCGCCATTATTAACAATGGATGCAGTGACACCTTTATTGTCAGCCGCATTATTAATTGCATCCCGAATACCTGCCATGGTGTTGTTATCGGTTGTCACGTCAACGCTAAAGGATTCGCCTCCCACCGTGAAGTTCAGGCTACCTTCACCAAAATGGGCGGTATCACCAAAACCTGAGTTGGTACGCAGTGAGTGTGCCTGCGCCAGCGCCGTCACCTGCAGCTCATAACTCCCCTTGGCGGCTGTATTATCGGTCGTCACTGAGAAGTAATCTTCATTACTGACCGTTGAACTGTAAATCTCAAACTTATCAAGATTTGCCAGCTCCTTCATTGCACCCTGAAAAGTGGAAAGTTGGCTTTTTAGCTGACCATAGGCACTGAGCTGCTCATCAAAACTCTTTTTACGATCTTCCAGAGCATTCAAGGGCTGACGCTCCAGCGCCATCAATTGGGTGACAATACTATTGACATCGAGCCCGGAGCCGATACCTGAAACTGCAAAACTAGCCATGTCAAGTCACCTCAATTTACAAAAAAATCAAATGATTATGGTATATCAATCACCATAATCATAAACAAAACTATCGAAAAGGTCGTTATATCTTCTCTTCGATGAGTCCACCCTTACCCTCACGCATATCGGCAACCCACTGTGCCACCCGGAGAATCTCTTCGCTGGGAATCTGACGAATTAAATCGCCGGATTTGGCATCGGTTACCTTAATGACAGAACGCCCAGATGCATCATCAATGCTGAAGTTCAGCGTTCTGTCCATCTTTTGCGTATGTTCATTCAATTTTCTAACCACATCATTAATATCTTGTTTGGCGGGAGCTGACTTCTCCTCTGCAGATTTATTAACCATCATCTCCTGGAGGGTGCGATCAAACCGATTTGACGCCTGGCTGGCCGCCGCCTCCGTCTCTTTCGTCTTTTGTGCAGGCGCAACCCCCTCCGGGGTGCGCGAAGCAACCAGACGCATCACACTACTTTCAATGGAACCTATCATCACTTTACCCTCCTGATCCTGCCTGCTGCCACCCTCCCTGGTAACAGGTCGGCAGATTCAAAAATTACCTTATCCTAATACTAGCCTATCTTAATAGTGAAAGCACATTTTGCGGTATTGCATTGGCCTGAGCCAACATTGCCGATCCCGCTTGTTGCAGTATTTGCGTTCTCGTCAGCGTTGCTGTCTCGGCAGCGAAGTCAGCATCAAGAATGCGACTGCGTGACGCTGACAGATTCTCTACCACATTCTCATTGGTACGAATCACCGACTCCATCCGGTTAAGTGCGGCACCTAAAGCACCCCGCTGGGTGTTAATGGTGGTAATCGCCGTATCCATACTGGTAATCGCGGCGGAGGCTCCCGTGGCGGTTGACACCGTCACCCCATTGGCAATCCCTGAGGCGTTGGTTAAGGTCACCGCAATCTGGTCACCGGCATCGGCACCCACCTGGAAGTTAATCGTTAACGCAGAGCCTATCACCTTCCTTCCGTTAAAGGTAAGGTTAGCCGCCACCCGGTCAATTTCACTGGTAAGCGCCGCCACCTCCGCCTGCATTGCCCCGCGCTCCGTTGAGGTGTAGTTACCGTTAGATGACTGCACCGCCAACTCACGCACCCGCTGTAACATATTCCCGATCTCCTGCAAACCCCCTTCAGCGGTCTGCATTAACGAGATCCCGTCACTCGCATTACGTGTTGCCTGATTATAACCTCTAATCTGTTTGGTTAACCCCTCAGAAATCGAGAGTCCTGCCGCATCATCCTTGGCGCTGTTAATTCTCATCCCAGATGAGAGTCTTTGCAAAGAGGTCTGCAAAGCATTCTGCGACTGATTTAAATAACGTTGCGCACCAAGCGATGCCACGTTGGTATTAATTACTTGTGCCATGATAGTTTCTCCATATGCACGATCATGATATCGTCCGATATCTTATAAAATTTAGCGGATATTCCCGACCAACGGGTATCAACCGCTACCTATACCTTCGTCATTACGAAATCCCATTACTCGCCTATCTCCCCGTTTACCCAAGTAGCGATAGTACGTTCTGCGGTATCGCATTGGCCTGGGAGAGCATCGCTGATCCGGCCTGCTGCAGAATTTGTGTCCGTGTTAAATTAGCTGTCTCTTTAGCAAAGTCAGCATCCAAAATGCGACTGCGTGAAGCAGAGAGGTTTTCAATCACGTTTTCGTTAGTGCGAATCACCGAATCCATGCGGTTTAGCGCGGCACCCAATTCACCCCGTTGCGAGTTAATCGTTTTAATCGCATTATCCATGGTGGTGATCGCGTTGCTGGCATTGGCAACCGTATCGACCGTTGCACCCTGATGCACGTTAGAGGCGTTGGTCAGGGTGACGGCTATCTTGTCCCCAGCATCGGCACCGACCTGGAAGTCAACGGTCACGGCTGAACCAATCACATTTCTGCCGTTAAAGGTCAGTTTTGCGGCAACACGGTCAATCTCACTGGTGAGTAGCTGTACCTCGGCATTCATCGCCGCACGCTCCGTGGAGGTGTAGTTTCCGTTCACCGACTGCACCGCAAGTTCACGCACCCGTTGCAACATGTTTCCGACCTCCTGCAGACCACCCTCAGCGGTCTGAATTAGGGAGATGGCGTCACTGGCGTTGCGGGTAGCCTGGGCATAACCACGGATCTGTTTGGTCAGTCCTTCAGAGATCGACAGACCTGCCGCGTCATCCTTGGCGCTGTTAATGCGCATACCCGATGACAAGCGTTGCAAAGAGACCTGCAGTGAGTTCTGTGAGTTATTTAAGTAACGTTGTGCTCCGATGGAAGCTACGTTTGTGTTGATGACTTGTGCCATGATAATTTCCTCCATGGTCACTGGGGCCGCAGTGCGATCCCCATTCTATTCTCTAGCGAATACATCTATTTAACTTCAGACGTTTTCCGCTCCCAGCCAATCTAGCGGCTCTGCATTAGCAAACTTTAAAATATTTAAGCAAAAAAAAGCCACCGGTCATGGGTATGACCGGTGGCTTAAGTGCTGTGTTGCCGTTATTCGGCTTACTGCTTAGGCTAACTCAATAGCGCTAACACATTTTGTGGTAACGAGTTTGCCTGGGCGAGCATTGCAGATCCCGCCTGCTGAAGAATTTGATTACGGGTTAAGTTTGCTGTCTCGGCAGCAAAGTCAGCATCAAGAATACGGCTACGCGAAGCAGAGAGGTTCTCGACGACATTCTCATTGGTACGAACCACTGACTCCATACGATTCATCGCCGCACCCAACGCGCCACGCTGGGCGTTAATGGTATTAATGGCAGTGTCCATTTTAGAAATCGTGGAGCCCGCAGTGGTTGCCGTGCTGACGTTTGCCCCGGCAGCGACGCCTGAAGCATTCGTTAAGGCAACCGTAACCTGATCACCGGCAGCCTGACCAACCTGGAACTTAATAGAGACAGCTGAACCAATCACCTTGGTACCGTTAAAGGTCAAGTTACCAGCCACACGACCTATCTCACTCACCAGCTGACCGACCTCGTCATTCATCGCGGTACGTTCGACTGAGGTGTAGTTACCGTTGGCAGATTGCACCGCCAGCTCACGCACACGCTGTAACATATTGCTAATCTCCTGCAGACCACCCTCAGCGGTTTGCATCATTGAGATCGCATCATTGGCGTTACGGGTACCCTGGCTATAGCCACGGATCTGTTTGGTTAAACCTTCAGAGATAGAGAGACCCGCTGCATCATCCTTGGCGGTATTAATACGCAGACCGGAAGAGAGACGTTGCAGTGAAGTTTGCAGTGAATTCTGTGAATTACTGAGATAACGTTGGGCCCCTAGAGAGGCAACGTTGGTATTGATTACTTGAGCCATTTTAGCTTCCCCCACACATAACGACCTTCAGGCTGATCAGGCCCTTGGATCAAGATGAACATAGCGGATTTATCAAATTGTCCTGATAATTACCGCCCCTGATAGTGAGAGCGGCCGCAATGGGGAAAGCTTTAGCAGATTTTAAAAACTATTTTTTAAGCGGGAGAAGCGACTGTTCTTATGTGTGGGGGAGTTCAGTAGCTGCTCTTGACCCAACTATCGGCACCCTGCGGCACTTCTTTAAATTTTTTTTCATTTTTTTTTAATTCTCCCCGGAGAGCGGCTCCGGGGAGAACGCATACAGAAGGCAAACGGTCAGTTAAAACCTACTTACCACCCAAGCCCATGCGCGCCATCAGGCCATCCTTGACAATTAGCTGATGATAGAGCGCTGCAGCAACGTGAATAGCGACCAAGACCATGACCAGCGAAGCACCCAAACCGTGGATTTGGCGCGGCGTAAAAACCTCAAAATCCTCCGGCAGTGCAGCACCGGCAAAGAGTGCCGCAAAGAGATCACTTTGCAACGCCAACACCATGCCGCTCATCGCCATTAGCAGCAGCACCAGATTGAGCGCCATATGTCCAAGCATCACCAGTTTTTCGGTAGGGGGTGCGGGCATCCGCTTACGCAGAATAATACGAACAACCACCAGCAGCGCAGTTAAGGCACCGACAATCAGATGAATACGCAAATTCATAATCTTCTCCGCCGTATTGGGCATCTCGGCAAGAATAAAAGTGCCTGTGGCCACCAAAAAGATGGTCAACGCAGCGACCAGCCAGTGAATTACGATTTGCGGGGTACGATAACGAAACGCTTGCATGGTTAATCTCCAGAGTAGTTATACAGGAAGAGGGAAAGGGAGGATTATACCCAAAATCATTGGAAATGATGGAAGGCGGCAAAGTCGCGAATCCCCATGAGCTTAGACAACCTAAGTGATTGGGGTGAGCGACTGCGGCCAACGAACCAGCATTTTCAAGGATGACGGGTATATCCGCGATTCGCATGAAGGTGTCATGACAATTTTGTCAGTACAGGGCTGCGGCATACCCGCTGGTTGGCAATTAAGGGTCGTAACGTAACCGCACCCGCTGCGCTCCAAGCAGCTCTTTTAATCTGCCAAGCAGCTGCTCACCGGGGCGGATCTGCCAGGCATCACCTAGGGAGAGGCGGGCATTACCAACTGCCAGCTGCAGCTGCAGTGTGACGGGAAGCAGACCCTCACAATAGGGTTCAAGCGTCGTGCGCAACTGGGCGACCCACTCTCCCGGATTGCTGATGCTTAGCTCCTGCGGGCAGATGGTGAGCGTAAGTTCACGACCATAGGCTTCGCGTGCCCCCTCCAATTGATAGACCGCATCGGCACGAAACTGGTTTTCACCGCGAAACTCGTCATAGCTGACCTCACCTTCAACAATAAGCACCTGATCTTTGACAATTAAATCATGGCATTGACCATAGAGCTGGCTAAAAATCGCCACCTCTATACGGGCACTGCGATCATCCAGGGTGACAAAGGCGGTAATTTTGCCATCTTTATTCTGACGGCTGCGCAGCGCAATCACCAACCCAGCAATGCGCCGCTTACGCTTGCGCTCAACCTGCAGATCGGCAATATTCTGCGCCCCCAGCGCCCGCAGTTCCGGCAGATGCTCATCAATGGGGTGCCCCGTCAGATAGAGACCCAGCGTCTCCTTCTCGTGTCGCAGACGTTGCTGCTCCGGCCACTCCGCCTGATGATCAAAATCAATTGACGAATTTTTTCCACCACTAACCGCACCAAAACCAAACAGGTCACCCATGCCACGGTTTTGATTACTGCTAATCTGCTCTGCAAGCTGTACCGCCCGGGCTAACGAAGCGAGCAGCGTGGCACGATTGGGACCCAGTTTGTCAAGGGCACCGGCACGAATAAGCACATCAAGCACCCGTTGATTCATTTTACGCAGATCAACGCGCTGACAAAAATCGAAAAGATCACTAAAGGTACCCTGCGCCTGCCGCTCCCGTACCATATCCTCAATCGCTGCCACGCCGATCCCCTTAATCGCGCCTAGGCCATAGACAATTGCGCCATCAGGAAGAACAACAAATTTGTAATCACTATGATTAACATCGGGGGGAAGCACATGAATGCCCATGGTGTGACACTCATCAATGAGAAAAACCACCTTGTCGGTATTTTCGATATCGGCGGAGAGCACCGCCGCCATAAAGGGGGATGGGTAGTGACACTTCAGCCAGGCGGTTTGGTAGGAGACCAGCGCGTAGGCAGCGGAGTGCGATTTATTAAAGCCATAGCCGGCGAACTTTTCCATTAGATCAAAAATATAGGTCGCTGTTTCAGCCTCAACCCCACGCTCTAACGCGCCACTGGTAAAAATCTCCCGCTGCTTCGCCATCTCCTCAGGCTTCTTTTTACCCATTGCCCGACGCAACAGATCAGCACCCCCCAGGGAGTAACCCGCCAGCACCTGGGCAATTCGCTGTACCTGCTCCTGATAGAGAATGACCCCATAGGTGGGGGCGAGTACCGGTTCGAGATCGGGGTGCGGATAGGCGACCTTGGCGCGGCCATGTTTGCGATTAATAAAATCATCCACCATTCCCGACTGTAGCGGACCGGGGCGAAAGAGGGCGACCAACGCGATAATATCTTCAAAGGTATCGGGTTGCAGGCGCGAAATAAGCTCTTTCATCCCCCGCGACTCCAACTGAAAGACCGCCGTGGTCTGACTCTTTTTCAGCAGATCATAGGTGGCGGCATCGTCAAGGGGGATTGTCGTAATGTCGATAGTGCGATTTTGCGCCAGTTTGACGTTACGAATAGCCCAATCGATAACTGTTAATGTTTTAAGGCCAAGAAAGTCGAACTTAACCAGCCCCACCTTCTCGACGTCATCCTTATCGAACTGGGTGACCACATTGCCACCACCCTCTTCACAATAGAGCGGTGCAAAATCGGTGAGCGCCGTCGGGGCAATCACCACCCCTCCCGCGTGTTTACCGGCGTTACGCCGCAGCCCCTCGAGCTGCCGTGCCATGTCGATAAGGCTCTTGACCTCCTCATCCTCCTGATAACGCTGACGTAGCTGCTCCTCCTGCTCAAGCGCCTTATCAAGGGTCATCTGCAGCTCAAAGGGGATGAGCTTGGCAATATCATCGACAAATCCGTAGGGGTGACCAAAAACACGACCGACATCGCGCACCACCGCCTTCGCGGCCATCGAACCGTAGGTGATAATTTGCGATACTCGATCCCGTCCGTATTGATTCGCTACATAATCAATAACACGATCACGCCCCTCCATGCAGAAGTCGATATCAAAGTCAGGCATCGACACCCGTTCAGGGTTAAGAAAGCGCTCAAAAAGCAGATCATAAGCAAGCGGGTCAAGATCGGTAATCGTCAGGGCATAGGCCACCAGCGATCCCGCCCCCGAACCGCGTCCGGGCCCTACGGGGATCTCATGCGCTTTCGCCCAGCGGATAAAATCGGCAACAATCAGAAAGTAGCCGGGAAAGCCCATATTAATAATCACCTCAAGTTCGGTCTCAAGGCGTTGATCATAGGGCTGGCGCAGGGTAATAAAGTCGGGCGCTTGCGGCTCAAAGAGCTTGGCGAGACGCTGCTCCAGCCCCTGACGTGACAACTGGCGGAAGTAGTCCGCCTCGGTCAATCCTGCGGGAATCGGAAAATCGGGAAGGTAATATTTTCCCAGCGACAACTCGACGTTGCAACGACAAGCAATTGCAACACTATTTGCCAATGCCTCGGGAATATCACTAAAAAGCTCAAGCATCTCGGCGGGACTGCGCAAATACTGTTCAGCGCTGTAGTGACGTGTACGGCGGGGATCATCCAGGGTACGTCCCTCATTAATCGCCACCCGCGCCTCATGCGCCTCAAAGTCGCTGGCGGCAAGAAAACGGACATCATTGGTGGCCACCACCGCCACCCCGGTGGCCAGCGCCAGAGTAACCGCAGCGTGCAGATACGACTCCTCCCCCGCACGTCCGGTACGCTGCAACTCGAGATAGAAATCACCGTGAAAGGTCTGCTGATAGCCCTGCAGCAGCGCCTGGGCAACCGCCTCCTGCTCCGCCAGCAGTGCATGACCAACCTCACCTTCACGCCCACCTGAAAGGGCAATCAGTCCGGCGCTATGGTCATCCAGCCAGGCACGCTCAATATAGGGAACCCCCTGATGCTGCCCGTGAAGATAGGCACGCGAGATGAGTTGGCAGAGATTGCGATACCCCTCGAGGTTACGACAGAGCAGCACAATGCGTGCCGCCCGCTGCTGCGGCTGTGGTGCGCGTATTTGCAGCTCTGCCCCGACCACCGGTTTAACGCCCGCAGCACGCGCTGCGGCATAAAATTTGATAAGGGCAAAGAGGTTAGCGTGATCGGTGACGGCGACAGCCGGCATCGCTGCGGCCGCCACGGCCGCTACCAGCGGCTTAATTCGGACAACGCCATCAACTAACGAATATTCGGTATGCAGATGAAGATGAACAAAACTGCCGCTAAGGTTCACCACAGGAGCGGTTATTGCGGGCTGACGGGCGGGTTGTTTTCCTGAGAGCGCTGTGCCAGTTGCAGATGGTTAAGGTAGTTTTGAATCATTGATTCATAACCGACACGCAGATTCATAAAGGCGCAGCCGACATAATGGACACGAGTACCATTTTTATTGGCAATCTCATAGCTATTACGCACCTCCAAATCGCACTTAAAGGGCAACATATCGGGTATTATAATCGTGCAGTTGCTAATAATCTGCATCGTTTCAACTTCAAGACTAAAATTGACATCATCGAGTCGCAGTCCGCCACCACTCATATCACTGGCGCGAAACTCAAGATCCAGACCGCTCTCCAGCGTCAGTTGTACCCGTACCGGGTTAAGAAAAGGGGTCTCGACACGAAAAAACTCACGCTTTTGAAAGCGATAGTATTCACGCGGTAGAGGGGCGATTAACACCCGCTCATTCTGAAACTTGGCCATGGAGAGCCCCTGCAGAACGAAACGGATCTTCACCCCCTGAGGTTGTCCAACCACCGTACACCGGGAGAGCTCAAGCAGACGATCATTATGGGTGTCAGTCACCGAACGCTCCAGCACCACCAAATCCCGATTGGAGATCACCTGCACGACCGAGGTAGGGAAAGAGCGCTTGCCGCCATCAAAAAAGAGCGTTAGCGGTTCCGGTTTGCGAATTAACAGACGCAGACTGCGAATAATCTCATCCTGCCCTTTAATAAGGTACTGGCTAAGATTATCGCGCTCCTCACCGGTTAACTTCTGGTGGCCATCAATTAGTTCGTTTTCCATTTCATCCTGTCATGCACTGTCATCTGGAATGAGTCAACTAGGTACTGTGAATAACGGGGCGCCCCTTTTACCACTTTTCTAGTCGCGCTGCTGCCGCCGACCACCAATTCGCAACCGCAGGGCATTGAGCTTGATAAAGCCACCCGCATCCTTCTGATCATAAGCACCCGCATCATCTTCAAAGGTGGCAATCGACTCATCAAAAAGACTATGGGTGGCGGATTTACGACCGGCGATAATTACATTCCCTTTATAGAGCTTCACCCGCACCTCGCCATTCACCACACTTTGCGTATGATCAATGAGCGCCTGCAGAGCGTGACGTTCCGGGCTCCACCAGTAACCGTTGTAGATCATCTCGGCATAACGGGGCATCAGCTCATCCTTAAGATGCGCCGCTTCTCGATCCAACGTCAGTGACTCCATGGCGCGATGTGCCTTTAACATCACTGTACCCGCCGGTGTCTCGTAACAGCCCCGCGACTTCATCCCGACATAACGGTTTTCAACAATATCATCCCGCCCGACACCATTCGCCCCCGCCACACGATTGAGATACTCCATCACTGTCGCAGGACTCATCGCTTCACCATTAATCGCGATAATATCACCCTGCTGATAAGTGAGTTCCACATAGGTCGGGGTATCGGGAGCCGCCTCGGGGGAGACGGACCAGCGCCACATCGACTCTTCGGGCTCGGCCCAAGGATCCTCCAGAATATCGCCCTCGTAGGAGATATGCAGCAGATTGGCATCCATCGAATAGGGCGATTTTTTCGACTGTTTGGCAAAATCGATGGGGATCTGGTGCTCTGCAGCGTACTGCATCAGCCTCTCCCGCGACAGCAGATCCCACTCCCGCCACGGGGCAATAATTTTGACATCGGGCTTTAACGCATAAGCCCCCAGCTCAAAACGGACCTGATCATTTCCCTTACCGGTCGCACCATGGGAGATCGCATCCGCACCCGTGGCATTGGCAATCTCCACCAGACGCTTGGCAATTAACGGCCGCGCAATAGAGGTACCAAGAAGATACTCGCCTTCATAGATCGCATTGGCGCGAAACATCGGATAGACATAATCACGGGCAAACTCTTCACGCAGATCTTCAACATAAATCTCTTTAATCCCCGCCGCCTCCGCCTTGGCGCGTGCCGGGGCAACCTCCTCTCCCTGGCCAATATCCGCAGTAAAAGTGACCACTTCACAGTGATAAACATCTTTTAGCCACTTCAGAATAATCGAGGTATCGAGACCACCTGAGTAGGCGAGGACTACTTTCTTAATTTCTGCCATAAAGGGCTCCGAATAAAACTAACCATAAAAATTAATGTAAAACAAAAAATTCCCAAAATCATTGGCCATACGGGCAGGCGGTAAAGAAGCGAATCCCGAAGCGGGGGTGGACACACTTAGGCTTAACTTAATGGCATTGCCATAAGCCTGGAGACTCCGTAATCGGGGTAAGCCCGTACCACCAACGCACAATCCAGCGTTTTCAAGGAGGATGCTAAGAGTCATTATAACGAAGTTTCTTCGCTAAAATAGCTCAACCATCACCCCTACTGCACACTTTTAATCGGAAAGTCAGGAAGATCAATAAAGCGCTTCTGATAACTGGGCGGCTCCGCAGGCGGCGGTTTCACCTCTTTAGGTGGCTCCGCCGAGGTGCTTTCAGGCGGTGTCGGCTTAAAAGAGGGCATCGCGCTATCGGGCAGTGTTGGGGATAACTCCGGCACCCGGTTCGGCTTCTGTTCATCAATCTCCTCGGGGGTCGGCGGCGGTGACTTATGCAGCTGCATCACCACCACACGATTATTCTGCCGCCCGCTCTGGCTACGATTGGTGTCGCGCGGCTTACGCTCGCCATAACTAATGGCGGTAATCATCGCCGCAGAGACGCCGTTCTCCAGCAGGTACGATTTCACCGCCTCCGTCCGTTTTTGCGATAACTCATCGTTAATGCGTCGCAGCCCCCGCTCATCGGCATACCCTTCAAGCTCAATCCACTGCACTGCCTCATCCGCCTTCACATAGGCAATAATCTGATTAAGACGGTTAATCTCTTCAGCGCCTAAAGTCACCCGCCCACTGGCAAAGAAAATCTCGCTATTTTCAACATAACCAAAACGATAGGGGTAGAGCTGGGTAAGACACGCCTGAAACTGTGCCAGCGCCGGGGTAAATTTCAGTGCCTCCAGCGTCACCCGGGTCAGCCCCTGTTCGCCAAGAGGGGAGCGGTACTCAAGGGTGGGGAGCATCCCGGTCTCCAGCTCCTGCATCATCTCTAGGGCAACCTCACGCTCAAAGCGGACGAACTTATTACCGTCACTATCACTGACAGCGACGATAATTCGCGGTTGCCGATCATGGCGCCACAACGGCGGCATCGCCAACAGACGCAGATCACCCTCGGGGCGGTGATGATGATTAATCACATATTCAAAGCGTAGCAGCTCTCCCGCCTCCTGGACAAACTGCCCCACACCAAAACGGGGAATTGACTGTTCAAGGGTACAGCGATCTCGGCTGCTGCTCTGCGTCCACTCAGCATTATTCACATCGCGACCAAAGGAGAGGGTCGCCGCACCGGCAAACGGCAGCGTCAACAGCCCAACAAGCAGCAAAACTGCCCGTAATATACCCCATCGCGTCACTGTGATCAGATCTCCTTTAACTTGAAAAATGTACGGAGAGTACCATCTACCCCAAGTCCATGCGCCCTTAAGACGCTACGATTGCAGCAGACAACCCCTTTTTTACACTAACGAGGTTTTACCCATGAATATTGACAAACTTATTTTCCGCATTGCCGGCACTTTTATTCTCATCGGCTCGGCTCTTACCTATTTTCATCACCCCTACTGGTTGGCGGTTCCCGCCTTTGTCGGTGCCAATCTGCTCCAGGCATCCTTTACCGGCTTCTGCCCGATGGCCAGCATCTTGAAAAAGTTTGGTGTCACATCCGGCTGCGCCTTTAACTAGGCTAAGCCTCACCCCAGCGGCTAATTAGCTGCTGGGGAACGCCCAACTGATCGAGAATTCGTGCGACAACAAAATTAACCAAATCATCCAGCGACTGTGGTTGATGATAAAACCCCGGGCTCGCAGGCAATATCGTCACTCCCATCTGCCTTAAACGCAACATATTACGCAAATGAATCTCGGAATAGGGGCTCTCACGCGGCACCACAATTAACCGTTTCCCCTCTTTTAGGGTCACATCAGCGGCACGCCCGATTAAATGATCACTCTGCCCCGTGGCAATCGCCGCCAAGGTACCCATCGAACAGGGACAGACCACCATCACTTCGGCACAGTTGGAACCACTGGCCACCGGAGAAAACCAATCATCCACCGCATATAGGGTTAATAGCGCCTGAACGTCAGCCAACTTAAGCAGCTCCAGCAGTCTCGCCTTCGCTGCCTGCGGCGCTTGCGGCAGTTCGCAGCCCATCTCTGTGGCAAAAACGACCCGCGCTGCGGCGGAGATTAACAGGGCGACCGCAACCCCTGATCGCAACAACTCGCGCAGCAACGTCACGGCATAAATCGTGCCCGATGCGCCGGTAATTGCCAAAGTGACCCGTTCAGGAGGCGTCATGCTGCAGGGCGTTCAATAGACGCTGATGAACACCACCAAAATCACCATTGCTCATCACCAGCAGATGGTCGCCGCGCTGCGCCGTGGCCATCACCGCCGTAACCAGATCATCCACTGTCAGGCAAACCGTTGCCCCCTGCGGCAGGGGTAAGTCATGCCACTGCCACTCCATATCGGCACGCTGTAACAGAAAAGTTAGATCAGCCGCCGCCAGCGCCGCTACCAGCGTCTCACCATGGACGCCAAGACGCATGGTATTGGAGCAAGCCTCCAGCAATAAGAGCAGCCGATCAGCCGCCGGCATACGCGCCCGCAGTCCGGCAATGGTAGTGCGAATCGCGGTGGGGTGATGCGCAAAATCATCGTAAACCCGTACACCAGCGACTTCACCACGCAACTCCATCCGCCGCTTAACGCCACGATACTCCCCCAAGGCGGCAATGGCGATCGGCAACGGAATGCCTGCATGATGCGCTGCGGCAATCGCCATGAGTGCATTGTGCCGATTATGCGCCCCCATCTCCTGCCAGCTTAACTCGCCAACCGCTTCACCCTGCCAGCGAAGCGTCAAGCGCTCACCCGCCGCAGCGATAGTCACATCGCTGTAACTCCACCCCTGCTCGCTGTGAATTCGCTCTACCGCAGTAAAGGGATGGTCACCAATCACCTGCTGCAACGCCACATCATCCGCCGGGGCGATAAGCTTGCCCAACCCCGGGACAATACGCAAAAGGTGCTGAAATTGGCGTACGATGGCCGCTAAATCAGGGAAAATATCCGCATGATCATACTCAAGATTATTGAGTATCAAAGTCTGCGGATGGTAGTGAAGAAACTTACTGCGCTTATCAAAAAAAGCGGTATCGTACTCGTCCGCCTCAATCACAAAAAAGGGATCGCTCCCCAAACGTGCCGAGGCGGGAAAGTTATTCGCCACGCCACCGATAAGAAAACCTGGGTTAAAACCTGCCGCCTCAAGAATGGTGGCGATCATCGCGGTGGTCGAGGTTTTGCCATGCGTACCGGCAACCGCAATCACCCAGCGACGATAGAGCAACTGCTCCGCCAGCCACTGCGGGCCAGAGGTGTAGGGAATGCGTCGGTTAAGCAGCCACTCGACCATCGGATTACCGCGCGACATCGCATTACCGACAATAATCAGGTCAACCTCACAGGAGAACTCCAGCGGCAGCTGCATCGGATCATAGCCCGAGATAATCTCAACCCCCTGCTCTGCGAGCATCGTACTCATCGGCGGATAGACATGCAGATCCTGACCGGTGACACGATGACCGAGCTCTCGCGCCAGCAGCGCCAGCCCCCCCATAAAGGTACCGCAAATACCCAAAATATGCAGGTGCACGGTTACCCCTAGCGCTGCCGTAACCGCAAGCTAGGCCGCCTGCATAGGAATGGCGTGACTACGACGAATAATCTGATTTTCTGAGTTGACGTAGAGCAGGGTCGGGTGGAAGTTCGCAAGTTCAGCGGCCGTCAGCCCCGTATAGGCGCAAATAATCACCAAATCATCAGGAGCGGCACGATGCGCAGCCGCCCCGTTTACCGAAATCACCCCGGAATTTCTCTCGGCGGAGATTGCATAGGTGGTAAAGCGCTCACCATTGGTGACGTTATAGATCTCAATCTGCTCATATTCGCGTATCCCCGCCTCCTGCAGCAGTGCCACATCAATGGCGCAGGAGCCTTCATAGTCGAGTTCTGCGTGGGTAACCCGCACACGGTGCAACTTGGCTTTAAGCATGGTGGTTATCATCGGGAGGTGCGATCCTAAAAGTCGGTCAGTAGAAGGGTAAGGGCGTGAATTATCGAAGTTTTACGCCGACAAAGCAAATCGAGATCAAGCGGCCACGCGATGGCATCAGGGTAAAATCATACTTTCCCCTGACACAGGGGGCAAAGGGGAGTTAGAGGGAGATTATAGTTGATAGTTGCTGTTAGCCTATTTGCCCATCACGCGTGTGGTCTATACCCAAAATCATTGGAAATGATGGAAGGCGGCAAAGTCGCGAATCCCCATGAGCATAGATTAACTATGTGATTGGGGTGAGCGACTGCAGCCAACGAACCAGCATTTTCAAGGATGACG
>JADGBN010000042.1 GCA_015231435.1 Gammaproteobacteria bacterium
CGCATGAGAGATAGCGCAACTGACCAAGCGATGTATAGGCACGAGCATTGGGGTGCTTCACAACAAATTGATTAACCATTTTGATCAGCGCACGACCATCAGTATCGGCGTTGGGCAGGGTGAAGATAAGGTGAGTATCCTTTAGAACTGCCAAAGCAACGAGTAACTCCGCCATTTGATCGGCTGCTGTGGCACTCTCCAACGTCACGGGGTGGAAGGTGATCAACAGATTTTTGTGGCCCAGCTTAAAAGCAAGTGAAGCTTCTAGGGCTGCACGGTCAAGCAATTGCAGGCGTTTGATACTATCGATGCCAAGTCCACCCACCAAAAACACGCGGTCAGGCTGTTCGCCTAACTGAATCACCCGCTTTCGATACGCTTCTGCCGCAACAAAATGCAGATGAGACATCTTGGTGATCGAATGTCGCAAAGCTTCATCCACAGCACCTTCAGTAATCTCCCCACCATGCAAGTGCGCCACCGGAATGCGTGCCACTAGGGCGGCAGAGACTGCAGCAAATATCTCAAACCTGTCGCCGAGCACGACAATTAAATCTGGCTGTAATTCGTTTAGCGCATCTGCAAAACCAATCAGGCCCAAGCCCATCGATTTTGCGATTCCGACTGCTGTATCCGAGCTGGTGAGCATTTCAACCTTACGATCAATCTGGAAGCCATCCTGCTCAATCGCCTGATAGGTGAGGCCAAACTCGGGCGATAGATGCATACCAGTCGCTATGATTTGTAGCGTTAATTCAGGGTCATCCTGAATTCCCTGCATCACCCAGCGCAATAGGCCATATTCAGCACGGGTACCGGTGATGATGCAGATTTTTCTCATTTGCCTATCAACCGACCATGCAAGTCAACATAATTTGGAAACATGGGGTCCATGCTTACGAGCTTCGCATCATGCACAATGGCCGTTGCGATAATAATCCGATCAGCCGGGTCACGGTGAATATCAGGAAGTGCTACTGCACGTTTAGAAATCTCACAAGTTATTGGTAAAGACTCAACACCAGAATTGGAAAGCGCTTCAGACAACCACTCATCAACGGGTAGAGGCAGTTCAAGTTTTCCACGTTTAACCAGTAGTAACACTTCAAAGCAAGAAATGTCTGACACTGCCAGAATACCTTCAGATTTCATCGCCAAGTTAACTGACGGGGAGAGTGCGACCTCTCCACACAATATCCAGTTCACCCAAATGTGCGTATCGAGCACGATCATTTAAGACAATCCCACTCATCGGCTGGCGCCGCCGGTGACAGAATGTCTCCCAAAATCCTGCCTTTACCTGCTATCCGCGGAGAGGGTACACGCCTCACACTACAACTGTGATTACCCCGAAGAATGGTAACAATAACACGCGCCTCTTCAACCGGTGGGCGATCCCCCAACCATTTCACCTGTCCATGATCGTAAATGGCTTCGTAGCTTTGCAGCATCTCGCTTCCCTCCTCATTGATCCGGCTAGTGACTTTCCAGCAATCCCTTCAACCGGGCGTATTGTTTGATATGTGCGAACAGGCTTTTTAGCTGCTCAAAACCGCGCATAGCCAGTGCAATATTTTCAAGCCGCTCTTCGCTGTCAGAAGGGTATTCGTGAGCAATGACATTGCGTATTTCCCTCAACCGATCCCACGCCGCAACCGACTCAATGATCCCCAGCTTTTCAAGCCGATTCAGAATATCAATCATCGGCAATTTTTCATTGTCGATCTCGCGTAACGAGAAGAGCAACCTGCGGTATAGACTGGCACCGAACTTGTCTTGTATCTTAATGTAATTAAACAGAAAACTGTTGACGACTCGCTGGTTCGAGTAATCCCCCAGCCAGGCTGTAGTCACCTTTTGACTCTGCAATAGTTCATAGTCAATTTCGCAACTGGAAAATAACTGGTCGAGTGTTGCAAAGATGGCCCTCAGTGCCTTCGACATAGCAATATCCCTTGACTTGTTGCTATCTCATCAATCTCGCGCCGGGTGTTTCGTGCCACGACCAGATCAATCTTTTGGTCTCCAATATACCGCTTGATGCGGGTGAGGAACTCGATACGTTTTTCACCCAACCGGTCACGATTATCCACATCAACATACAGATCGATATCCCCCCCCTTGCGGCTATCATCAACGCGGCTGCCGAATAGGTAGAGATCACCTTTTTCGAAGACCTGTTCAAAGGCTCTCTGAATAACGCTTACTGCTTCCGGACTCAATCTCATAGCCAGTGATCGTTCATCGCCTCGTCGCTTTGCAGCATCTTGTTCGCCTCCCGAGGGGTAAACAACTTTCGAGCGGCCTCTTCGATAGCTCGCAAGGTCTCTGGAGTTAAGCGCATGGCTTATATTTCAAACAGCTCATCCGCCGCAAAATCCCGCACTGCCACCCGCCCAATCACCTCATCCCAGCGCATCGGAGAGATTCCGGTACCGGGCCGCTTGGTGGTGAGATTTTCAGCAGTGATGATTTCGCCGGCCTTGATATCTCGATGGGCAACCAATGATTTCCGGACAACGGGTCTGTTCCTCGCTTCGCTGGGGGTCAAACGTTTAATACCATCCCCCAGTGCCAACTCGATATTGCGAATGGCAGTCACCATCGCCTTAAGTTCATGCGGCTCAAGACTGGCTTGGTGATCGGGACCGGGTAGGGTGCGATCAAGCGTAAAATGTTTCTCGATGAGACTCGCGCCCATAGCGACAGCTGCAATGGCGACCTCTATACCTTGCGTGTGATCGGAATAACCTACGTTGACGCCAAAAGCCGCCTGGATGCTCTGCATGGCACGCAGGTTCACCTCGCTCATGGGGGTGGGATATTCGGTCGTGCAGTGCAGGATAGTTAGCTTGCCACGTGGTGTGCCAGCTTGTTCAAGCAGGTCGATTGCCGCGTCAATCTCACCCAAAGTTGCCATTCCAGTGGAAAGAGTGACGGCTTTGCCCAGTCGGCCAATATGGCGCAGATAGGGGAGATTAGTGATTTCTCCCGAGGGGATCTTGAAATGTTCCTGTCCCAAACTCACCAACAGATCGACACTCTCGATATCAAAAGCAGTGGAGAAGAAGCTGATCTTACGCTTTTCACAGTGGCTAATCAGTTCATCGTGCATTAACTCACTCAGCTCAAGACGACGCAGCATGTCGTATTGTGATTCAGCTTTATCCGTGGTCTCCCTCTGATAATCAGCCTTTTGAGCGCTTCGTGTCACCAGACGATTCGCATTAAAAGTTTGAAATTTAACAATATCAGCGCCTGCATCGGCAGCAACATCAATCAACCGCCGTGCCAACTCAAGGTCACCATTATGATTAACTCCGGCTTCAGCGATAATTAGCGTTTTCTGAGTCATGGTGAATCTAACCTGTAAAACGGGTGGCGTCGCCAAGATTGTGACGAACCGTGAGACCTATACCGACCAGACAACCGTTGCCTATCGACACACCCTCTCTAATGACGCAACCGCTACCGACAAAACTGCCGGTGCCAACGCTAACATCTCCATTGAGAATAGCCCCCGTAGAGATGTGGCAGTGATCATTTACATTGACATCATGCTCAACCAGTGCGCGGCTGTTGATAATACAGTTACACCCTACCTTAACACCGGCATTAACGATGGCTCCGTGCATGATAATCGTGCCTGCCCCAATAGATGCGTGGCGCGAAACATGGGCGGTAGGGGCAATCATAATCGGCATCTGAAATCCGCACTTTACCGCTTGCTGATAGAGACGTAGGCGATGCGCTGCGGTTTGGATCTGCCCGATAGTAATTAGGGCATATTGATACATTGCAGCAACCTCTGCGAGTTCATCATCGTCTGCGATAACAGCATAGCCAAGCTGACGGGTATGCTTCTGTTCCGGTAAACCGACCAAACCAGCGATTTGATATTGGCCCTGCTGTTCAATTACATCAATACAGGCGCGGGCATGGCCACCTGCGCCGATCAGAATCAAATTTGGTTTATGCATCAAACTGCCGAAACGACATTAACACTACTTGGTATATTAATTAACCGCTGCGACAACGACTGGGCCATCGTCAGTTCCATACAGGGACAATCCATGAACGGTGCCAATTCATGCATCAGCTTCCAAGAAGGGCGAGTCATATAACCTGCATCGTTGGTGGCGACTAATACCTGATCATGCAGCTCTGCCTGCTCATCATCAAGCAACAACGTTTGTAGCCAATAATTACTAAGACATTGCGCAGGCTCGGCCATTAGCGTAACCCCCTGCACCAACTCAAAGGTGGTTTGATAACGTTTAAACAGCTCCCTCTTGGCGGCAAGGAGATCGGGTAACTGCTCCAACTGAGCACAACCCAACGCCGCATTCAGGTTAGGCATGCGGTAGTTATAACCGATCTCGTCGTGACGATACTCCCAGCGATGGGGAAGTTTTGCCGTGGTGGTCAGATGTTTTGCCTGACGCGCAAGTTGCGGGTGATTGGTCAGAATGGCTCCCCCGCCACCAGTTGTAATGGTTTTATTACCATTAAAACTAAGCGTACCCAGCAAGCCAAACGTTCCAGTGTGTTGACCACGATAGTAGCTTCCCAGTGATTCAGCGGCATCTTCCACCACCACCAGATTGAACTCTTCGGCCACCGCCATCACCCCATCCAGGTCAACAGGGTGACCAAAGGTGTGTACTGGCACCAGTGCCCGTATCACCCGACCAGTGGCGCGATTCATACAGTAGCCGCCACGCTGCTCACTGTGAAAAGTAAGATAGTCGCGCAATTTTGCGGCATCTATGCCCAATGTTGCCTCACTGCTATCGACAAAATGGGGGGTCGCGCCACAGTAACTAACCGCATTGGCGGTGGCAACAAAGGTGAGCGCCGGGATCAGCACCTCATCACCAGCAGTGACCCCAGCTAGTTTTAAGGCAATGTGTAGCGCTGCTGCGCCATTAACAACTGCAACGGCATACTTGGCACCGGTATAGGTCGCGAGTTCAGCCTCAAAACGATCAACAAACTTGCCGACCGAAGAGACAAAGGTGGAGTCAAGAGACTCCTTAAGATAGAGCCACTCGTTACCCCTGAAACTAGGTTCGTGGAGAGCTACCGGCCCAGTACCGACGACTGCTGCGATGGCAGCAACTACCTGCTGTGGTAGTTGATCTGTTGTACTCACAGGAAATGGCTCACAGATTATAGATATCCGCTTTATAGCCACCAAGATTTGCGGGTTGCGTCATCCAGGCAACAGTCTCTTGCAAGCCCCGTCTGAAACCATCGCGACCAGCATAGGCAGGTTCCCAAGCAAAGAGCTGTTTAGCTTTGGAGTTATCTGCCCAGAGACGCTCAACCTCGGAGTTCTCGGGGCGTAGCCGCGCCTCATCGGTGGTGATCGCAATCTCACGCCCCATCACCTCGGCAATCAGGTTGGCGGTATCGCCAATGCTAATTTCAAAGTTACTACCGATATTCACTACTTCACCAAGCCCTTGAGCAGAGTTAAGAATGGCAATAAATCCTGCCACCGTATCCTGCACAAAATTGAAATCACGCGTAGGTGATACCGCGCCAAGCTTAATCTGACGTTTACCATTAGCAATTTGAGTAATGATAGTCGGGATCACCGCACGAGCCGACTGGCGTGGGCCGTAGGTGTTAAAGGGTCTGGCGACAACTACCGGCAGACCAAACGAGGCATAAAAGGAGTAGGCCAACTGATCCGCTGCGATCTTGGTAGCAGAGTAGGGTGACTGCCCTTGCAACGGGTGATCTTCAGTAATCGGGACAAATCGTGCGGTACCATAAACCTCACTGGTTGAGGTGTGAATGACTCGGCTAACCCCAAGTTCGCGGGCTGCCTGAAGCACATTTAGCGTCCCCTTAATATTGGTATCGACATAGGTGTCGGGTGAGTGGTAGGAGTAGGGTATAGCAATGAGCGCTGCGAGATGCAGTACCGCATCACACCCCTTCATCGCCTCCTTCACGCCATGGGGATCGCGAATATCACCGCAAAATACCTCAAACTGTCCCGCCACGTCAGGTGCGCAACTGTCTAGCCATCCCCATGAATTAAATGAGTTATAATGTACAAAGGCTCTAACCTGAAAACCATGGCGAACAAGTGTTTCGGTAAGGTGTGAACCGATAAAGCCATCTGCGCCGGTTACCAGTACCCGCATCTTAAACTTTAATACTGTAATGCAGCATCAAAAAATCCGCGGTTTCTTGATGAGAGATCTTTGTACGACCCTGCATCCAAAATAGTCCCTTTTTCAATAAAAATAATATGACTACATATTTTGACTGAGGAGAGCCGATGCGCAATCATAATGATCGTCTTTTTATTTTGCAGATTATTTAATGAGGTGATGAGTTCCTGCTCGGTGACATTATCTAGTGCACTGGTCGCCTCATCAAATATGAGAATTTCCGGATCGTGATATAACGCTCTTGCGATACCAATGCGTTGACGTTGACCCCCTGAGAGTCTGACACCACGCTCACCAACCAGCGTCTGATAGCCCTTTTCTGCTTCGTTCATAATGAAATCATGGATATTGGCAATCTTTGCCACTTCAACAATTCGGTCCTTATCAATCGCAGTTTCGGGAACGCCAAAAGCGATATTTGCCGCTATCGAATCATCCAGTAAAAAGATCTGTTGAGGCACGTAGCCAATATTTCTTCGCCACTTTCGGCTGGCATTTGGCTTAAGCGGTTGGTTATCAATATAGATCCCGCCTTCACCGGGTGACAATAACCCCATGACAATATCAATTAGCGTGCTTTTCCCCGATCCGGTTTTTCCGACAACCCCGGTTATACTATTTTTCTCAAATACTAGGTTAATATCACGCAATGTTTTCTGTTCGGATAAGGGATAAGTGTACCCAACACCCCTTAACTCAATCCGCTTTTCAAAGCGTATCTTGCCACTATCTTCATGAAAATTATCCGTTGCAATCTGATAGATCCGCTGCATATCCTTGCTGAGCATCACCAAGGCACTATGAGAAAAACGTAACGAGGCCATATGGTTAAACACCTGCTGCAGCGCCGGCAACAGGCGGTAGCCGGCAAAGGCATAAACCGCAATGACCGGAAGCGCTTGTTCAATCGCCTGTGGCGTTGCGATCATGTTTAACATAATCACAATAACCGTACCAAAAACCAGCGCCTCTAGCACAAATCGCGGCATATGGTTTATCACCTGCGCCGATGCCTGTGTTTGTGCAAACGCTTTTGCCGGTCCATCAAACTTGTTCAGCATCACCCGTTCAATTAACGTCGACTTCACATCCTTAATGCCACCAAACATCTCTTGAACAATCTGATAGCGATCTTTATTGGCAATAATACGCTGCTCACCAATCGTTTTAAGATATTTTCTTAATAGTGAGTAGATGAGTGTATAGAGTATTCCCAGCGTCACAAAGACAATTGCCGTAATCAAAGGATCAACAATTAGCAACAGAACCAATACCGCCAGAACAACCGCACCCTGTGCCACCAGTTGGATAAAGGATAGAAGCGCACCCCCAACAACCTTCTCCACCTCAGTCAAAATACTTTTACCAAGATCTGCACTATGGCGATGCAAAAACCACTCGTAGGATTGTTGTAAATAACCCTCCACCAAGCGCTTGCTCATTGAGTAGTTTTTTAGATGCGTAAACTTAAGTAACGCGTAGGTGGTTGCGGCTTTAAAGAGAATAGAGGTGACCAGCGCGATTAACAGCACTACCCCTGAATAGAATAGAAATTCCTGTTTCGACTCCATCCCGATATAGTGATAGATAAAATTAAGATACTCATTTGAATCAACCAGATCTGGATTACTCATAATCGCGATAAACGGCATTATGGAGGCAATGCCAAACATATCGAGAAGTGCCATCACCAGAATCATCGCCAGTAACAGATAACTCTCCCTCTGCTCCTGCGGTGTCAGCAGTGAGTAGATTTTTCTTACAGTCTCTCTCAAAGGTGGTGGTACCTGACGATTAAACCACTCCTCATAAGCGCAGATCTGAATCTTCTGCAGGAAGGACGTACTTTAAATCATAAATTACTGCGGCCGGTTTAGTTAATGCACGTATCGCTGCTGCCCCCATGGCGATAAATTGCTGATGTGCAACAGCGATAATGAGTGCATCGTAATAGTGCTGTTGAGGTTCACCTATTGGGGTTATTTGATACGCCTGTTGTGACTCTTCACTATTCACCCATGGGTCATAGATATCAACATCACAATTATATGCCTGGAGCTCATTAACGATATCAATTACCCGAGTGTTACGCAGATCAGGGCAGTTCTCTTTAAAGGTGAGCCCCATCACCAGTACCTTTGCCCCCTCGACGTGAATCCGTTTTTTGGTCATCGCCTTTACCAACTGCGCCACCACATAAAACCCCATGCCATCATTCAGGCGTCTTCCGGCAAGGATGATCTCGGGGTGATATCCAACTGCCTGCGCTTTATGGGTTAGGTAGTAGGGATCAACGCCAATACAGTGGCCGCCAACCAATCCCGGGCGAAAGGGGAGAAAGTTCCATTTACTTCCCGCAGCCTTCAGGACTGCTTCAGTATCAATCCCCATTTTGTTAAAGATAATCGCCAACTCATTCATCAGGGCGATGTTTAAGTCCCGCTGGATATTCTCAATCACCTTAGCCGCCTCAGCAATTTTAATGGTTGCCACCGGATGGGTACCGGCTGTGATGATCTGTCGGTAGAGCGCATCCACCTTGGCGGCGATCTCGGGCGTTGAACCGGAGGTCACCTTTTTAACATTAATCAGGCGTCGCTCTTTGTCACCAGGATTCACCCGCTCTGGGCTGTAACCAAGATAAAAACCGCCCTCATCATGGCACTGGAAAAAGGCGTCCTGGTGATCCCTGCGGCTGATATAGCTTAAACCCGAGATCTTTTCCAAAACGGGCGCACAATCCTCTTCGCTACAGCCTGGATAGACGGTTGACTCATAAATAACCAGATCCCCCGCCTTTAGCAGCCCTCCCACCATCTCGCTCGCCTGCAGCAACGGGGTAAGATCGGGACGTTTATATTGATCAATCGGTGTGGGAACCGTAATGATGTAGCAGTTGCAGTGACGCAGCGCTTCAAGATCGGTGGTTAAGGTGAGGTATGTTGCCGCTGCAATCTCATCAGGCGTGCTCTCCAGATTGATATCACAGCCAGCCTTAAGCTGCGCGACACGCTCTACCCGGGTATCAAAGCTGATGACAGGCCGATAGCGGCCAAACTCAATCGCCAGCGGCAGCCCCACATACCCCAACCCAATAATCGCTAGTCGCAGTCCATCATCCATGGTGAGTTCAACACAAGCTATTTGGCATCATCTCCCTGACCGCCGTAATCACCTGACTCTGCTCATCTTCAGTCAGCCGTGGATAGATCGGTAGACTCATCGTCTCACGATAGTAACCCTCACTCACGGGGCAGTACCCCGGCTGGAATCCCATTTTCTGATAATAGGGTTGAAGATAGACAGGAATATAGTGGAGATTAACCAACAGCGCCTGCTGTAACATCCGTGCATAAAATGTTTTCTGATTGATGCCACAGCGTGACTCACGCACCCGAACCGGATAGAGATGATAACTTGAGGCGCTATCCTGATGCTGCCACGGAGTAATGATTGGCAAATCGGCAAATTCGTTTTCATAACGGGCAGCAATCTCACGACGACGCGCAACAAAAGCATCAATCCGCTGCAGCTGACTTAACCCTAAGGCCGCCTGAAAATCGTTCATGCGGTAGTTAAAACCAAGGCGGATCTGCTGATAATTCCAGATCTCATCCTCGGGGCGACTCGCCATCTCCGCGCGGTCACTGGTGATCCCGTGGCTGCGATATCGCTGCATCAGATTAGCGATTGCCGCGCTATTGGTAAGCGCCATCCCCCCCTCACCGGTCGTGATAATTTTGACCGGATGAAAGCTGAAAATGGTGATGTCACTATACTGACCACCACCAATCTGCTGCTGCTGATAACATCCGCCAATGGCATGGGAGGCGTCCTCGATAATACGAAAACCATACTGCTGCGCCAGGCGGTGAATAGCTGCCATCTCACAACTCTGGCCAGCGAAATGGACGGGAATAACCACCTTGGGCAACCGCCCCTCTGCGTCGGCACGACGCAATTTTTCCTCAAGGGCTGCAACGCTCAGGTTGTAACTTTTATCATCAATATCGACAAAATCGACCTGTGCCCCACAATAGAGAGCGGCATTGGCGGAGGCGACAAAGGTATTGGGAGAGGTCCAAACCCAGTCGCCCGCCCCGACCCCCAGTGCAAGACAGGCGATATGCAGTGCAGAGGTTGCGCTATTCACCGCAACCGCATGTTTTGCGCCACAATAGGCGGCAACGGCTGCCTCAAAGCGGGGCACCATCTCCCCTTGCGTAATCCAGTCGGATTGCAGCACCTCCACCACCGCAGCAATATCTGCGGCTGATATATCTTGCCTACCGTAAGGGATCACGATTGCTCTTTGATGTCGATGACTACTGCAGACACGCTACCGCCATTTACGGTAAATTCTCACCGTATTGCACGCCAGCGACCTTAACTACCAACAGTTCAGCTGTTGGTCTGTAGACTATACCCTTTCTACTTGAAACTGCAGGGTCGTTGGCTTCAGTCGCTCACCCCAATCACATAGTTAATCTATGCTCATGGGGATTCGCGACTTTGCCGCCTACCTGCATTTCCAAGTAGTTTGGGTATACTTACGACTGCGGCTCTTCAGCCTGCCACGCCAATATTGACGGAATAATAATTCGATCCTGCGGTACTAACTGCCGTAACTTCTCATAGCAGCCAACAGGGTTCTGCAGAGCAGTTAACAGATAAGCGTCCGCAGCACCAATTTTTTGAATATCATTCACCACAGCAATACCACCGAGCTGCACAACCTGACTCTCAAAACCATAAATCGACACCACCGCAACCTCGCGTTCGCAGGATCGAATTAAGGCGATCTCCGCCAACTCCGAGACACCGCAAAGCACCAACTCGCTCCAGCCTCGGCTTAAACAGATATCAAACGCACGCAGATAATCATCCCCTGCCTTACGATAGAGTGCCAGCGAGGAGGTCAGATATTCCGCCGAGAGGCGGCTCTTTTCGATAAACCCCTGGGGGGTCAGATAGTAGAGATAACGGTTACCCGGGATCTGCTGCACCTTCACCCACCCTTTATGAACACAGCGTTTCAGATAGGAGTTAGCCAATCCCAACGCCACCCCCATACGCTGCGCCAGAAGACGCTGCGACAGATTGGCTTCTTCGCCAATAGACTGCAAAAGGGTAAGGGTTTGACTGTTTTCCTGGCTGCTGTTCATAGTGTGAACGAGGGTAATCAATCGCCAGAAAGATGTAAAGCGGTTTTTTTACTTATCTTTAACCAAACAGTTCACTATGTGAACCAAGTCGAACAAGAATCAAGCTCTTTTCGCCAAGCTTACGATAGATGAGCAGCAAGTCTGGCTTAAGGTGGCATTCACGGTAACCGGCCCAATCGCCGGTCAAATCGTGATCGCGGTAACGCTGCGCAAGAGCCTGATCATTCACCAGAGCCCTCAGCACATTGACCAACAGATCATCAAGAGTCTTCCGATGAGGCCCTTTCTCTTCACGTTTGTAATCACGCTTAAAAATATGTGGACGATCAATCGTCCGCATGTAAATCAGCCATTAGCTCATCCACGGTCACAAACTGCTTGACCTTTCCAGCCTGAATCTCGGCCAATGCCTGACGACTACTGGGACTGGGAACCTTGACCTCGAACGGCAAACGGTGATCATCTGCAATGCGCAACATCAGCAGGCGGATAGCATCAGAAATCGACAGTCCCATTGCTTGCAATACATCCTCCGCCCGCTCTTTGGTGACGGTATCAATGCGGGCACGAACATATGTATCAGAACTACTCATAACAGACTCCTCAAGCGTGAATCCGGAAAATTGTAGTCACAACAGAGTTACATAGCGAGCACTATTGAGCAGCCAATGACCTGCCACACTTCAGGAGAGACAATCGCTGTGTGAGGTTTCAACTCTTTCATGAATGGATAAAACAGATGGTGCGAAAGGAGAGACTCGAACTCTCACAGGTTACCCCACTGGAACCTAAATCCAGCGCGTCTACCAATTCCGCCACTTTCGCAAATAGCCTAAACTTTATGACAGATACAACGACGGCGATTATACCGACTTCACGAGACAAGCAAAACGTTATTTTTGCTTTCAACCCATTAACGCGGTCAGGGGGCAACATTTACCCCCTGACCCGTATGACTAACCCTGCTTTAGCAGGATATTAAGCGTCCGACGCAGCGGCTCGGCGGCACCCCAGAGTAGCTGGTCACCCACGGTAAAGGCGGAGAGATACTCCTTACCCATGGTGAGTTTACGCATCCGCCCAACGGGGATCGTCAAGGTACCGGTTACTGCTGCGGGAGTGAGCTGCTCCATGGTCAGCTGCCGATCATTGGGAACTACCTTCACCCAGTCGTTATGGCTGGCGATAATTGCTTCAATCTCTGCCAATGGGAGATCACGGGTCATCTTAATGGTTAGTGCCTGACTGTGACAGCGCATCGCACCGACCCGCACACAAAGACCATCAATCGGAATACGGTTATCGCTGCGACCCAAAATCTTGTTCGCTTCAACCTCCGCTTTCCACTCCTCTTTTGATTGTCCTGAGGGCAACTGCACATCAATCCAAGGAATGAGTGAGGCCGCCAGAGGGACGGGCCATGCCTGTATTGGATAGTCAGGCGAACGCAGATGCTGCGTCACCTGCTTGTCAATCTCCAGAATCGCACTAGCGGGGTTATCCACCAGCGCCTGCACATGACCATAAACCGATCCCATCTGCTGAATTAGCTCACGCATATTACGCGCACCGGCACCGGAGGCTGCCTGATAGGTCATCGGTGCAATCCACTCAATCAGCCCCTGCTCAAAAAGACCACCAATCGCCAGCAGCATTAGCGATACGGTACAGTTACCACCGACAAAGGTTTTTATCCCCTTGTCAATGCCGCTATCGATCACCTGACGGTTAACCGGATCGAGCACAATAATCGCATCATCCTGCATACGCAGTGCCGAGGCGGCATCTATCCAGTAACCACACCAACCCGTCGCGCGTAGTTGTGGGTAGATCTCCTTGGTGTAATCCCCTCCCTGACAGGTCAGAATAATATCCATCTCTGCCAGGGCGGCAACACTATTGGCGTCCTGCAGTGCCGCTACCGCCTTGCCAATCGCCGGACCGGGTTGACCCGCCTGAGAAGTGGTAAAGAAAGTTGGTTCAAACTGGTTGAAATCCCCCTCCTCCTGCAGCCGCTGCATTAGCACCGAGCCGACCATTCCGCGCCAACCGATTAAACCTACCTTTTTCATTTTGTAACTAAACTCCGCTTAATATGGATTTAAAAAACTAACTACGCCAGTGCAGCAACGACAGCATCACCCATCGCCCGCGTTCCGACAACCTGACACCCTGCACCGGCAATATCAGCGGTACGCAGCCCGCTATCGAGCACCTTGACCACCGCCGTTTCAATGCGATCCGCCATCGCTGCTTCGTTCAGGCTATAACGCAGCATCATCGCTACCGACAACAGTGTCGCCAGCGGATTGGCAATATTTTTACCGGCAATATCGGGGGCAGAGCCATGGATCGGCTCGTACATCCCTTTATTGTTGGCATCAAGTGAGGCCGAGGGGAGCATACCGATAGAGCCGGTGAGCATCGCTGCGGTATCGGAGAGAATATCGCCAAACATATTGGTGGTGACCATTACGTCAAACTGCTTGGGGTTGCGCACCAGCTGCATCGAGGCGTTA
The DNA here is from genome assembly GCA_015231435.1 of Gammaproteobacteria bacterium. Taxonomy (GTDB): domain Bacteria; phylum Pseudomonadota; class Gammaproteobacteria; order Thiohalomonadales; family Thiohalomonadaceae; genus JADFYS01. The sequence continues at coordinate 13,876 of JADGBN010000042.1, forward strand.
TCGACATACATATGAGTAAGCTCGATATCAGGGCGTTTTTTCCCCTCTTCGATCATCACCTCGCGCCACATCTCGGTACACTCCAACACGTTGGCTTTATCTACCGAACAGACGCGGTGATTCCGCTTGGCGGCAATATCAAAGGCGACATGGGCAATACGGCGCACCTCAGACTCACTATAAACTAAGGTATTAAAACCCTGACGTTCACCATTATCCAAAATACGCACGCCGCGCGGCTGGCCAAAGTAGATACCGCCGGTTAGTTCGCGAACAATCATCATATCGAGTCCAGAGACAATCTCCGGTTTAAGCGTCGACGCCGATGCAAGCTGGGGATAGAGAATCGCCGGACGCAAATTGGCAAAGAGTCCAAGCTCCGAGCGCAACCCCAGCAGCCCCTTCTCCGGACGTTTGGCAATCGGCAACGACTCCCACTGATAACCACCGACAGCACCCAGCAGCACCGCATCGGCGGCTCGCGCTAGAGAGAGGGTGGATTCAGGCAGAGGGGAGCCTGAATCATCATAGGCACACCCCCCGACAAGCGCCTGCTCCAACTCAACTTTTAGGCCAAAATCGCGCTGCAACGCCTCAAGCAGCTTAACCGCCTCGGCGACAATCTCAACACCAATCCCGTCACCGGGCAGTACGGCAATTTTCTTACTCATGTGTTCTCCAGATTAATGATGGCTAAAAAGCCAAGGGGCGGCCTGCTGATGCCGCAACTCAAACGCCTTTATCGCCGCAACGTGCTGCAGGGTAAGACCAATATCGTCCAGCCCCTCCAATAAGCACTGCTTGCGAAAAGGATCGACGCTAAACTCATAGGTGTTGCCCGCAGCGTCACGCATCACCTCATCTGCCAGATTAACATTCAGGCGATACCCCTGCGCTGCGGTCACCGCCAAAAACAGGCTATCGACCTGATCCGCAGCGAGGACAATCGGTAAAATTCCGTTTTTAAAGCAGTTATTAAAGAAGATGTCAGCAAAGCTCGGGGCGATAATGACGCGAAAACCATAATCGCGCAGCGCCCAGGGGGCGTGTTCACGGGAGGAGCCACAACCGAAATTCTCACGCGTTAGCAAGATCTCCCCCCCCTGATAACGCGGCAAATTGAGAACAAAATCCTTTTTCAGAGGGCGCTGACGGCAATCCATGCCCGGCTCCCCCTGATCTTCATAACGCCACTCATCAAAGGCGTAGGGACCAAAACCACTACGCTGAATCGACTTTAAAAACTGCTTGGGGATTATCGCGTCGGTATCGATATTGGCACGATCCAACGGCACTACCAAACCGTTAAAGGTATGAAATTTTTCCATTAAAGACTCCTAGCCTCTGATATCGACAAAATGACCTGCCACCGCCGCCGCCGCCGCCATCGCCGGACTAACGAGATGTGTTCTCCCCCCCGGCCCCTGCCGCCCCTCAAAATTGCGGTTGGAGGTTGACGCGCAGCGCTCACCGGCGGTAAGCCTATCGGCATTCATCGCCAGACACATTGAACAGCCGGGATCACGCCACTCAAAACCTGCAGCGATAAATATTCTATCCAGCCCCTCCGCCTCAGCCTGGCGCTTAACCAGCCCAGAACCGGGAACCACCAGTGCGAGTTTAACCGCTGGACTCACCTTTTTACCCTCGACCACCGCCGCCGCGGCGCGCAGGTCTTCAATGCGCGAATTGGTACAGGAGCCGATAAATACCTTATCAATGGCGATATCGGTGATCTTCTCCCCGCCGTTCAGCCCCATGTAGGCAAGCGCCAGACGCGCCCCCTCACGTTTCACAGGGTCACTGAAATCATCCGGTCGGGGAACCGTGGCATTCACTGCGACCACCATCTCGGGAGAGGTGCCCCAGGTCACCTGTGGCAAAATGGTAGCCGCATCCATATGCAGCTCTGCATCAAAACGGGCAGCCGCATCACTGTGCAGGGTTTGCCAGGACGCAGCCGCCAAATCCCAAAGATCACCCTGCGGGGCGTAGGGACGACCCCGGAAATAGTCGATAGTCTTGCTATCCACCGCCACCAAACCTGCGCGCGCCCCCGCCTCAATCGCCATATTACAAAGGGTCATCCGCCCCTCAACCGACAAGGCACGAATGGCATCGCCACCAAACTCCACTGCATAACCGGTACCGCCAGCGGTGCCGATCTGACCAATAATGGCCAGCGCAATATCCTTTGCCGTCACCCCAGCCCCGACCTCTCCATCGACCGAGATTAACATCGAGCGCATCTTCTTCTGCACCAGACACTGGGTCGCCAGTACATGTTCCACCTCAGAGGTACCAATACCGTGCGCCAAAGCACCCACTGCACCATGGGTGGAGGTATGGGAATCACCACAAACCACCGTCATACCGGGCAGAATCGCCCCCTGCTCCGGGCCGATGACATGAACAATACCCTGACGCGGATCCGCCATATGAAACTCGGTAATCCCGAGTTCACGACAGTTGGCATCGAGCGTCTCTACCTGCAGACGCGCCACCGGATCAGTAATGCCGTCACTGCGACCAATCGTTGGAATATTATGGTCGGGGGTCGCCAGAATCGAATCAACTCGCCACGGTTTACGTCCCGCAAGACGCAACCCCTCAAAGGCCTGGGGCGAGGTCACCTCATGCACCAGATGGCGGTCAATATAGATTAGCGTGGTGCCATCCGCCTCGGTACGAACCGCGTGGGACTCCCACAACTTGTCATAGAGTGTTTTAGCGCTCATGCATTGCTCCATCGGCTGCAAAAATTAGGGGCGCAAGTATAAAGGGCAAGGAAAAATAACGCCAACCTCCCTCTTGCTATTTATCGGGTAAATATTGCTAAATAGTGCGCCGCAAAGAGGGGCAATCCCCTACCGTGGCGCAACCCCCAACTCCCCGCAAATTTAACAGGAAACCAAACCATGTTCGCCCTTCGTACCCTAATTGCCTCCACACTTCTGCTGTTAACCTCTCTAAGTTGTGCAGGAGTTCAGGACTTTGCCATTATTAACAAGACCGGCTACACCATCGACGCCATTCACGTCTCCCCCAGCCATAGTGAAAACTGGGGTGAAGATATTATGGGACAAGATATCCTTGATGATGAGGAGACCGTTAACATCAGCTTTAGCAGCAAAGGGGCGGAGAGCTCTGTCTGTAAGTGGGATCTTATGGTCATTTACAGTGATGGCGACAAGGCTATCTGGGATGACCTCAACCTTTGTGAAATTAACAGCTTAAAACTCTACTGGGACGGCAAAAATAGCCGTGCTGAAATCGAGTAGTTCAGGCGACCAAAGCGCCTCACGGTCGGGTGGGACTACACTCACCCGACCTTCGCTTACCGCTAGCGGCGCATTAACGCGGCTAACTTGGCATAACTTGGCTGTTCAACCACCCCTTTTTCGGTGACTATCGCATCAATAAGGGAAGCGGGAGTCACATCAAAGACCGGATTCCACGCCCCACACCCCGCAGCGGCAACCGTCTCACCATGAAAATCGAGTAACTCTGAGGCAGGACGCTCCTCAATCGGAATTCCCGAACCATTGGTTGTATGCATATCAATGGTGGAGGTCGGTGCCACCACCATCACCTTCACCCCATAATGGCGTGCAATAATCGCCACCCCAGAGGTGCCGACCTTATTGGCCACATCCCCGTTAGCAGCAATTCTGTCAGCCCCGACAACGACCCAGGTGACCCGCTGCTGGTGCATTAGCCGTGCCGCAGCCCCCTCCGCAATCAGGGTGACCGGAATTTTATCCTGCAGCAGCTCCCAGGCCGTCAAACGTGCCCCCTGCAACCAGGGTCGTGTCTCATCTGCATAGACTTGATGAATCTTGCCAGCGGCAAAGGCGCTGCGAATCACCCCTAATGCGGTGCCATAACCTCCCGTGGCCAAGGCACCCGCATTACAGTGGGTTAATACGCCCACGGGGTTGGCACCACCACCCTGCGCAATGAGCGCTGTACCCAGCTCGCCCATGGTGTGATTGTCAGCAATATCCTGCTGATGAATCGCCACCGCCCGCGCCAGCAACTTCTCCAGAGCGTGGTGCTCCTTCACTTTGCTCACTAGCGGCTCCATTTCAGCCAGCGCCCAAGCGAGGTTAACCGCCGTTGGTCGCGCCTTGGCCAATAGCGCTATCGCCTTGGCCACTGCCTGCCGCCAATCGGCTACATGACCCTGCAACGCCTGCTGTGTTGCGAGAACCACCCCATAAGCGGCGGTAATCCCAATCGCTGGAGCACCGCGCACCACCATCTCGCTAATCGCAGTGGCAACCGCTTCCGCGCTTGTATAACTGTTATAAATAACCTGCTGCGGTAGAAGACGCTGGTCAAGCAGCTGTAATGTTCCCTCATGCCAGATAATCGGGCGAATGGTGTCGTACATAGTTCACTCCTGAAAAGTTAAGGGAGAGGCAGGCGACGGCAACGAACCACCGTTTTCAAGGATGACGGGTATAGAGCGCCGAGCCTCAGCGTCACTCTGTTCAGCGAAACTCGCCGCCGCTTCACACACGTTTCTAGCAACTCTGTCAGCTTCAGGTCACCCTCTCCAGTCAACCGACAGTTATTGTAGCAGCCAACGAACCACCATTTTCAAGGATGACGGGTATAAACATCATAAGAGTGCTCTGGTATGATCCGCCCCCTTATCACAGCCTTGGAGAGATTTACCGTGTCCCATTC
>JADGBN010000043.1 GCA_015231435.1 Gammaproteobacteria bacterium
ATTCATCTGCAGATAAACGCTTGCACGCTGGTTTTTCTTTCTCTTAAAACAGCTATCTAGCTTATCTTAATGAGAGTTAACCTGAGATAAACCAACCTAACTTTTTGATTTTCTTTACAGTCTTGAGGCAGCGTGACTTTTGGCACTCGCTCTGCTGCCTTTGCTGCGCTTGTTACTTGGGGATATACCACCAATTTTGGCTTTTTTCGTCATAAAGCCACTTCTCTTCCACAGGGCTGCTGCCGGTGATCGCCTCTGGTATGCGGGGGTGTTTAATTTCGGTAGTTACCTGAACCGTTGCAACACAGAGCGGCTGCTCCTTTTCACAAACTACGGCGTCTGGGGTGATTGTTGCCGCCTTCCAAATCCCCAGCCCTCGCACTTCACGGGTGTAGTGCTGTAGCGTTTTTATCTCCCGCGTAGCCGGTGAGAGATACTCATAGGCACCTTTGAGATCCCCTTCAATCAGTCGATCCCAACGCTGCTGCGCACGCTGCGCGACAATTTCGCTGTTGGTTGCCGGTGTGAATATCGCACACCCTGCTGGCAATAGCGTGGCTACGGCGATTAAGGCTATCGTCTTCACTGCGTTCATTCAGTATTCCTTATAGGTTAGGATTGTTGTTAATGGTTAATGCGCTGTGTCGCTGCTTTTACCGAGTGACGGGCAGGTGTGACAGTGTACGCGATGATGAGTTCAATCGCTGTTGGCTGGTATTTTACCCCATCTATCTTTATTGCGTATCACAACGTCAGGCTACTCTAGGCAATGCTGTCGTCTCAGCAGAATTTTCCGATGGACTGGGCTTCTACCTCGTTTAGATCGTTAAGTTCCGGGAGGGTCTGCCCGGGCATCACTCGCCTGAATACGACCTGCTGTAACCAGACGCTGATGGTTCGCCTGAGATCACGGTAGGCCTCTCCTTCCAGAATCTGGTTGAGCTGGTGCAGGTGTGCCTGCAATACTTTTATCCCTTGGCCCGATTCGGTCTCTGTCCTGATGATCTCTGCCGCTATGCTTTGTGCTTGTTGCAGGCGCTTTATCGGGATCGCACTCTCATCCAGCAGATAGTAGTGCTGGTTCGGTCGGTAGGCTCTGAGGCTGCTGCTTATCGGGGTTATCAGTTCCGCTACACTGCGTTTCGCCTTCCAGCGCCCTCTTCCATTATAGACAACCAGAGGGAAGATCGGGGGAAGTTGTTCTTTTTTAGATTGACTACGCCGCTTTTGATGAGATCCTGATAGAGCAGGCCGGTGTAGACCATAATTCGCAGCGCCATTTGCGGATCGTCTTCACTTTGAAACTCTATCAGCAGGTAGAGGTAGAGCCATTGGCCACTCTCTTTGAGCTTAACCCGCCAGATAATATCGTCTGCGCGTTGGCGCAAATCGTCGCTGACGTAACTGCCATTACAACGCTCTAGGGTGCTGTAATCGAGCTCTGCTAACCACGGCTCTTTGACAAAATCGCGGAGCAACCCCTCTACCATTATCGGGTAACTGAATAGCGATTTATAGGTGCCGTCGTGGGGCGTGCCGTTCATCTACCTTAGATCCTCGGTGGGGTTAGTTTACGGTTAAATACCCTTTATACTTGAAATTTCAAGGTCGTTGACTTCAGTCGCTCACCCCCCCAATCACTTAGGCTCTCTAAGCTCATAGGGGACCGCCTACCTACAGTTCCAAGTAGTTTGGGTAAAAAGGTTGTGTCGGTAGATTAATTTAAGATTCGCTTTTTGGCTAGCATCTATTTTATTGTGTAGCTTGCTGTTCTCTGCAGTTATTCGTGTGGCTGCTGGGGCCTAATCATGATATTTTTCACGCTTGCTTAACTCTCTCTAATTGGCAGTCTCTTTTATGCATTTTCGCTTGCTGCTCTTGCTGCTTATTTTCCTCTTGTCACTTAACGGTTTATTGTGGCAGCAACGTCTTTCGCAACCCTTGATTTTACTAGATATTCGTTTGCTTGATAGCGATGAGGTGGCAGTAGGTAGTTTTTATTTTGATAGCGGCAGTGGCTTTAATGAGGGCGAAAAAGTCGATTTTTCTTACGCGACAGGCCATGATCTGCAACGACTTGTTATTCCTTTTTCGCTGCGAGGTGTCATTAAACAGTTACGTTTTGATCCGTTACCTGGCAAGGGTGAAGTGGTTGTCGAGCGACTGACTTTTGCCGATACGCTTACTGTTGCGCTTGATTTGCCAAATTTACTTGCCACAGGGGTCATAACGCCACTGCATGAGGTGGCACCGTTACTGATCGAGGATGTATCTGCTGGTTTGCCTATTCGCACACTTGGTGATGATCCGCATCTACTATTGGCGACTGATGTTGATTTTAGCCCGTTACGCCCTTCGATACGATGGTGGTTGTTGGCCGGGGCTGCGGGGATAACGCTAATTGTTTGGTTGCTGTTGCTGTTGATTGAACGACTCAGGGCATTTTCATGGTTTACTCTCCGACCACTCACGTTACGAGTTAATCTGCTTTTTTGGGGCTGCTGGCTGTTAATTGCCGCTGCGGCGCATCCGGCTATAGTTACAGCGCTGGGGCTAAGCGGTCATGTGGCGGCACTAACCCTTGTCTTCTCATTTATTCCGCTACTCATTCTTTGGTTGCTGCTAATCGTTTTAACAGCCTTCATTGATTCTTGGTCACAATGGTTGCGCATGGGGGTATTTACCCTGTTATTTGTTATTGCACCGCTCTATTATCTTGACCACCACCTCTTCTCATTGCAGCAGATCCACCTATCACTCCTTCTTCAAATGGTCTGGTCGGGAGACGGTGAGAGTCTGTGGCAGATGATTAATGCTACGGGTATTAATAATGATCTACTGCTGCGTTATGGCATAGCTCTGGCGCTGCTACCAGTTTGTGGTGGGCTCCTCTTTTTCTTCGGTGAGCGCTGGCGCTTGATGCTACGTCTCTCGCTAATTGGCCTCTTTTTGTCTGGGGGTGTATTTGTTGCACTGCTTTTTATCGAGCAGCAGTTAAGCTCACTCATAAAATCCCCAGTTGTTTGGGAGCTTGAACAACGGAGCTTTCCCCTCTATCTACCCTTTTTACGTCCTAAACTTACGCTACCGCACTATCGTTTCACTTCTAACCCACCTATATTTAGTGAGTCGGTGTTACCTGTTGACACTGTTCTGCTGCCGCGACGCAATAATATCTTTCTTTTTGTATTAGAGAGTCTGCGAGGGGATGTGGTTGATGCCAAAACCGCGCCTAATCTGCTCAAGCTACAGCAACTGTCACTACCGCTGAAGCGCTCACTGGCAAATAGTAATGCCACGCATCACGCTTGGTTTGCGCTATTTAATTCACGCTATCCCATTTTTTGGAACAGTTATCGCGATCAAATAGCTATATCTGGCAGTTTGCCACTGCGGTTGTTGCGTCAGGGTGGTTATGGCATTCACCTTTTTTCAGCAACGCCTCTGGACTATTTTGACTATGAGCGACTGATTTTTGGCGATGACCCCTTTTATAATTTTAATCAATCAGTTCCTAGATCTCTTACCACTCCAGAGCGGGATCGCTTTATTTCCGAACAGTTTTCTCTCTATCTGCATAACCATCAAGCTGAATTTGCTGATGGGGGTGAGGTTGTGATTGTGTTGCTTGATAGCACGCACCATAACTACTTCTGGCCGGATGACTTTAGCCCTCCTTTCTTACCTATCTTACAGGAGATGGATTATCTAAAGAGCGATTACTCCCCCACTGAGATAGAAGCTATCCGTAATCGTTACCTGAATGCGCTCTTCTATATTGATGGACTAATGGGGGATATGTTCACCACTATGCACGAGTTGGCACTTTTTGATGAAGCCATTATCGTTGCTAGCGGTGATCACGGCGAAGAATTTTTTGAACATGGTCATCTCGCTCACTCGTCGACACTCTATAACGAACAAATAGGTGTCTATCTGGCGATGAAAATGCCTTCTACCACACCCCTATTAACGCACAAAAATGTCATTTCACAGGTGGATATTTTTCCATCATTACTGGATTACCTAGAATACCCATTAGAGGACCTTGTAACTGCGATGGATGGGCACACTATTTTCGATAATCAACCCCACCCTGTACTCTCTTCATCGGTTCGCGGATTAGCGATGCCTGAGCTCTTCTCACTTTATAACGGTGACGCTAAAATTATCTTCACTCTGGTTAATAATGAGCTAAAAATTACGGAGATCCTCGATGACAACGACCAACCCTTCACCCCTTCGCATCACTCTCTCGATGATTATCTCGCGAAAAACTTTAGCAAGTTACTCCCACCATCACTGGGAGTCGTCACACCTTAACTCTTCACTTTGACAAAGTCGCGTTGGATGGCAACGCTGGCAAGATTCACCTCTATTCTGAATTCGGACTCAACGTGATCTGGCTGCGTTAAGTAAGGACGGGACTGCGAATCTTCTACATTGGCCAGAGGCGCAGGGCAGCAATCACCACTCCCCCGACCGCAACGGTAGTGCCAAAAAACCAGCGCATCTGGAGTTTGATCTCTGTATGAATGGCCATGATCTCTTGATGCTGTTGATCAAAGCGTTTATCTATTTGCTCAAAACGTTTGTCTATCTGCTCGAAACGTTTGTCTATCTGCTCAAAACGCTTTTCAAAGGCATTAAAACGACGATCACTCTCTGCGGCCATCAGTTCAAAACGCTTATCTACCTGCTCAAAGCGCTTTTCTATCTGCTCAAAACGTTTCTCCATGAGCGCGAAGCCCTGCTGCATCAATTCGCGTTGATGCCTCAGCTCCTCTTCGACTCGCACCATCCGTTCTCGTAGTTCGATCTCATAAACAACCGGTGGGCGTCCCAGTGACTGTTCCGCCAGCCAACTGCCGAGTTGACTCTTTATGTAATCCACGTCTTCTGCCGCTAACATAATCTCTCTCTTTTTTATCTCACTGCCCTGTTTGGTGCCAAACAGCGCAGGTTCGGCGATTTTTGTGCGATGAATCATCACCGTTGGTAAGAATCGCTGGATGACAACTATCAGGGTAATAAGTTCCGCTACACTGCGTTTCGCCTTCCAGCGCCCTCTTCCATTATAGACAACCAGAGGGAAGATCGGGATAGAGTTGTTCTTTTTTGATTGGCCACGCCTCTTTTGCTTTCCTTTATTTACCGTTACGGCGAACGCCCGTCCGTTCATAAAATCGTAAATAACGTTGTTCGTTCTCTTTTTGTTTTTTATAATAAAGAAAACCAGAGGAGAACTAAAGTGTACAACACCCCTTGGGGCAGCTATTGTGAGCGCATCTGGCCACGCGCCATTATCTTAATTGATATGAATGCCTTTTTTGCCTCGGTTGAACAGCTCGATAACCCGCAATGGCGCAACCATCCGGTCGCCATTACCAATGGCGCCATGGGGAGCTGCATTATTACCTGCTCTTACGAAGCGCGCGCCTTCGGGATAAAAACAGGTATGCGTTTACCTGAGGCACGCCGCCTCTGCCCCGAACTCCTGCAGATCCCAAGCCGTCCGCGACGCTATGCCGAGATTTCAACACGAATTATGCAAACCTTGGCAACGATCACCCCAGATATGGAGATCTTCTCGGTTGATGAGGCTTTTTTGGATGTCACCCACTGCCAGACACTGCACGGTACGCCGCCACATATTGCACAGATGGCGCGACAACGGATCTTTGCAGCCGTAGGGCTGCTCTGTTCTGCTGGTGTAAGTGGTGACAAAACCACCGCCAAGTTTGCCGCCAAACTCAAAAAACCGGACGGTCTCACGGTGATTCCCCCCTGGGAGGCGCGACAACGCCTTGCCGATGTGCCGGTCACTGAGCTCTGTGGTATTAATCGCGGCATTGGCCAATTTCTTGCCGTTCACGGGGTCGAACGCTGCGGCGATATGCAGCGACTGCCAATACAAATTCTCTGTCAGCGATTTGGAGAGAGGCTAGGGCGGCGGCTCTGGTTGATGGCTCAAGGCGCTGATCCTGAGCCACTGGAGACCCAAATAAAAGCACCCAAATCGATAGGTCATGGCAAGGTGATGCCGCCCGACACGCGGGATCTCACCACCATTAAAACCTATTTGCGCCACATGGCACACAAAGTAGCCGCAAGACTGCGCCAACATCAGCTCCTCGCCAGCCACTTTCTGATTGCCCTGCGCACCCAAGAGATGTGGATATCGCTTAAAGAGCACACCATCACCCCCTGCGATGAGGAGCAGCCCATCTACCAACTCGCGCTACGTCTGTTGCTACAACTACCCCCCGGTAAAGGGGTGTTTCAGGTACAGATCACCGCACTCAACCCCGGCTGCGCTGCACATCGCGATCTCTTCAGTAGCCCCCTACCGCGCCGTCGCCATGCTGCCACCATGATGGACAGGGTCAATCAGCGCTATGGCCAAATGACCCTCGCCTCGGCACGGCTGATACATATCTCCCCCATGCCCGATGTCATCGCACCTTCATGGCGACCTGACGGACACCGTCGCACCGTTTAATCACACCTTTCAGGCAGCCACAGCGTAAACCATCACCCGATTTCTCCCTGTACCCTTGGCCTGATAAAGTGCTTTATCAGCGGCAAGCAGCAACTGCGCAAAATCGGGACTGATTTGCACCGAGTCTGCAATACCGATACTAATGGTACTTTTGAAAGGTTTACTAACGAAATCAAAAGTGAGCGCTGCGTAGGCAGCTCTTAAACGCTCCGCAAGTTGCATCGCCTCCGCCGCCGTAGTCGAAGGCAGGAGAATACAAAACTCCTCGCCGCCATAGCGGGCAAAATAGTCATCGACACGAATAATTGAGGTGACCGTTTTTGCCAGGCGGCGCAACACCTCATCTCCCACTTGATGCCCATAGCGATCATTCACCTGCTTAAAGTGATCGACATCAACCATCATAACCGCCATCACATCTCCTGTGCGTAGGCTGCGTGCCTGAACTCTTTCCGCCTCCTCTTCCAGGCGGCGACGGTTAAATGCCCCTGTAAGGTGATCATGCGATGCCATTTTTCGCAGCTCTGTCACCAGCCGATAATCAATCATCAGAATAAAGCCGAATGTTGCCGCCATCTGCAGCATACTGGCAATAAAAAAGGTAATCGGATTCAGGGGGATATTTTTCAGTAGTCCGTAACTCTCCGGTGGCATCTGGTAGATCATGATCGCCCTGACAAGAAGCAGAAGCGTCATCAGCGAAAAGGAGAGTCCGGTCAGCCAAAAGGCAACCCGCAAAGGTTTTTCAACGGTAACGAAAAGCTGACGGGCGCAGGCGCCAAAAAGTAGCGCCAAAAAAATAGAGTTAACGATGGCTCTTGCACCGGCATCATTGTGCAACACACTAAACCAGATACCACTAATCAAAATGGCAAACACCACGATTAAGCCGAATGTCCAGCTCACGCGCTGCGCCTTAAAGAGCTGAATACCCGCCAACTCCAGCGTAATACCAGCAGCAACTAACACCGACGCCATGATCGCACTCCAGATGTGGAGCTCTGCCGCATCATGCGAAAAATAGGCTACTGCAAACCCAACGCCTATCAATAGATGCGCCAATGCCCAATGCCACACCCCCTTAATCTCCCCGGCATACCTCCCCGCCAACGCCAGCAGGCATGCAAACATCAAGGTCAGCGCAGAAAAGACCAGCATAATCGTACGAACATCCATCTTCACATTATTCCCTGAGTATGCAGGCTAAAGGGTTGCAAAGCGCGATTGGGTAGCTTCGTAATAGCCATCCTATTTACATGAAGGCACTATTTCCAGCAGAGCAGGTTAATGGTGGCACTCTGGTCACCATTGGAGAGCCATACCTCATTGTCCTGAATGGTCGCCTGAAGATCCATGTTTTTATTTGCTAATGCGGCAAGATCACTGCGTTGCTGAGTCGCAAGATTGTAAATATGAAGATTAGCAATAGTCGCGATTTTAGCAAAAATCTGTTCCCGCCAGATCTCTGCCCCATGGCCACTGTAACAGTATAGAAAAACCTCTTTGGCGCGGCCACACGCCTGGCGAATACGTTTTTCGTCGGGCTGCCCCAACTCAATCCATAACTCAATCTCATCACTCAGGGATTTCTGCCAGATATCGGGCTCATTATCACTGCCAATCCCCTTGGTAAATTTCAGGGAGTCACTGGCATGAAGGGTAAACGCAAGCAGACGCACCATCATTCGCTCTTCACTTTCAGAGGGGTGACGGGCAATAGTCAGTTGATGTTGCTGGTAATAGTTGCGATCCATGTCAGAGATCGTCAGCTCTGCCTTATAAATGGTAGCTTTCAGTGCCATAGCTGCGGCCTTCAGACAAAGATTCATGGCAGCCAGATGGCTACCAAAACAGTTAAAAAAACAAAAGGGCCTAGCGAGGTAATCGCTAAGCCCTTGATTTATTGGTGGGTCGTGGGCGATTTGAACGCCCGACCAATTGATTAAAAGTCAACTGCTCTACCGACTGAGCTAACGACCCGTTGAGTTGTGGGATCCTACCTGATTTAACGAAAATGGCAAGAGTCTGGCGGGCTTTTTTTCGATCACATCGACTAGTATCACGACAATAAATGGTTGACGCACATAGCGTAATGAAGGTTAACATATTGAAATACTACATATAAATCATATACTAGGATAGCCGCAAGATGAACTACTTAGTGTCATATTAGCACCATCTATGGCAAGCGTCTGAAGGCAGAGTAAGGGATTGCGCTTAGCAAGAGAAGGCTAAAGAGAGCTTACCTCCAGATTCTCTCACCCCGCGAATGACAATGACGCCGTAACTGCTGTGCCGAGCAACCATCATGTTGCACCTGGGTGTCCAATCTCTGCGTAAAACGCATCCCAATATACTAATATGTTCGTCAGTAAAACCTATTAGATTATGGTCTCTGATGCGTTCAAAGCCCTTATCTACTGATTTTAAAGAAAAAAATTGTGTCAGACTTGATCGCTCAACCGTTTAACATGATCAATCGAGTCTGACCCCATCGATCCCTGCAGATCGTCGGTGCTCTACAGAATTTGCCAACGAAAGCGTCTAGCACCATTTTTTGCTACTGAACCGGCGACAAAACGCTTAACCACTGCAATAGCGCTTCATGACCCTCTGCTCGGTTAAAGAAGTCGATGTGCGGGACATTATTAAGCGCCACGAAGCGAGCCTGTGGCGCTGCATCTGCCAGTCTCTTGCCGTGTGCGAAGGGGACTACTTGATCACTTTGACTGTGAACGATATACAGCGGTATCCACTTGGCAAGCTCGGCTATCGCTCTCTCGGGGTGATAATCATCGTTAATTAACAATGGAATAAAGGGGGAAAGCAGCCAGCTTAATGGCGGTTGCAGTGCGTCTGAGGCGATACCGGGGTAACTTGCAAAAGCCCCTTCGGTAACCAGCAGCGCAGGGAGCTGTCCACCGTCACGGGCTACCTCTGCCAGGGCACAGAGGGCGATGGCGCCGCCAAGACTCTGGCCTATCATCACTATATGGTCTGCCTTTATCTGGCGCTGCTGCAACAGATAGTTAAGCGCGGCGACAACATCACGATGCATTCCCGCCAGTTCGGCGCGCCCCTGCGACCACCCATAGCCACGATAATCAAAAACGAAGAGGTTATACCCCGCAGCCGGTAGCCAGGCAAAGTTATTGAAGTGGGTGCTGATATTTTCGGCATTGCCATGCAGCTGCATCACGGTGCCGCGTGCAGGCTCGACAGTGGCCGCCGGCATCCACCAGCCGTGAAGCTGGAGCCCGTCATCACTTAAAAAGTAGCTCTCTTCGTATGCCAACCCTCGCTGCTGCGGCGTCATCAGATGCTCACTTAAGGGTTGAAAAAAGAGCCCGGTGCACCCCGCCAGCAAGAGCATCGGCAAAAATAGCCAGAGACGCTGCCTATAGTGTCGCATCAAAAGTAGTGCAGCAGGCTGATGGCGAACTGCCGCTGCATCGGGATTTGATCGCTCTCCTGCTGGGTAAACTGCAGGCGCAGTGCCAGCGCCGTAGTGAGGTGTTGCTGCTGCGTCAGCTGATAGGTAACGCGCCGCTGCGCCTCTTTAAATTGATACGACTCCAGCTGAAGATGGGTGGTGGCCTGCTTAAAGTGCCACAATAGACCGCCATGCACGCCAAGCCCCGCGTCAGCCTGCCCGTCGTTTAGAGGTGACTCAAGACGGCTAACCGCCAAACCATAAACAATCGCCCTACCCAACCCATAGGCAACCCCACCACCGCCCTCAAGATAGAGCACCAGCGGATCGCTCTGCGCTGTAGCAATACGATCAAGGCCAAAACTGACTCGCCAGGAGACAGGTTGCATAAAGCGGTTGCGCGGCGTTAGCGAGAAGATATCAATCACCTCCAACTGTTCGAGACGCAGCTGCTGCGGCTTCGCGGCAAACTGGAAATCGCCCATATTTATCGCCGCCCCCGGCAGATAGCCCTGAACCGCATCCTCAAGTTGATGATAGGAGAGCTTATAACCGAGTTGCAGGCGTCGTTCTCCCGCATGGTCACTAAAGCCCAGCGCCAGACGACGGCTCTCATGCCCTGCGTGGGGTGGCGTCGTTGGAACGGGGGGGGCAGTTCTTGTTGCACGCTCACCACCCATCGCTGCTAACTGCTGCAACAGGAGATAGCGCTGCGTCGCCACCCGGTTATCA
The DNA here is from genome assembly GCA_015231435.1 of Gammaproteobacteria bacterium. Taxonomy (GTDB): domain Bacteria; phylum Pseudomonadota; class Gammaproteobacteria; order Thiohalomonadales; family Thiohalomonadaceae; genus JADFYS01. The sequence continues at coordinate 10,668 of JADGBN010000043.1, forward strand.
CGCGCTTCACCCTGAGTGCGAAACTGTAACAGTTGATAAGCCGTGTCGACTAGTTGATAACGTTTGCGAACGTCCATGCTAAGAAAATCACTGCTCTCTAGAAGATCGCTCTGCTGCGTCAGCGCCTCTACCCATGTCGCCTCGGAGTCACTAAGCAGTTGCAACTGCTGCTGCAACTGGGTCAGTTTTGCGGGGCGATAGTCGCTATCATCTGCCATACCCGCTAAATAGACCGCCCTGACGGTATCGATGGGAATTGCTGTCATGCGGAAGGGTGAGGTGAGATCAACCCCCTCACGAGCCACTTCAAGCAGCTCTAACACCCGATAAGAGCAGTTTTCATCAAAAAAATAGTAGGCAAAATTGATGTTAAAGAGCTCCCAAAGATGGGTAATCAGCCGCTGCGTCTCCGCTTCGGTTAAATTTAGGGGGTACTCCCAGATATCGCGGTTCTCATCGCGGTTGTACTCCTTTATCTTCTCGTAATAGGGTTCGACAATAAAGAGGCCGTGGTACCCCCCCGTCAACCCCTTAAAGGCATAGAGCAGCGAGTTTTCACTCGCATCGACATTGGCGCCAAAATTAACTGCAAAGGAGAGCCAGTCAGAGCCCTCCTGCCGCTGCGGCAGCGGTAACTTGTCAAGACGCAACAGCGTATGGCCAAACATTGAGGAGGGGCTGTTAAGGTGGTATGCGGGAAAAACCAAGGTGACCGCAACCGCTTTTACCATCTGATACCACGCCTTAAACTCATGGCAGTCGGGCTGCGGCAGCGACTCGCGGTGAATATTTAACTGCTCCACCAGCCAGGCGAAGCGGGCGGGATAGCGGCACTGTGCGTGCTTATCGCCTGCCTCTGCCGTCGCAAAAAACGCCGTGAGCGTCGCCGCCAGCTCCTGCTGCGGATTGTCGCGACCGTTGGCGGCGAGAAAAAAACGCGCATCCACCACCGCACTCGTTATTGAGCCACTAAAGAGCCCTGCATTGCGATAGTGAATAAGGTTTAACCAAGCGGGCTGCTGCCATAACTGCTGCGCCACCATCTGCTGCTGCAAAGAGGCGAGATAGCCTGACGCGGGCGTTGCTGCCCGTAGCAGTGGCGAAAACGCCGCCAACAGGGCAAGCAGCGCCAACCAAAAGAGGGGGCGAAGATATTTTTTCACGGCAATAATAAAAAGCCCCGATCGTTTTAAGGATACGGGGCCTGTTTGACGCTTAAACTGTTTTACAGTTTATACTGCGTATTTGGCAAACTTGCTGTCTGACTTCATCAGCGTATTAATCGCTGCATCGACGGCATCGGCAGTGACCTGCTCTGATGGGAAGATGGTGGCAAAATTGCTGTGCAGCAGTTGTGCAAAATCGGCACGATCACCGCTCTCAACACCATAAGCGACCGCGACTGCATTCAGCGCTTCGCCATTGCCACGCGCGACATCTTCAATCAACTCGTCCATCACTGCGCCAATCATCGCCTTGCCACCGTAGGTCAATTTACCATCAACGCTACAACCATTGGTGCCGGAGGTCATGCCAAAAGTCGCATTACCTGAGGTTCCGTTAGTGGTCGTTGCAGCAAAGTGCGGGCCAATGCCCGACTGACCCTTGAAGAGCATATTGCCCCAACCGCAGTTAGGGCCGCCGGGTGCCTCTGCCATGGCAGAAACGGAAGCGGTAGACAACAGCAGAGCCAAAACAATTTTTTTCATATCGGGGGGTTCCTTAATTAGTTAATCGGAGTCGCGATATTAGCGCGCTAATTCATGTGAGCGCAAGCAGTGATTGGTAATATAAAGCCGCCGCCCCATTGACTTCCTACCCCTGCAAGAAGATACTTTGCCGCGTTTTGGCAGGGACACATTAGGGATGATGTACATCAATTTATTCTTCCTGAAAAAGTGTTAGCTGCCAGATCGGCAACCCCCTCTCTTCTTCCTGACGGTACTGATCATTGTGAATTTGCGCTACTCCTTTCTGCTTGTCATTTGTTCCGCCCTACTTACCCCATTTTCGCCACTCTTTGCGGCCAGTGCCACTAATCCACAGACAGCTGTCATTAGCGCACCGCACCGTTTCGGCTTTGCTGACGTCCGCCGCCGCGCTGAAGAGTTAGCCAAGCAGAGCTATCGGCCTGATGAGGGTGCTGATTTGCCGGCGGTTTTACGCGACATGAATTACGACCAGTTTCGTGATATTCGTTTTCACCTGCCGCACACCCAGTGGCTGAACGAGGGGCTGCCCTTTGTTTTACGTTTTTTTCATCGCGGCTTTCTCTTTAACCGCAAGGTGATCATTAACACCATTGATAACGGGGAGACCAAACCGGTCCCCTTTAGCAAAGATCTTTTTGATTACGGTGCCAATAAATTCAACGAAGAGTTCCCCAGTGATCTTGGCTTTGCCGGCATGCAGATCTTCTACCCGCTGCGCGCCACCGAAAATTACGATGAGATCGCCGTCTTTCTCGGTGCCAGCTACTTCCGTGCTGTCGGACGTAACCTAAACTACGGCCTCTCGGCGCGTGGTCTGGCCATTGATACCGGCCTTGCCAAAGGCGAGGAGTTCCCCGTCTTTACCGAATTCTGGGTCGATAAACCGAATAAAGACGCCACCGAACTAACCATCTATGCGCTGCTTGACAGCCCCAGCGTGACCGGTGCCTATCGTTTTATTATCAAGCCTGGTGACGCCACCAACTTTGACGTCAAGATGGATCTCTTCGCCCGTAAACCCATTGAAAAACTCGGCATTGCGCCACTCACCAGTATGTTTTTCCACGGTGAGGTGAGTGAGCGTTTCTTTGATGATTTCCGTCCTGAGGTACATGACTCCGATGGCCTCTCGCTTAACTTCAGCACCGGCGAATGGCTCTGGCGCCCTATTAATAACCCACGCCATCTGGTGATGAACCAGTTTAGCGACCACAAATTTAACGGCTTTGGCATTATGCAACGTGACCGTGAGTTCCCCAACTATCAGGATCTCGAAGCGTTTTATCATAACCGTCCAAGCAGCTGGGTAGTCCCCGGCGCCGGCATGGATCAGCCGGGTGTGGTAGAGCTGGTCGAAATTCCGACCGATGCCGAGCGTAACGATAATATCGTCGCCTACTGGGTACCGAAAAAACCGGTAAAGGCGGGGGATAAACTCAGCTTTGCCTATCAGCTTGCCTTTGGCGATGATCGGATCGCGCCGGTTCCCGGCTCGCACACCATCGCCAGTCGCGTGGGCGGTGGCGGCACCGATGTTCTTGATAGCAATATTCGTAAATTCTCCATCGATTTTGTTGGTGAAAAGATTGTATCCCTCCCTGCCGACACCCCAGTTGAAGCGGTTATCTCCAGCAGTAACGGCGAACTTCGCAGTCAGGTGGTGCAGTACAACAACTTCACTAAAGGGCGGCGCGTCTATTTTGAGCTTCACCCCAACGAACACCGCTATTCCGATTTGCGCTGCTATCTGCGTACCGCCAATGGTGATGTGGTTAGTGAAACCTGGAACTACCAGTGGATCAAACAGTAGTTCATACGACAGCGCCGACGATTGCTGCGCGAATGCGGGTGCAGGACTACCTCTGCGCCTGCGGTCTGCCACAGCCAATCATTGATGAGTGGCTGCCAGAGCTTGAGCAGGAGAGCAGCGATCTTGCAACCATGCTTGCAGCGGCGCAGCAACGTCTGAATGGGTGGCTAAGCAGCACGCTGGAGATTGCCGATGCGGATCAACAGGGACTCCTTATCGCCCACGCTGCCCTGCCCTACTGGCAGGGTGATGGCGGCCATTTGAGTGCTGATGCCCGCGCCGCGATAGCCCACTGCTGCTTTTTGGCAACGCCGCAGGAGCACCCTCTGGCGATGCCTATTCAGAAAATTATCCTCTGCACCCCTGGCGTACAAATAACCAACCTATTTACTAACATTTGCCACGACTGCCTCCCCCTCGGTCGCAGAGTTCTTAACTGGCTACGGAGAGTCTGAACGGTGTCATGTTTCACCTATAGTGGCAGCCCACCGCGCTGGCGTCGCCCGATCTTTTTTACCCTGGTTATTCTCACCGCCCTCTTTGCGGTCACCCTGCTCGCCAGCGTCTATCAAAAAGATGGCCTGAGCCCTCTGGAGATCGCCCTGCTCATCCTCTATGCCATTTTAATGGCGTGGATTAGTTTCTCTTTTTGGGCTGCGGTTATCGGCTTTATATTACAAATACGCGACAGCGACCGCTTCGCCATTAGCAACCAGGTGGCGCCACTACCGCTCGACGGTGAAGCACGGGTAGCGCTGGTAATGCCCGTCTATAACGAAGATCCGCGCCGCGTCTTTGCCGGTCTTGAGTCTATCTGCCTCGATCTGCTGCGTAACGACGCGCAAAGTCACTTTGACCTCTTTATTCTCAGCGATACTCGTGATCCTGAACTCTGGATTGAGGAGGAGCTGCGCTGGCAAAAACTTAACCGCACGCTACAGGGAAAGATTCAGATCTTTTACCGTAACCGCAAAGAGAACAGTGCGCGAAAAGTGGGCAATATTAAAGATTATATTCATCGTTGGGGCGGTGCCTACCGTTACACCCTCATTCTTGATGCCGACAGCGTTATGCGTGGTGACACGCTTCTCAAGATGCTGCGTATTATGGAGGCAAACCCCAAGCTCGCCCTGCTGCAGGTACCCCCTGCTCCGGTAGGTAAAGAGTCCCTTTTTGCGCGTATTCTGCAGTTTGCCAGCAGCGTCTATGGGCCAATCTTTACCGCCGGCCTTAACTACTGGCAGATGGCTGAAGGCAACTATTGGGGTCATAACGCCATCTTCCGTACCCGTGCCTTTAGTGAGACCTGTGGTCTGCCACGCCTGCCGGGCGAAGAGCCTTTTGGTGGCGAAATTTTCAGCCATGACTTTATTGAAGCTGCCATGTTACGTCGCGCCGGTTGGCAGGTTTGGCTCGCCTATGACATGACCGGCAGCTACGAAGAGCTGCCGCCAACGCTAATTGATTACGCTAAACGTGACCGCCGCTGGTGTCAGGGCAACCTGCAACACACCAAACTCTTCTTTGCCAAGGGCTGGCACCCAATTAACCGCCTCCACCTAGGCATGGGCATTATGTCCTACCTCGCCTCGCCCCTGTGGATGCTCTTTCTGGTTCTCACCGGTGTTGACGCCTATCTGCGTTCGCAACAGCAACAGGTCTACTTCTTCGGCCACTACACTCTCTTTCCAACCTGGCCCGAAACCTACTCAGTGGAGATGGGTACCGTGCTGGTCGTCACTTTAGTCATGCTCTTTTTGCCAAAAATTCTTGCCATTACCCTGCTGCTCACCCGCCCTGAACAGCTAAAAGAGTACGGTGGCGCGCTAAGAGCAACACTTAGTGTGCTACTGGAGACGGTGATTTCTGTGCTACTCGCACCGGTTCTCATGCTTTTTCAGAGCAAATTTGTGGTTGCCATTCTGCTGCGAAGCAATATTAACTGGGCAACTCAACAGCGAGATGACCACCAGACGGGGCTACTTGACGCCATGGCAGCCCACGCCGGACACACCCTTTTGGGGCTTACCGCCGCCTGGGTGAGCTATTACTATGTCAACAACTTCTTCTGGTGGCTGATTCCGGTTCTGCTTGGCATGGTGCTCTCGATTCCCCTGTCAATGGTGTTAAGTAATCTCAACCTTGGCAAACTGCTACATAAATATCGCTTCTGCCTGATCCCTGAGGAGAGTAACCCACCCTATGTGCTGCAACAGCTGCACCGCCTGATGCAGCAGAAAGATCCGCTGCATCTTGCCGAACAGAGTCGCTTTTCCCAAGTACTTATCGACCCGCCGATTCATGCGCTACACCTCTCGATGCTACCTTCTGGAAGCAACAGCAAACGCCAGCAACATCACCTCTCAGGGCTGATTTACCAGCTGCTTGAGGAGGGCGAAGAGAGTCTAACCATTAAAGAGAAGCGGGCGCTGTTAAGCGACCGTGATGCACTGCGCAAACTCCACCTCACCACCTGGAGCCTGCCGGCACTGGATGGTGATTTTGGTAGAGTTGTCGTCTGACGCTATTCGCTCAGGGGAGATGGCGGTAGAAATCGCTGCTCCAGCTGCTCCAGCGTCAGGCGCTGCAAAAACTCAATAAAGGTGATCTCTTCGCCGCTTTGCTGCCCCATCGCCACATAAAGAAACACCAGACCCAAGGTAAAGAGCACCATTGCGAAGAGTATCCACACCAGCAGCGTATCCAGATTAAACTCAGTTAATGCAAAGCGCTTACTGGTGACCAGTTTTTTGCGACGGTACATTTTGCTCTCCTTTTTGCAGATCCAGCTATTTTGCTATCCAGAACCACCAGACCACGACAATAATCAAAGCCGCGCCCGCTAAATTAATCCACAACATTAGATCCTCCTCGCCGCTGCCGCCACGCTATCCACGCTCTGCTGTAACCACAACTCCAGTAGCGCCAGATGCCATAATTTGCTCCCCTGCAACCTTGTGAAGTGCTGATCCGGGGCTGCAAGCAACTTATCGACATAACTGCGGTTAAAGAGATCTCGTTGACGACAGGCGCTGCTGTTTAACAGCGACTCCATTAACGCATAAAAATCGCCGCGCACATACTTTAATGCCGGCATCGGAAAATAACCCTTAGGACGATCAATTATCGCATCGGGGATTAAACCTCGCGCAATCTGCTTTAGAACATACTTACTCTCATCGCCGTGCGGCCCCAGTTTCATTTCAGGTGGCATGGATGCCGCCAACTCGACCAGCTGATGATCAAGAAAAGGGACCCGCGCCTCCAGTCCCCAGGCCATCGTCATATTATCCACCCGTTTCACCGGATCATCGACAATTAGGGTGGTCACATCAAGACGCAACACCTTATCGAGGTAATCCGCAGCACCGGGCTCTGCCAACAGTGACGCCACTAACGCGCTGGTGTGATCCGCACCACCATACCCAGGGGTAACTGTCTGCAGATATTCGTCATGGCTACGATCAAAATAGTGCTGCGCAAAGCGTTCGCAATCACTCCCCTGTGCCGCGACCATTTGTGGATACCAGAAGTAGCCAGCGAACACCTCATCCGCCCCCTGACCACTCTGCACCACTTTCACACTTTTTGCCACCTGCTCGGCAAGAAGATAGAAGGCGACCGCATCCTGTCCGACCATCGGCTCTGCCATATTGGCCACCGCTTCTGGCAGCCGTGGCAACACCTCGGCATTAGGGATGATCAATTTGTGATGCTTGGTCTGATAGCGCTCCACCAGTTGATCAGAAAACTCAAACTCGCTGCCACGCTCCTCCGGCTGATCCTCAAAACCGATGGAGTAGGTGAGAATAGGCCCCGCCCCCTGCTCTGCCAGTAACGCCACCAGCAGACTTGAATCAAGACCACCGGAGAGCAGCACCCCCACCGGCACATCGGCAATATCCATATGGGAGCGAACTGCACGGCGCAGCGCATCGTGAATCTGCGCTTGCCACTCCTGCGGTGTCACCGCTGATGCCGGACGCTCTGCCCGAAGCTGCCAGTAGCGCTGAAAGCGCTGTTCTCCTTGGGCGTTTATCGTTAAGGTTTCGCCGGGGGGAAGTTTGCGAATACCCTTAAGCAGGGTACGCGGCGCGGGCACCACTGCGTGCAGCGTCAGCTGATAGTGCAACGCCACCGCATCTATTGATGTATCAACACTACCATCCAGCGCCCCCGCTGCCAGTAGTGCCTGAGTATTTGAGGCGAAGCGCAAATGGCTGCCCACTACACTGTAATAGAGCGGCTTAATCCCCAAGCGATCCCGCGCAAGAAAGAGCTGCTGTTTGGCTATATCCCATA
>JADGBN010000044.1 GCA_015231435.1 Gammaproteobacteria bacterium
ATGGAAGGCGGCAAAGTCGCGAATCCCCATGAGCTTAGTAAACCTAAGTGATTGGGGTGAGCGACTGCAGCGTGCGCAGCCTGCCTTTGGTGCAACGAACCACCGTTTTCAAGGATGACGGGTATATTTGAACCAGCGCAGACGGTTGGCGTTACTAACCACGGTGACCGATGAGGCCGCCATCGCCGCACCGGCAATCATTGGATTGAGCAGGATTCCCGTCAGCGGATAGAGCAACCCTGCGGCAATCGGAATACTGATGGTGTTGTACAAAAATGCCCCAAACAGATTTTGCTTAATATTGCTGACGGTGGCGCGGGAGAGTCGTATCGCATCCAGAACCCCCTTTAAAGAGCTCCCCATTAGGGTAATATCGGCACTCTCAATAGCAATATCCGTCCCACTACCAATCGCAATCCCCACATCCGCCTGACTGAGTGCCGGGGCATCGTTTATCCCATCACCGACCATCGCCACCACCTCACCCTGCTGCTGTAGCGCCTTTACCAACGCGGCCTTGCCCTGCGGCAGCACCCCCGCCTTTACCTCACTAATACCCACCATCGCCGCAACCGCACGCGCAGTGGTCGGGTTATCACCACTCACCAGCAGCACCTTAATGCCAGCTGCCTGTAACGCGGCGACGACGGCCGACGAATCACCCTTTAGCGGATCGGCAATGACCAGCAGCGCGACAGCTGCGGTATTAATCGCCATATAGATGACAATGGCCCCCGCTGCGGTGGCACGATCGGCCTCTGCCGCCAAGTCAGTAGTGCCAAAGAGGTCAACCTGATTGGCAAGCAACCACGCCTCGCTGCCTAAAATAACGCGCTCACCCTTTACCACAGCACGAACACCATAACCATTTTCACTGTGAAAATCGCTCATGATCAGTTCACTGTCAACCGCCTCTACGGCAGCGGTAATCGCCGCCGCCAGCGGGTGCGCCGAACCCTGCTCGACCGCAGCGGCAATCTGTAACAGTTGGCTGGCACTATAGGGGCTCGCGGCAGTGGGCGTCAGCTGTTGCAGCATCGGTTTTCCCTCGGTCAGGGTGCCGGTTTTATCAAGAATAACCGTCGTCACCCGGCCGCTCTGCTGTAGTGCCTCACCATTACGAATCAGAATACCGAGTTCGGCGGCCCGCCCCACGCCGACCATAATCGAGATCGGTGTCGCTAATCCTAAGGCACAGGGGCAGGCGACAATCAGTACCGTCATCGCTGCGCCCAAGGTATAGGCAACCACCGGTTCAGGGCCAAAGTTAAGCCAAATTAGCGCCGTAATAATTGCGACAATTAATACCGAGGGAACAAATACCGCCGACACCTTGTCCGCCAGCCGTCCAATGGCCGGTTTACTCGCCTGCGCGGTGCGCACCATCGCAATAATTTGCGCCAAAACAGTCTCGCCACCGACACGACTCGCCCTGTAGAGCAGGGTTCCGTTGACATTCAGCGTGCCGCCAATAAGCTCATCGCCAACGCCTTTATGTACCGGTAACGGCTCACCACTAAGCATTGACGCATCGACATACGCATCACCTGAAAGGATCACGCCATCGACCGGTACCGCCTCGCCAGGGCGCAAGCGCAAAATATCGCCCGCAACCACGGCGGCGACCGGCAAGTCAACTTCGCTATTTTCACGCACAACCCGCGCCACCTTCGCCTGCAGCCCCACCAGTCGCTTTATCGCACCGGAGGTTTTACCCCGCGCCCGCAGCTCCATCGCCGCGCCAAAGTTAATAAAGGCAAGAATCAACACCGCTGCCTCAAAACAGCTGTGGTGACCAACCGCCGTAACCCAAGCGGGCATTAGCTGCGGTAACAGCACAAGCCACAGGGAGTAGAGCCAGGCAGCACCGGTTCCCAGGGCTATCAGCGTATCCATATTGGCGTTATGATGACGAAACTGCTTCCAAGCATTGACAAAAAAGTGGCGTCCGCTGACATACATAATGGTCGCGCTGACAATCGCTAACGCCAGACCGACTGGCAAGGCAGCGCTCTCGCTATGTTTTGGCAGCACCCCGCTCATCTCTGCCGCCATAAGCAGCAATCCGACAACCGCTGCAACGCCAGCTTGGCGCAACAGGCGATAGTAACGCTGCAACTCCGCCGCCTCACGCTCCGCCTCGGCAACCTCGATACTGATAATTTCATGTGCGCCATAACCGGCATCACTTACCGCGCCAATAAGCGTCGCCAGATTAAAGTCACCTTGGACAAAGGCGGTATGATCAGCAAAATTGACCGTCGCCAGTGACACCCCCGGATGCGCTGCCAGTGCCCGCTCTACTGCGGCAACACAACCAGCGCAACTCATCCCCTCAATGGCGAGCTTCGCCTCACTATTCACATGGCTCATCATCTACCCCACTGCATCTAATACACGACGACGAAAAGCGACGCCCAGTCGCTGCGCGATTGCCTCACAGGCGGCGATATCCACCCCCTCAAGACCATCAATCGCACTGAGCGTGACCGCCATCCCCGCCTCTTTTGCTGCGACGGCAAAATCCTGTAGCGCCATAAAAGCGCCCGCCACTCGCGGTCGGGTATGGTGAATATAGAGCGCCTCACTATCCGCATTCAAGGAGACAGAGACCTTATCAACCACTTTGGCAAGCATCGGCGTCACATCATAGCCTTCGATTAAATTAACCAAGCCATCGGTATTGAGGCGCACAGGAACCCCCCTCGCCTTCACCCATGCGGCAATCTCCAAAAGCAACGACAGACGTTGTGTCGGCTCCCCAAAGCCACAAAAAACCACCTCCTGATAGTTCGCCGGATCGCCTATTGAATTAATAACCTCTTCAAAATCAGGCTCATGCAAGAGACGTAAATCGTAATCCTGCACCTCCCAGCGACGATTGTATTTTGGGCAAAAAGTACACTTAAGGGTGCAACGACTGGTGATATTAAGATAGCAGTTGCCATGCATGGCATAGGCAATGGTCGATTGTTGCGGTTTCTGCATAAGGGGTGACCTGTTTTATGGTGATAACGTCAGATAACCTTATATACCCAAAATCATTGGAAATGATGGAAGGCGGCAAAGTCGCGAATCCCCATGAGCTTAGTAAACCTAAGTGATTGGGGTGAGCGACTGAAGCCAACGAACCACCGTTTTCAAGGATGACGGGTATAGATTATCCAAAAAGAGTTAAAAGATCAGGAAGCAATGCGATGCTTGGGGTATGATACGCACTAACTATCACTGCTGTGAAGATAATATGATTAAAACCGAACTTCCACTGTTGCAACTGCGCCACCGCCAACTGCTGCCCATTATTCAGGGCGGCATGGGGGTCGGCATCTCCGCTCACAGTCTTGCGGGAGCCGTTGCTCGCGAAGGCGCAATCGGTACAATTGCCAGTGTCGGCTTGGCAATTCATCACCCCGATCTCTATGCCAAAACCCAACGCTGCAAAGATCGATCCATTATTGATCAAGCCAATCTCGAAGCACTTGACCGTGAAATCGTTGCCGCCCGTTCGCTTGCTGCAGGGCAGGGAATGATTGCAGTTAATGTGATGAAGGCGGTCGATCGCTATCCAGAGCACGCACGTCAGGCCTGCGAGAGTGGCGCTGATGCGATCATTATGGGGGCAGGACTCCCTTTTGACATGCCCGATCTGATAAAAGGCTATGAGGATAAAGTCGCGCTTATTCCTATTCTCTCGGAGGAGCGTGGCGTGCGCGCCGTGCTTAAGCGCTGGATGCGCAAAGGAATTCTTCCTGACGCCATTGTTCTTGAACATCCACGTTATGCCGGTGGCCACCTAGGTGCCCCTAATCCTCAGGATATTAATAATCCCCGCTTTGACTTCAAACGCATTCTCGTGGAGATTGTCAATGTTTTTGAATCACTTAAAATTGACCCAATACCGCTCATTCCCGCCGGTGGCATTAACTCGCTGGAGCGAATTAAAGAGGTCTTTGCCATGGGCGCTAGCGCCGTACAGATCGGCACCCCCTTTGCCGTCACCCGAGAAGGCGATGCTCATATCAATTTCAAGAATATTCTTCTTAAAGCCAAACCTGAAGATATTGTCACCTTTATGAGTACCGCTGGCCTGCCGGCTCGCGCCGTGCTTACCCCGTGGCTGAAAAAGTATCTGCAACGCGAAGAGAAGGCCCGAGAACGTGCGACACCCGAACGTGCCAAGTGCGCCATTTGGGCCGAGTGTTTAACCCACTGCGGGCTTAAAGATGGTACGCCTGAAGCGGGACAGTTCTGCATCCTCACGCAACTTGAGCAGGCAGTTATTGGCAACGTCGAGCGTGGCCTCTTCTTTCGCGGTTCAGAGGCACTCCCCTTTGGCGAAGAGATGCGTTCGGTTCATGAAACGCTGACCTATCTGCTCTCCGGCCAGATGCCAAAATTGGCCTGACCCACTCACCTGACCTATCCGTAACCGTGCAGCCCCCCATCTTTTTGGGGCGCTTTATCCTACTCTTTAGCCTGACTTGCCTTGCTCTTTAACCACTTTAACAGCGGCACCCACTGCTCAACCTCCGGCCCGACCTTCGCTTTTGGCAATTCAAATATGCCCAACCCCTTGCTCATCGCATAGATGTAGCACTCACTATCGTGCAGGGTGGCGATAAAGGGGATCTCCAGACTCTGCAAAAATTTCTGTAGTGAACGATAGGCGAGACGCTTCTCGCGCACCCGATTGGCCACCACCGCAATGCGGGTACGCTCCTTGGAGATCCGCCCGAGCAGCAGTAACCGCTCAATCGTTCTTGCCGTCGCACGAATATCAATCGGCGATGGCAGTACTGGAATAATGATCACATGCGCTGTTTTGACGTAGCTTTTAAACTGTTCCGTATCAATAGCCGCCGGGGTGTCGATAATCATCACCCCATTACGGTGCGGTAAGAGGATCTCCCCCACTTCGGCACGCAGCTCAATAATCGGGTTCGCGCTCTTGGGACGCTGCGCCAGCCAGTCATTACAACTGCGCTGCGGGTCAAGATCGAGAAGATGCGTCACCTTGGCACTTTTTGCGTAAAATGCCGCAAGATTGGTCGCTAATGTCGATTTGCCGCTCCCCCCTTTAGGATTCAGCACCATAATTCGTCGCATAATCGTCTTCCTCCTGAATCGCTACTTGACACCGCTATCGCCGCAACCGACTACAGCACTAAATTCCTAAACTATCCCACAAACTATCCACACGCTGTTTCACCGCAGCATCCATGGCGATCACCCTACCCCACTCCCGCTGCGTCTCACCCGGCCATTTATGGGTCGCATCGATGCCCATCTTCGAACCTAGCCCGGAAACAGGGGAGGCAAAATCGAGATAATCGATAGGGGTGTTCTCTAACAGCGTCGTATCACGCAGCGGATCGACACGCGTGGTCAGTGCCCAGATCACATCCTGCCAGTTGCGAATATTAATATCATCGTCAACCACAATCACAAATTTGGTATACATAAACTGTCGTAAAAAAGACCAGATACCAAGCATCACCCGCTTCGCATGTCCCGGATAACTTTTGCGAATACTAATAACCGCAAGGCGATAACTACACCCCTCGGGGGGAAGATAAAAGTCGCTAATCTCACTAAACTGCTTCTGCAGCAAGGGGACAAAGACCTCATTAAGCGCCACCCCGAGCACCGCAGGCTCATCCGGAGGTCGCCCTGTGTAGGTCGAGTGATAGATTGGCTGTTGTCGATGCGTCATGCGTTCAACGGTAAAGACCGGAAATGAGTCAACCTCATTATAGTAACCGGTATGATCACCATAGGGACCCTCGGCAGCCACCTCCCCCTGCTCAATATAACCCTCAAGAATAATTTCAGCGGTTGCAGGTACCTCAAGATTTGAACCAAGACTTTTGGCAACCTCGCTCTTGGCACCGCGTAACAGACCCGCAAAGGCATATTCAGAGATCGCATCCGGGATCGGGGTGACCGCTGCAAGGGTTGTCGCCGGATCAGCACCAATCGCCACCGCCACCGGAAAACGGAGACCGGGATACGCCCGACACCACGCCTGATAATCAAGTGCGCCGCCACGATGCGACAACCAACGCATGATCAGCTTGTTCTTGCCTAATAGTTGCTGGCGGTAGATACCGATATTCTGACGCTGTTGCTGCGGACCACGGGTAATCACCAACCCCCAGGTAAGCAGCGGAGCCACATCTTCAGGCCAACAGGTCATGATTGGGAGATCATAAAGATTAACCTCCGAACCTTGATAAACCACCTCTTGACAGGGTGGCTGCTGGATCACTTTGGGTGACATTAACAGCACCTGCTTAAAGAGCGGCAGCTTGCTCCAGGCATCGCGCAGACCACGCGGCGGTTCAGGCTCTTTGAGTTGCGCCAGAAGATGACCTATCTCCCGCAAGGCGCTGACCGAATCGGCGCCCATTGCCAAGGCAACCCTTTGCGGTGTGCCAAAGAGGTTTGCCAACAGAGGAATTTGACTTCCCTGAGGCTGGGTAAAAAGAAGTGCGGGCCCCGCTTTATGCAAGGTACGCCGTGCAATTTCCGTCACTTCAAGTACCGGATTAACACTCACCGCAATACGCTTAAGTTCCCCTCGGCTTTCGAGAAAACTCATAAACTCACGCAAATCGCGGAATATTGGCAGTGACTTACCCGATAATTTCACTCGGGACTCCTCATAGAACAGCAGAAATTAGCAAAACCCGAGCGTACGATTAAACTACCTGAAAATGTCACCAACAACCGCGACAATTGCAAACAGCAAGGGGAATGAGTTACTTAACTACCTTTAACTGCGGACGTTTTGTAGTAGCGCTCTTAACGCTCTTCTCTGAGGCCACTTTGGTTAATTGACTCTTTTTAACTGGCGGGGGTGGTGGCGGGGGTGGTGAAACCGGGTCGTCATCGTCACCGGTCTCCTCGGCAAAGACCATCCCTTTACCATTTTCACGGGCATAGATAGCCTGTATCGCCGCAATCGGGGCAATAACCTCCATTGCACGACCACTAAAGCGGGCACTAAATGAGAGAAATTCGTTATCGACATCAAGACCCACCACCGCAGAGGGTGAGACGTTAAGCACTATTTGGCCCTCGTTCACAAACTGCTGCGGCACTACAACCCCTTCCATAGTTGCATTCATCCACAGATAGGGGGTCGCGTTATTATCGCGAATCCACTCGTATAGCGCACGAATAAGGTAAGGGCGGCTAGAGGTCATACGACTTAATTACGCAATTCCAAGTCTTCTTCCGTCAGACTGCGGACAAACCCTTTTCGCATAAACATACGTTCACAGTAGTCGCTTAAAGGCTCGGCCTGCTTCGGTAACTCAATGCCTAAATGCGGCAGACGCCAGAGAAAGGGGAGGAGAACTGCATCAATCATGGTGTAGTCATCGTTCATGAAAAAGGGCTTCTGCGCAAAGACGGGTACCATTTCAAGCAGTATCTGCAACAACTCCTGACGCAGAACATCGGCACGTTCGCTATTGCTCACCAGAATGGCATGGTGACGCTGATAGAGATCAACATCGACACGGTAGACCATTAGACGTACATTGGCACGCGAAACGGGATCTACCGGCATTAGCGGGGGATGCGGAAAACGCTCATCAAGATATTCAAGAATAACCCCAGGGCCGTAGAGCGTTAGCTCACGATCAATTAGGGTTGGCAGACTGTTGTAGGGGTTAAGCTCCTTTAACTCCTCATTATCTTCACCAAAAGGGACAGAGACAATCTCGGCGTTTATACCTTTTTCTGCCATCACATAGCGTGACTGATGACTATAGATGTCACCATCGCGAGAAAAAAGCGCCATAATTGAGCGCCGGTTGGCAATTACCCCCATTCTGTTACTCTCCAAAAGCGTTAAATCAAAAACGGGAGGGAGCCTAATGCTCCCTTCCCGATAAACCACCCAATCCAGCGATGGCTGCTATACCCTTTCTACTTGAAATTACAGGGTCGTTAGCTTCAGTCGCTCACCCCAATCACATAGCTTATCTATGCTCATGGGGATTCGCAACTTTGCCGCCTACCTGCATTTCCAAGTAGTTTGGGTATATATTCCTAATGAATATCCTTCCAGTACTCTCGCTTCATAAAATAGGCAAGGACAAAGAAGATTGAGAGGAAAAGAATAACCCAAACACCGAGGCGCTTACGCTCCATTTGCACAGGCTCTCCCATATAGACCATAAAGGCTGTCAAATCACGGGCAGTCTGCTTAAACTCGGTTTCGCTCTGAAGTCCGGGAGTCACCATCTCATAGCCAATGATTTTGCCATGTTCATCATGTTTTGCCCGTTTTGCTCCCTCCAACTCCCAGAGAACATTCGGCATACCGACATCAGCAAAAATTGCGTTATTAACGCCGAAGGGGCGTTTTTCATCGACATAGAAGCCGGTAAAGTAGCTGTAGAGCCAGTCAGCGCCACGCGAACGTGCGGTCACTGAAAGATCCGGTGGCGGATTACCAAACCACTGTTTTGCCTGGGCAGTGGTCATCGCAATGGTCATGGTGTTACCAATCTTGTCGGTGGTAAACATCAGATTATCAATCACCTCTGCCTCCGTTAAGCCTAAATCTTTGGCCATGCGGTTATACCGCATATAACTGGCTGAGTG
Organism: Gammaproteobacteria bacterium; assembly: GCA_015231435.1. Lineage (GTDB taxonomy): Bacteria > Pseudomonadota > Gammaproteobacteria > Thiohalomonadales > Thiohalomonadaceae > JADFYS01. The sequence continues at coordinate 8,620 of JADGBN010000044.1, forward strand.
ACAACTCAAACAGTAGTTCACAAAGGTTTTGGCGCCACGCTGCAAAGAGGCTTGATCACCCAAATCAACATCCGCCGGGGTTAACTTCACGCCACCACCTGCTGCCATTAGGGTCACGGGCAGGAGTGCTAACAAGAGTGCAAAAATAGGCTTTTTCATTCTGTAACCCTCTCCGGTACGGGCTTGGTCTGCTCAAATTTAGGAATAATCAACAGCGCAAAGAAGTAGACAAAATAGAGCAGCGTGAAGATCTGTGCCAGCAGCGTCTTTGCCGGAGTCGATGCCTGCATCCCGAGCCATGCCAAGACCACAAAGGAGACCGCAAACATCGCCAGATTGATTTTTGACAACATCCCCTTGTAACGAATCGACTTTACCGGACTCCGATCCAACCAGGGCAGCAAGAACATAATCGCAATCGCGCCAAACATCACCACCACCCCAGGGAACTGCGAACCAAACATCGGCGGCACTGCACGTAACATCGCATAGAACGGCGTGAAATACCAAACCGGCGCAATATGCTCGGGTGTTTTCATTGGATTGGCTGGCTCAAAGTTTGGATGTTCAATAAAGAGTCCACCCATCTCCGGCGCAAAGAAAAGAACCGCAGAGAAGAGAATCAGAAAACCGATAACACCGACAATATCTTTCACCGTGTAGTAGGGATGAAAAGGGATACCATCGAGAGGAATACCATTAGCATCCTTCTTCTTTTTAATTTCAACACCATCGGGGTTGTTAGAGCCGACATGGTGCAGCGCCACTAGGTGGACAAAGACCAGCGCCACCAAAACAAAAGGCACCACAAAGTGGAACGCAAAGAAGCGGTTTAACGTCACATCGGAGATAACAAAGTCACCACGCACCCAAATGGAGAGATCCTCACCGACAAAGGGGACCGCAGCAAACAGATTAACAATGACCTGTGCGCCCCAGAAGGACATCTGTCCCCACGGCAGCAGGTAACCGAAGAAGGCGGTAGCCATCATCGCGAGATAGATAATCACCCCGATAATCCATAATAGTTCGCGTGGTTTACGGTAAGAGCCATACATCAAGCCACGAAACATGTGAAGGTAGATGACAATAAAGAAAGCCGATGCGCCGGTCGAGTGCATATAGCGCAACAGCCAACCCCACTCGACGTCACGCATAATATATTCAACCGAAGCAAAGGCGAGCATCGCATCGGGTTTGTAGCTCATTGCCAGCCAGATACCGGTCACCAACTGGTTAACCAGCACCAAGAGGGCTAACGAGCCAAAAAAGTACCAAAAGTTGAAGTTCTTCGGAGCGTAATATTTAGAGAGGTGGCGTTCCCAGGTCTCGGTAGCGGGAAATCGCTCATCAATCCAGCCCATAAAATTGGCCATTATACTCATAATTATGCAGCTCCCTTATCTTCGCCAACGAGCAGGCGGGTGTCGCTGAGGAACATATAGGGCGGTACCTCAAGATTTTTTGGTGCCGGAACCCCGGAATAGACACGACCGGCAAGGTCAAAGCGCGAACCATGACAAGGGCAGAAGAAGCCCCCTTTCCATGCCGCTCCACCCAGATCTTCCGCGCCAATATCAGGGCGGAAGGTCGGTGAGCAGCCGAGGTGGGTACAGATCCCCACCAGCACCGCATACTCGGGCTTTAATGAACGATGCTGATTTTTGGCGTATTCAGGTTCCATCCGAACAGCAGAACCCGGATCAAGTAGGGCAGCCTCAAGGGTGGCCAAATCAGACAAGTTTTGATCACTGCGACGGACAATCCAGACAGGCTTGCCGCGCCACTCAATGGTCATCATCTGACCTACTTCCAATTTGCCTATATCCGCTTCAACCGGAGCCCCTGCTGCCCGCGCCTTGGCGCTTGGCTGCATCGAGATCACAAACGGGGCAACCGCAAAGCCGGCTCCGACCGCACCAACCACCGAAGTGGTAGCAGTCAGAAAACGGCGACGGCCTAAATCCACGCCAACTGTACTCATTACAACCTCTCTAGTAATTCGTTTTAAGTAGATAGCAGCAACGCAGAACAGAGCGTGCACCATCATCTACCAGGAAAACCTACCACCACAAACGATCTTCAGAACATAAGTATATTCTTATAAGGCTTCGGGCGGATAGCTGTGCATTGTCTAATAGTGGCCGTGTCAGGTCAAGCCCATAAAGGTCGTGGCAGAATGAAAAACTACCCCTGCTGATTAATTTTTTCGCGCATTACGACGGCACTGACCGGCCGACTAAAGAGATAGCCCTGAAACTGATCACACCCTTCCCGGCGAAGAAAATCGCGTTGGCAGGGGGTCTCTACCCCCTCGGCAACCACCTTTAGATCGAGCTTATGGGCAAGTGAGATGGTGGCGGAACAGATGGCGCGATCATCAACACCCCCTTCAATCTCTTTCACAAAGGTACGATCAAGTTTCAGGGTCTGAATCGGCAACAGCTTTAAATAGGCAAGCGATGAGTAGCCGGTACCAAAATCATCAATTGAGAGTTCCAACCCAAGATTACGCAGCGCCTCAAGACGGCTAATCGCCTCCCTGGGTTTGTTCATCGCAACCGACTCGGTGACCTCAATCTCCATCTCGTCAGGGCCGATCGCATATTGATCCATAATGGCGGCAAATTTCCCTGCCAGCCCCTCATCCTGCAGCTGTACCGCTGAAAGATTCACCGAGAGTCGCAGCGGTGCGGTGGTCAATTTACGCCAGAGAGCGCGTTCGCGGCACGCCTCACGAAAGACCCAAAGACCGAGCGGATTAATTAAACCAATCTCCTCAGCCAGCGGGATAAACTGATCAGGAGAGACCATGCCACGCTCGGGATGCTGCCAACGTATCAACCCCTCAGCACCACATATTTCACCACTTTCGGCGATAACCTTAGGCTGATAATAGAGTTCAAACTGACGCAGGGTCAGCGCCTGACGCAGATCATTTTCCATTACCATCCGCTCTTGGGTGGCATCATTCATACTGGCGGTAAAGAACTGGTAGTTATTACGTCCCTGCTCTTTGGCGTGATACATCGCGGTATCGGCACACTTCATTAGCGTCGTGGGATCATGACCATCTTCGGGATAGAGACTGATACCGATACTCGGCGTACTGCTCAGGGTGTGTTCGCCAATCTGAAAATTCTGCCCTAACTGCGAGAGGATCTGGCGCGCCAAATTGGCAATCACATGGGTTTCACCCGGATTTAATCCGGTGAGCACCACCACAAACTCATCACCACCAAGGCGAGCCACAATATCGCTATCACGCACACTCTTCTGCAAGCGATAGCCCACCTCAATTAACACCTTATCACCGACATCATGACCCAGGGTATCGTTAATCAGCTTAAAACGATCCAAATCGATAAACAGCACCGCCAGCCGCTGCACACTGCGTTCTGCCTGAAAGATCCCCTGCACCAGACGTTCAGTCAGGCTATAACGATTGGTTAAACCGGTCAGGGGATCGTGATGCGCCAGATAACTGATACGCTGCTCCGTCGCCTTGCGATCACTGATATCCGTGAAGCTGGCAATATAGTTACTAACCCGCCCCTCCCGATCACTCACCACCGATATGGAGGTCCATTTAGGATAGATAGTGCCATCCTTGCGACGGTCAAAAAGCTCGCCATCCCAATGGCCGCGCTGACGCAGCACCGACCACATCTGCTGGTAGGTTTCCGCAGGCGTTTGCCCCGCTGACAGCAGCTTCGGATCATGGCCAATTAACTCATACTCACTATAGCCCGTTAACGTTGTTAGCGCGGGATTACAGGCGATAATATGGTTTTCACTATCGGTAATCAGTATCGCACTGGCGCTGTGACGAAAAACCGTCGCAAAGAGGTTCAGACTCTTCTCGGTGATCTTCTGACTCGTTACATCCTGCACGGTACCCCGCGACAGCAGCGGTCGCCCCTCTTCGTCATAAATCGTTTCACACGCCTCATGCACATATTTAATCCGGCCATCCGGCATACGCAGACGGTGGGTAATCTCATAGGGCAGACGACTGGCTAAAGAGTCATAATAGGCGCTGTTGACCCGCTCCCGATCATCCGGATGAATGACCTCAAGAAAGGCCTGATAGGAGGGGGAAAAAGTATCTCTGTTGAGTTCAAAAAGATGAAAGATCTCGGCAGACCAGGTTAAACGGTTGTCACAAAGATCAAGCGACCAAAAGCCGACCTTAGCAAGCCGCTGGACAACGTTAAAATCTTCACACTGCTCTTCACACAGCTTGTCGCTAAGGTCAGCACTACAGTTGGTCAACATCTTTAATAATAACAGCCTGTCTAATAATATGGGGGGAGTGGTCGGGTTAATATAACTGATTCTGCTATTTAAGTTTACCTGAGATAATCACTCGATGATCCCGTTTTCTCCAACACTAACCTGATTTTTCCTATCACCATGACAACCACGCCGACTGACTACACCCCAATCGCGGATCGCGATAGTTTCAATCAGAGACTGCTGCGCTATCTCGATAGTTCACCCACCCCCTTTCACGCCTGCGCTGAACTTGCAGCGCAACTTGGCCGTGCCGGCTATCAGGAGCTGCAAGAGAGCGCAATCTGGCAACTGCAACCTCAGGGACGCTACCTAGTCCGCCGCAATGGCGGCTCCCTCATCGCCTTTACCCTGCCTGCAGCGCGTGAACAAGCCACAGGCTTCACGCTATTGGGCGCCCATAGTGACTCACCCAATTTGCGCCTAAAGCCACAACCCACCCTTAACGCGGCCGGTGTGACCCAGTGGTGTGTCGAGCCCTACGGCGGCGTGCTGCTGCATACCTGGTTTGACCGAGCGCTCTCCCTTGCCGGACGGTTCTCCTACTGTGAAGCAAACAGCCAGACCATTAAAGAGTCGCTCATTAAACTCACGCAACCCGTCGCAGTCATCCCCTCACTGGCGATTCACCTCGACAGCGAAGCCAACAGTAGCCACTCCATCAATAAACAGAACCATCTGCTGCCGGTCATCGGCATGGCTACAGAGCCCCCCTTCAACCTTGCCGAACAGCTCTTTAGGGCCGCCGCGATTGCCAGCGATGCGACGCTGCTCGGTCATGAACTGATGCTCTACGACACCAGCCCCGCCACCCTGCTTGGCTTCGCAGAGGAGTTTATTCATGCGGCACGCCTCGATAACCTGCTTAGCTGTTTTGTCATTAGCGAAACCCTGCAGGCCGCCCCTGCCACCGCGCCACTCATCGCCATCATCAGTGATCATGAGGAGGTCGGCAGTGGCTCCGCCAGTGGTGCCGCAGGCTCCTTTGTCAGCGACACGCTGCAACGTATTGTCGCCACCAGCCGCAGCGACAGCAATCCGCAGGAGGCGTGGATTCGCACCATGCGGCAGTCGCTCTTCGTCTCCTGCGATAATGCCCATGCGCAGCACCCCAACTTTAGCGACAAACATGACCCGCGCCACGCCCCGATCATTAACGGCGGGCCGGTACTCAAGATTAACAGTAACCAGCGCTACGCCAGCAACAGCCGCAGCAGCAGTCAGATCCAGCTTGCCGCCGCTACCGCAGGGGTTCACTTACAACAGTTTGTCGCCCGCTCTGATATGGGCTGTGGCTCAACCATCGGCCCGCTTATCGCCGCGCGGTTAGGCGTTGAGAGTGTCGATATTGGTCTGCCGCAATACGCCATGCACTCGATTCGTGAAACCGCAGGTAGCAATGACGCACACCAACTGCAACAACTGCTGCTGGCGCTTGTCAGGCAACGTCACCCGACACAGATCGGTTAAACTTTCAGAGAGATGCTTAAACTACTTTTTCACCGTAAACCGCCCGATAAACGCCATGACCTTGCCAATCAGACCACACGACTGGGACGATTGGCGGTACTGCTGGCGCTGCTGGTCGTTGTCCTGCCCCACCTACTCCGCCTTGAGCCACTGCTTATTCTCTTTATTCTTGCCGTCATTGGCTGGCGACTGCTGGTGGAGTTACGCGGCTGGCCACTGCCACAGCGTCTGTTACGAATAGCCCTATTAGGGTCAGGCTTTGCCCTGGTACTTTTTAGCTACCACACCCTTCTCGGACGCCTTCCCGGGGTGGCGCTGCTCACCCTGCTCTTTACCCTAAAGCTTGTTGAACTGCGCACCCTGCGTGATGCCATGCTGCTCATCTTCATCGGTTTTTTTCTGATGATTACCAACTTTCTATTCGACCAGTCGCTCTTTGTCGGACTCTACCTGTTTGTTACCGTGCTCCTACTGTTAACGGTTCTCATACTCCTCAACCACCCCCGGGCGACCCTCAAAGATCTGCGTCACCATCTGCGCCTGAGCGGCATTCTCATGCTTCAGGCGGCGCCGCTCATGCTCCTCTTCTTTCTGCTCTTTCCACGCATCTCCGCACCGCTCTGGAGTCTACCCCGCGATGAGGCGCAGGCAAAAACCGGCGTTAGCGATGAGATGAAAATTGGCGACATCACCCATCTCGCCGACTCCCAAGCCGTCGCCTTTCGTGTCGATTTTGCGCATGAAATCCCCCCCGCAGGCCAGCTCTACTGGCGCGTTTACATTTTGAACCTCACCAACGGACGCCAATGGTGGCGTTCACCCGGCGCAACCAACGCAGCGACCCTACTGCCGGAAGCGATCGATCAGCAGCACCTTAGCTACACCGTCACCCTCGAACCGCACCGGCGCAACTGGCTGCCGGCGCTGGAGCTGCCCACACAGCCACCCGTAGGAGTCGACAATCCCGCCACCCTGAGTGACGACTGGCAACTCAGCCTCAGTCAACCCCTGCAAAAAAGGGTACGCTACCAACTCACCTCCGCCACCACCACAACGCAACCCGCCGTCTCCCCTGCCAGCCTTGCCGCTGCCCTGCAACTTCCCGAAGGGGTAAACCCCCGCACGATTGCCCTGGGGCGACACTGGGCAACCGAGGGTTTTCACGGGCAAGCCCTGGTTGACCATGCCTTGCAACAGATCGCCCAAGGTGATTTTTACTACAGCCGCAACCCGCCGCCCCTCGGACGCGATGCCATAGATGAGTTTATCTTTGAGAGTAAACGTGGCTTTTGCGAACACTACGCCGCCGCCCTAACCACCGTACTGCGTGCGGCAGGTCTGCCGGCACGAGTCGTTACCGGTTATCAGGGGGGGGAGCGCAATCCGGTGGGTAACTACCTCATTGTGCGCCAATCATCCGCCCATGCCTGGGTTGAATACTACCTCCCTGAGTCTGGCTGGCAGCGCGTTGACCCGACTACCGTTGTCCCTTTCGAGCGGGTAGAAAATAGCGGTGATCTGCAACGCTTTAACTCCGTCGAGCCACTACCGCTCAGCAGCGAAGATCTCGCCTGGTTAGCCCGCAGCCTGCGCCATCTTAACCAGAACTGGGATGCGATAAACCACAACTGGAACGATCTCATTATCGGCTTTAACCGCGAGCGCCAACGCCAACTGCTGGCCAAACTCGGCATCAACCAGTGGAGCGGCGAGCGGCTAATGCTAAGCATCACCGCGCTGGTGATGTTAATCTGGGGCGCAGTCACCCTACCACTACTGCTTAATCGGCGCCGCCTCGATGCTGGGCAGCGCCTCTTTGCCAAATTTCGCCGACGTTTGGCGCAGCATGGCATGACCACGCAACCGCATCAAACCCCGCAACAGATTGCCGCTACAGCGGCACTGCGCTGGCCACAACAACAACTCCTGCTACAGCAGATTGCCGAAGCCTTTTATCGGTTACGCTATCGCCCCACCGCCTCCAAAGAGGAGGCCAGCCAACAGCTTAAAAGAGTTCGAGCGTTACTGGCAAAACTACCCTAACCCTTAAAATCCGTGAGGTCATTATCAATAAAAAGGGGGGAGGTGATGCACGTCATAAGAGACGCTAATAGGACAAAGATTGGCTTCGACTATACCCTTTCTACTTGAAATTGCAGGGTCGTTAGCTGCAGTCGCTCACCCCAATCACATAGCTTATCTATGCTCATGGGGATTCGCGACTTTGCCGCCTACCTGCATTTCCAAGTAGTTTGGGTATATACGCCCAGCAACCTTCGCGTCAGCACTGACTGCATCTCACGACGCCCGTCAGTAATTAGATAGATGATCACTTGGCTACCTATCACACGGTAGATCACGCGATACGGTTTAAAGAGAGTCTGGCAGTACTCTTTAATGCCGAGACCGACCAGCTCCTTCGGGTAGCTACCGCGTTGTGGAAATTTAGCCAGACTCTCCACAACGTCCAGCAACGCATCCAACACGTTGTTGGCGTTGGCTACACAATCGAATTCAGAAATATAGTCGTAAATGGCCTCCAAATCCTGTTCTGCACCTTCGGTGAGCAGAACTTCGAACTTAGTGACGACGCCTGCCATCAATCGATGGTTCTCTTAGCGCGCAGACGAGCAACCACAGCGGCCACGCTCTTAACCTTGTCAGCTGCCACATCCTGATTGCCCAAAGCAAGGATTTTCAGCAGGGCCAGCGTCTCTTGCGTCTCTTCAAAGGAGGCAACATCCTGCAAAACAGCCTTGGCTTCACCGTTTTGGGTAATGACTATCGGCTCACGCTGCTCAGCGAGATGTGTGAGAACCTCAGCAGCATTGGCCTTAAGATAGCTAATGGGCTTAACTTGAGTTGAGTAACGCATAGCCATTCTCCAGACTTATTAAAGACTTAATATAGTCTTTTTATGGTCTTGTCACAAGACCCTGCAAAGGACGCTTATCTGCCATAGAGATGCCAAATAGGAAAAACTATGGCAGCAGACGCTCCAAAGCATAAAGATCAGCTATCTGCTCACGCTGACGCACCAGATGCGCCTCGCTGCCATCGACCATTACCTCGGCGGCGCGTGGTCGGCTGTTATAGTTTGAGCTCATGCTAAAGCCGTAGGCGCCCGCCGTTCGTACCGCCAGCAGATCTCCAGCAAGGAGCGCCAGCTCCCGCTCTTTACCAAGAAAATCACCGGTTTCGCAAATTGGTCCGACAATATCGTAACGCTGCATCGGCAGATCGTGGCGCGGCTTCACCGCAACAATATTTTGCCACGCCTGATAGAGTGCTGGGCGCGCCAGATCGTTCATTGCCGCATCGACTATGGCAAAATGGAGATCGCCATGGGGTTTAAGATACTCAACCCGTGTGAGTAAAATACCGGCGTTACCTACCACTGCCCGTCCTGGCTCCAGCACCAGCTTTAAGTCACGCCCAGCAAGACGTTGCAGCAGCGGCACTGCATATTCAGCAGGCTGGGGCGGCTGCTCATCACGGTAGTTCACGCCTAAGCCACCCCCCAAATCGATATGCGACAAGGGAATACCTACTTCACTCAGACGATCAACCAGCAGCAGCAGTCGCTCCAGCGCCGCGACAAAGGGGGCACTCTCCACCAGCTGCGAACCAATATGGCAATCTATGCCGATAATATTCAGATGACTGAGAGATGCCGCCTGCTGATAGACCGCCAGTGCCTGCTGGTAGTTTATGCCAAACTTATTATGACGCAGTCCGGTGGAGATATAGGGGTGGGTTTTTGCATCAATATCGGGATTAATACGCAGCGATACCGGCGCCAGCACTCCATGCGCCGCCGCAACCTCCTGAAGGCGCAACAGCTCCGCTTCAGACTCGACATTAAAGCAGTG
>JADGBN010000045.1 GCA_015231435.1 Gammaproteobacteria bacterium
AATTATCAAAAGAGCTTAAATCGATTTTAAGACTGGTTTCGGTATCTGACAGTGCCTGACGATAGCCCCCGAGATCGGGGTCTGTTGCCAGATCACTCATCACTCTTTTTAAACTCGCCTCATCAGGGCTGGGCATCCAGTGCGACAGCGCCGAAAGGGTAATCGCGTAAATATCAGCAGGCGATGAGCTACCCTTGATCTTATTCGGTGAAGTTGGCTTTTCAAATCCGATATTAATGCCATCCAGCCCTAACTCATCCGCCAGCAGATCAGCTTGGAGCTGCATGGCAGCGGAGTCGGTCTCCCCCGCCGCTTCAGCACGCTGAAAGGCCACCTCAGTCAGCGGCGTAACCATCACCGGGTACGAGAGATTGCTAACATGAATAGCCAGAGAACGCATCACCATGGTGTCGCTCAAAAGAACCGTTTCACCGCTTTTTTCATCGCTGTAGCTGCCGCCGCTGCAACTAATAAAATAGTCTCCAGAGAGCTCATGCATGGCAAACTGAATCACACCGTTATCACTTTTTACCGGTCCCGAGGCTATCTTTGCCTTGCTATCCAGTAACAGGCAGTTGGCATCAGTCACCGGCCCCTTGCTGTAAAAACCTGCCGCAGCCACATTACCGGTATTATCGCGGGGAATCGTCTCGGCATCTGCAGCGTCTGGCGCCTGCTCTACCGCATCACAACCCAACAGAAGCAGCAGCAGTGTGCCAAGCGAAAACGAGCGTACCTTGTTACAATTTATCATTCAAAAACCTATAATTTTATACAAAAAAGGGGTAAAACAAAAAAAGGGTAACCTGCTACTTAAGCAGTTTACTGAAAAAGCTGTTCGGCTTGCTATTCGCACGATTCGCCTCTTCGCGGGCAATCGCCTCCTGAACTTCACGCTCGCGCTGTTCCTGCTCACGGCGCACACTCTCACGCAACACCTCGCGACTCTCTTCACTAATCTCACGACTATGCAGGGTTGCCCGCTTGCGCAACAAAAAATAGCCCAGCTCATCCAGCCAGTTATCATTGATCTTTTCCGGTGTGTAGCTAAGACGCCGCACGCCAAGGTGGTTAAAGTTTAACAGCGACAGCCGAATAAGACCATTTTCCACATCCGCATTAAATTGAAAGACCATCGGCAGGAGAATATGCGCCTCAATTTTGGCACCGATTATCTGATCAGGGTTTTTCTCATCACGAAGCGCCCAATCAACATAACGAATCCGATATTTATCGAAAAAGCTGCGGGCCTCCTCTGCCGCCGTTGCAGAGTGCAGCGTAAACAGACGACTATCACCATATCCAGCGCTGAACTGCAGCGTCAGTTCGCGTAAATTTTCACTGCTATCGACATTAATCTTAAACAGACTCTGGCTAAGACCCGTGAGTTTACCAAGGCCAGGAAGCAGATAATCGGTGGTTATCTCAAGATGCGCAGCCACCATCTGTTGCTGCAGATCACTAAAATAGCGATAGATGCGCTGCATGATCGGCTTTAATTGCGTCTGATAGCGAGCCTCAATCGCGGCAAGACGCTGACGATCCGCCATGCGTTGCTGCTCCTGCTGCGCAGCTGCACTCTTTAGTTCATCAAGAAGCCCCATGTTTACTACCGACCCTCGTCATGTTCTGATGTAATCGTTCAGATACCCTGCTTTTTACCCTCACCCCAACCCTCTCCCAAAGGGAGAGGGAGAAAAAGTAGTGGGGGTCTCCCAAAGGGGAGAAAAAGTGGTGGGGGTCTGAACGGTTATGTTCTGTTTGCTGACCATCCGAAGGTGCATCATAGCGAACCCGATGCATAGCGACAATCAGCTAATCGCCCCCCGCAAGAACCCCGCAGGTAACCACCATTAATATAATTTATGAATTCAAGTGTTTATGAAGAAAAGTTAAAGTGCGCGACCACGCTAATGCGGCATCTTCGGCGTCGTAGCGGGCACCGGTTGGGTTGGCAAAAGCGTGGTTGGCGTCATACCAGTGATTTTCAAAATCGGTTTTTCCCGCTGCAGCCAGCTCTGTTTCAAAGGCGGTCACCATCTGCTGGTTGATATGTTCATCCTGGGTGCCAAAGTGGCCGAGTATCGGGCTTTTTAAGGTGGCTAACTGCTGGCGACTCTTCTCCACATTACCGTAGTAGATCACCGTCGCCTCGACCGGTGTGAGCAGTGAAGTAGTCAGTGACCAGCCACCACCATAACACCAGCCCAATGTCCCTACCTTGCCACTGCTGCGCGGATGGTGACGCAGCCAGTCAACCCAGGCGACTAAGGCAGCCGCTGCCTGCTGCTCCTTAACACTGTTTTTAAGTGACACCGCCTCTTCACGGGTGGTGGCTACCGCGCCGTGATAGAGATCGACGGCGATGGTCAGAAAACCCTCCCGAGCAAACTCGCGGGCAACCGTTTTAATCTGGTCATTAACGCCCCACCACTCATGAACAAGCAGTAGCGCTGGCGCTTTTTGCGCCTCGGGATAGGCGATAAAGGCTCGATTCTCCTCACCCGACGCGCTTTTCAGCCTAATCTCTTCAACATCTGTGGCGGCACTTGCAGCCAACAGCGGATCCGCCAGCAACATCGCCAACGGTAAAGAGATCGCTCTTTTCATAAAGGCTCGACGACTCTGCTCATCAACCACCAGCGGTGCCAGATGGCGGTAATCGGCACCACAACTTATCTCATCACACATCATCTACTCCTCAGTTTCAGTTAAATTTAGGAAAATTATACGCGCCTATTTTATACCAAAAATGGGTATAGCGATTTTTCAACACCATACCCAGCAATCCCCTGTTATACTTTTCACCCTGTTGAACGCTTAATCAGGAGTCATTATGAGTTCCAGTGCCATAACCGCTTTGCGTGATACATGGGTACGCCCCGAGATTCGCCAGCTATCGTCCTACCATGTCGCCTCGGCAGAGGGGATGATTAAACTTGATGCGATGGAAAACCCCTGTCGTTGGCCCGCCGCAATGGTCGCAGAGTGGCAGGCGCAACTCGTTGATGTCGCGATCAATCGCTACCCCGATCCGGCCGCCACACTGCTTAATCTCGAGCTACGCCAGTCATTGAAATTGAGTGAGGGGCAATCACTTATTCTCGGTAACGGTTCGGATGAGCTAATTCAGCTGCTGGCGCTACTGGTTGCCGCCCCCGGACGCACCCTGTTAGCCCCGGAACCCGGCTTTGTCATGTATCGCATGATCGCCAGCTTTGTCGGTCTCAACTACATCGGAGTACCGCTACAAGCTGACTTCTCCCTTAATTTACCAGCCATGCTGGAGGCTATCGACACCCAGCAACCGGCACTTATCTTTCTCGCCTATCCCAACAACCCAACGGGTAATCTTTTTAACGACAGCGATATTGAGGCGATTATTCAACACGCGCCGGGGCTGGTTGTGCTTGATGAGGCCTACCACCCCTTTGCCCAACAAAGCTGGGTGAATCGTCTTGGCGACTATCCCAATCTGTTACTGATGCGCACCCTCTCCAAACTGGGTCTTGCAGGCTTGCGTGTCGGCCTGTTGGCAGGTGATGACGGCTGGATTCATGAACTCGATAAGCTGCGTCTGCCCTACAATATCAATGTCTTAAGCCAGATCACTGCGCGTTTTGCCCTGCAGCATCAAGCGCTGTTTGACGCCCAGACCGCGATGCTGCGGGAGGAGCGCTCACAGCTTCAGGCAGCGCTAACAGAGATCCACGGACTCACCCCCTACCCCTCGGCTGCCAACTTTATTCTCTGTCGTACCGCGCCGGATCAGGCAACGCCGCTATTTAACCACCTAAAGGCGGCAAAGATCCTCATTAAAAACCTCTCACCGGCGGGTGGGCTGTTAAGTGATTGCTTACGCATCACCGTTGGCCTGCCCGAAGAGAATTTGGCGCTGCTGCAGGCTATTCGATCATTTCGCTTTAATGCTTAGCTATCTGAAAAGAGCCCGCTGGTTAATCCTGTTATGGCGAACAGTGCTATTTTGCCTGTTGCTACCAACAGCGCAGGCTGCGACGCTGGTGGGAGATCAAGATGAGATCCCGCTATTTGACGCTTACCACTATTTTGAGGATAGCGCCACGACCACCCCCTTTAACGAAATTCAGCAACATAGCGAGTTTACCGCAGGCAGGCTGCAACCCAATTTTGGTTACAGCACCTCCGCCTACTGGCTGCGCATGGAGCTCTTGGTTGAGGGTAACGCAAAGAGCGTTGAACGTCTGCTGGAGATCGCCTTCCCCACCCTCGATTACCTTGAGGTTTATCTGCTTAAGAGTAGCAATAGCGAGATCCTCTATCAGGCGCAGGCAGGTGATCAACTGCCCTTTTCCTCGCGTCCAATTGACCATCGCAACTTCATCTTTCCGCTAACACTTCCGACTAATGAACCCCTCTCTCTCTATATTAAGGTTCAATCCAACGGCTCCTTAACGGTTCCTGCCTATCTCTGGAAAGAGCGCGCACTGCTGCAACAGAGTCGTGATAACTATGTGCTGTTTGCCGTCTACTTTGGTATTTTGCTGGCGCTATTTATCTATAACCTGCTGCTCTATCTCTCGTTGCGTGACAGGGTATATCTCTACTACATTCTCTTTGTCGCGGCGATGGCGGTTGGTCAGGGGAGTTGGCAAGGCTATTTTCAGCAATATTTTTGGCCCCATTGGCCCACCTGGGGAAATATCGCGGCAATCTGCGGATTTAGTGCCTCGGGTTTTTTTGGCGCCATCTTTTCACGCCGCTTTTTAGCCACCGCAACGGTCGCCCCACGCATGGACAAACTCCTGCTGGGGTGTGCCATCGCCTTTTTGTCGCTGCTGTTGGGGGCCTTTGTCATCCCCTATCGTGAGGTGGCGATTGCAACCTCACTGGCCGGCGTTCTGTTTGCAGTCATCGCCGTTAGCGCCGGCATTGTCTGTCTGCTGCGCAAAAATGCATCCGCCCGCTACTTTCTGATTGCTTGGGCAGTGCTGCTGCTCGGTGTCGCCGCGATGGGTATGCGTAACCTCGGATGGATACCTTCCAACCTGCTGACCTTTTATGCGTTGCAGATTGGCAGCGCCCTGGAGATGCTGCTGCTCTCCTTTGCCCTTGCCGACCGGATTAACCAGATGCGCCGAAAAAAGGATGCCGCAGAGAGTGAAGCCCTGCAGACTCGGCAACAGATGCTGGAGCTGTTATCCAATACGGAGATCGCCCTTGAGGCAAAAGTTGCCCAACGCACGGCTAAACTCCATGAAGTTAATCAGCAACTGCGATTGCAACAGGAGTATCTGCATAACCTTGCGCATCATGATCCCCTCACCGGTCTGGCTAACCGCCTGCTGCTGGCTGAACGCATTGACCGCACGCTAAAGGCTGCGCGCCGCCAAAAGAGACATTTTGCCCTACTGATTTTTGATCTGGATGGTTTTAAGGAGATAAACGATCTCTACGGACATGCGATCGGCGACAACGTTCTACAGATTGTCGCCAACCGGCTACAGCAGTCGCTGCGCGAAAGTGATACCGCAGCACGTACCGGAGGTGACGAATTTGTCGTGCTGCTGGACATGGTTAACAGTGTAACGGTTGCCACAGAGATTGCCGGCAACCTCGCCGCTTTAGTCTCTGGTGAGATGGTTATCGCGCACCTACAACTAAAGGTGGGGGTTAGCATTGGGGTCGCCGTCTATCCCGAAGATGGCGAAGAGGCCAAAACCCTGCTCGCGGTTGCGGATCAACAGATGTATCTGGTAAAGGCGCACCATCATGCCGAACAGGCCATTCGCGCCGGATCCGCCACCCCCCATAAATAATCCGATAATCCGATAATCCCGAATGTCACTGCAATCACGCCTTCCTTCGCTATGGCAGCAGCGCTGCTGGCAGACCATTCTGTTATGGCCACTCTCACGCCTCTTCTCGCTGCTGCGATGGGGGCGGCGATACTGGCAAACCTCGCAGCAACAGCCACATCCCGGCGGGGTAAAAGTCGTTGTTATCGGCAACATCACAGTGGGTGGCAGTGGTAAAACACCGCTGCTTATCGCCTTAACAGAGGCGCTGCAACAACGGGGCATTCGCGTCGGTGTCGTTAGCCGTGGTTACGGTGGCGCGTCAACAAACTACCCTTGTAGAGTCACCGCCGACAGCGCCGTGACCACGGTCGGTGATGAGCCGCTGCTCATCGTTCAGCGTACCGGTGTACCGCTGGTGGTTGATCCGAATCGTGTGGCGGCGATTGCCGCGCTTGTAGCCTGGCAGCCGGTTGCAGTGATTCTTAGTGATGATGGTCTGCAACACTACCGCATGGCACGCGACAGGGAGATTATCGTCGTTGATGGTCAGCGTCTCTTTGGTAACCGCTGGCTGCTTCCCGCAGGCCCCCTGCGCGAACCGCTGTCACGACTGCAGCAGGCTAACTGGATTGTCATTAATGGCGGGGACGAGATACCACCACTGCTGCAACCGCTAAAGCCAATTAGAATGCAGCTCTGCGGCGCTAACGCTATCCATCTGCAAAGTGGTGAACAGCGCCCGCTCAGCTTTTTTGCAGCAGCCGCACAACCACTGCATGCGCTTGCGGGCATTGGTGACCCCTCGCGTTTTTTTAACCACCTCCAGATCGCAGGATTAGCGGTCATTTCCCACTCCTTTGCGGATCACCACCCCTATAAGGCTGAAGATCTTAATTTTTTTAACCAACGTGACGAGTTCATCCTGATGACCGAGAAAGATGCGGTAAAATGGCGACCGTTACTGAAGGGGTTACCCGCACCCACTGCGGCTGCCCTCTGGTACCTTCCGGTCACGGCGATATTGCCTGCCACCTTTATTAACGCTTTTATCAACCAACTGGAGCTTCCTCCCATGGATAGCAAACTACTGGAAATCCTTGCCTGCCCTCTCTGCAAAGGCCCCTTGCAATACCATAAAGAGACCGCTGAACTTGTCTGCCGCGCTGACCGCCTCGCCTTTCCGATTCGTGATGATATTCCGGTGATGCTTGAGGAGGAGGCACGCCCCCTGACTGACGACGAACTTAACTAACTGGTTATTTTTCGTGAAATTTAAGGTTATTATTCCCGCCCGCTACGCCTCAACCCGCCTGCCGGGAAAACCGCTTTTGGCTATTGCCGGGCAACCGATGATTGCCCATGTCCATGCAATCGCCAAAAATGCCGGAGCCACGGAGGTGATTGTTGCCACCGATGACCCGCGTATCGCCACAGCGGTCGCAGCGTTTGGCGGCAAGGTCTGTGTGACCGCCACCACGCACCGTTCGGGAAGTGAACGTCTGGCAGAGGTGGTTACCCAAATGGGCTATGACGACAGTGCGATTATCGTCAATCTCCAAGGAGATGAACCGTTAATGCCACCGCAACTGCTACAACAGGTGGCACAACTGCTGGCAACTCACCCGGAAGCGGAGATGGCGACCCTCTCCACCCCGATTCTTAATGCCGCAGATCTGCTCAACAGCAATATCGTCAAGGTCGTCAGCAGCAAAGCGGGATATGCCCTCTACTTCAGTCGGGCACCGATCCCCTGGGATCGCGACCACCTACAGCTTACCCCTGCAGCGAACGGCGTGACCCTTCATGCAGAGAAGATCGATTTCACCCAGCACCACTATCAGCGTCACCTAGGGATCTACGCCTACCGCAGTGGTTTTTTACGACGCTATCGCGAAACCGTTGCCTGTGATCTTGAGCAGCTTGAATCCCTTGAGCAGCTACGGCTTCTCTATCACGGCGGTCGTATCGCCATTGCCTGCGCCGTCACCCCGCCCGGCCCAGGCGTCGATACCGAGGCCGATCTCAGCCACGTGCGGCGGATCTTTAATCATGAGTGAAAGCCACCACATTACCCTGCGTCTGGTCATGGCACAGCTGAATCTGCTGGTCGGCGATATTGCCGGTAACACCCATCAGATAGCGCATGCCATCACCCGCGCTGCTGAAGCCGATGGGGCAGATATTCTGATCTGCTCCGAACTCTCTCTAATTGGTTATCCACCGGAAGATCTGCTGCTCCAACAGGGTGTTAAAAGACAAATTGAAAATGCACTGCAACAGTTGCAACAGCAGGTCGATGCCTTTGATCGCCCCTTCTCGTTAATTGTCGGGCTTCCGTGGTGGCAGGATGAGCGCTGCTATAACGCCGCTGCGGTGCTGCAACCAGCGCAACCACCACGCTTCTACTTTAAACAGCATCTGCCCAACTACGGGGTGTTTGATGAGCGCCGCTACTTTAGCGCCGGAGAGCAACCGCTGCTCTTCATCCACCACCATATTCCTCTGGCGGTGACCCTTTGCGAAGATCTCTGGCATGCGGGCGTTGCCACCGCAGCGCGAAATGGTGGCGCTGCCGCCCTGCTGAATCTCAATGCCTCGCCCTATCATGGCGGCAAACGGCAGCAACGCGAAGCGATGTTGCAGCAGCGTTGCGCCGAAGCGGGGCTTCCTATCTTCTATGTGAACCAACTTGGCGGTCAGGATGAGCTGCTCTTTGATGGCGGCTCAATGGTTGTCGATAGCGGCGGCGCGGTGGTCGTTCGTGCCGCCGAGTTCGCCCCGGCGCTGCAACTGGTCACTGCCACCTACTCGCCCGATAATAATCAGCTGCTAATTAACCCGCCGCTAGAGCCCTTACCACCACCGCTGGCGGCAGAAGCGGCGACCTATGCCGCCATCCTTTTGGCACTGCGTGACTATGTGGAAAAAAATCACTTTAACAGTGTGCTGGTCTCCCTCTCGGGCGGGATTGATTCCGCCCTGACGCTGGCGCTGGCGGTAGATGCCCTGGGTGCCGAACGTGTTTTTGCGGTCACGCTACCCTCACGTTATACCGCCGCCATGAGTGTTGAGGATGCCCGCCTTGAGGCTGAGGCGCTGGGTGTGCCACTCCGGGAGATTGCCATTGAACC
Organism: Gammaproteobacteria bacterium; assembly: GCA_015231435.1. GTDB lineage: Bacteria > Pseudomonadota > Gammaproteobacteria > Thiohalomonadales > Thiohalomonadaceae > JADFYS01. The sequence continues at coordinate 8,912 of JADGBN010000045.1, forward strand.
CGGCATTGCGCCACTGCATCAGCTGCTTGCCGACGATCTTGCCGGGCGCCCTGCCGATGTCACCGAAGAGAATTTACAGGCGCGCCTGCGTGCCCTGCTGGTGATGGCGCTCTCCAACCGCTATCAACGGTTAGTGCTCACCACCGGCAATAAAAGCGAAATGGCGGTCGGTTATGCTACCCTCTACGGCGATATGTGCGGCGGCTTTAACTTAATTAAAGATCTTTTTAAGAGTGAAGTCTATCGTCTTGCTATTTATAGGAATTCTCTTTCACCAGTTATCCCTGAGCGGGTCATTAGCCGTGCTCCCTCTGCGGAGTTGGCGCCTAATCAGCAAGATAGCGACTCCCTTCCTCCCTACGCAGATCTGGATGAAATTTTACGACTCTACATTGAAGAGCACGCCGCCGCAGAGACGATCATCGCCGCCGGATTTGCCGCAGCCACCGTCGAGCGAGTACTGCGGCTGGTTGACTTAAGCGAGTACAAAAGACGCCAGTCCGCACCCGGAGTCAAACTATCCAATCTCGCCTTTGGCCGCGACCGCCGCCACCCGATTACCCAGGGTTATCATCCGTGAAAATATGGCGCGTGCTGATCGCGCTCACCCTGTCACTGCTGCAAGCTGAAAACCTCTACGCAGATCTCGCCCATAGCCATGACCTTGAGTGGCTCAGCCGTGACAGCCCGCACTTTCGCATTCACTATAATCCGGCCCAGCATGCGACGGCAATTAAGGTATTAACCATTGCCGAAACAGTGCATCAACGCCTCTCCCCGTGGCTCGATTGGCAACCGCAGGAGCCCACCGAAATCCTTTTAAGTGATGGCAGCGATCTAAGTAACGGCTGGTCTTCACCACTCCCCTACAACCAGATGACCCTCTACCTTGCGGCACCGGATGAGGTCAATGCACTTGAAGACCATCATGGCTGGCTGGAGATGCTAATCACCCACGAATATCTTCATGTGCTGCATCTTGATATGCGTCACGGTTCACCAGCAACCCTGCAACGCCTATTCGGCCGTCTAGCGCTGCTTTTCCCCCAGGCGTGGCAACCCGCGTGGCTGCATGAGGGGCTTGCCACCTACCTTGAAACCGATAATGGCGCGGCTATCGGTCGGGGGCAGAGCAGCTACTACCGTATGTTAATGCGTATGGAGCTGTTGGCTGGCTTCAAACCGTTGCGGCAGGTTAATCAACCGCTCGCAAGTTGGCCGCTAGGGAGTGTTCCCTATCTCTACGGTGTCTGGTTTTTCCAGTTTCTCCACGCCAACTACGGTGAAGCCGCTATTCAACAACTATTACAGAGTTACAGCGATAACCTCATCCCCTTTCGTATTAATAGCAATGCAGAGACGGTATTGGGCAAAGATCTAAGCCAACTCTGGGATGAGTTTCACCACTGGCTTAAACCGCTGTTACTCACCCCCGAACTGCGTCAACTCCCCGTTGCTGCGGGGGAGGCGATTAGCGATGATGGCTATCTCAAAAGCGCGATGACCCTCGACCGCGCCAATGGTGATCTCTATTTCAGTCGTGATGACGGTGTTAACGCCACCCAATTAATGCGGCTGCGCGCCGGCGCAAACCATGCTGATGTGGTGACTTCGCTCATTTATGGCAGCCGTCTTAATCTGCACGCCACGGCGGGCATACTGCTAATGCAGCCACAACGCTGCGATAACGCCAATCTCTACTACGATCTCTACCGCATTGATTTAACCAGTGGTGATAAAACGCGCTTAACCGAGTGTGGCCGCTATCGCCGCGCCATCTGGAGCAGTGATGGCAAGTCGATTATTGCCGTGCAGCAGCAGGGTGGCGAGAGCCGTCTGCTGCAACTCGATGCCGCTGCAAATCCGATCAAAACCCTCTGGCAGGGGACGAATGGCGACACCCTGGGTGAGATAAACAGCCACCCGCAGCAGAACCGTCTGATTGCCTCGCGCTGGCAGCGCGACACTGGCTGGGATCTCTATGAGTTTGATTTAACCAGCGAACGCTGGCAGCAACTCACCTTTAACCAAGCGATTGAGAGTGCCCCCATCTATAGCCCCGATGGCAACAGCACGCTCTTTAGCGCTGACTATAATGGCGTCTATAACCTCTACCAACGCGCCCCCGCCAGCGGCGAACTCTGGCAGCTAACCGATCGCCAGGGGGGGGCATTTATGCCACAGCAACAGGGAGAGTCGCTGCTCTATCTCGCCTACAGTGGTCGCGGTTTTGATCTCTACCGCACGCCTGTGCAACGCAACAATCCAATATCACTGCCAGAGAATAAGACGCAACCCATCACCACGGCAGTCACACAACCACCACTCTCTGCGGTACAGCGTTACCAACCCTACAGCACCCTGCGCCCGCGTGCCTGGTTTCCGCTTATCTACCTTGGCGACAACCGCAGTGAGTGGGGTTTTAGCACCAGTGGTCACGATATTCTTCAGCGCCACAACTATAGCCTGAGTTTTAGTTACGATAGCAAAAACCAGTGGCACTCCGAGGCGGTCAACTATCTTTATGACCGCTGGAAACCGCTCTTTAAACTCGCCGCCAATCGCTGGATTAGCCACGATAACCTTGAGGTTGCGGGAGAGAGTCTGTTACTGCGCGCCAGACGCCGAGAAGAGAGTGGTGCCACCATGGTGCTGCCGTGGCTGAGTGTCGAGTCCACTACCGCACTTCATGTTGGCATTGGTGCAACAGAGGAGCGTGACCACTGGCTGCTGCTTCCTGAACTCGCATCGCCCGATTTTAGTGACCGCTACGCTGGCGTTGCCCTCACCTATAACAGCAGTCGCCGTCACCCCTTAAACAGCAGCATCAGCGAAGGGCAGCAGCTTCTTTTATCGGGGCAATCAAGCGATCCATTTGCTCACAGCCATTTTAAGGGTGAGCGCTATCTTTTTGATTACCAACTATTTTCACAACCATTTAACAATAATCAGCAGCTTGCAGTTAACCTTAGCCTCGGCCATGCAGCAGCCGGTGCTCGCCCCTTTCAGTTAGGGGATGATCTGCTCGGTCACCCCATCCCGCAGCTGGGCAGCGACCCGCTGGCGGCAACCTCCCCCTTTAACCGCAGTGAGTTTTTGCTGCCGGGTTACCCCGCTTCGGCGGCACTGCGCGGCACCCAGCTACTGCGCGGTCTGTTAAGTTACACGCTACCACTGGCACGCATTGAGCGCGGCTGGATGAGCCCCCCGGTGGCGGCTGACAGCATCAGCGCCTCCCTCTCTGCCTATCGTGCTGCGGTCTGGAGTCAACCGCAGAGCCTGCCTGAATCGTACCGTCACGCCTGGGTCGCTGCGCTGCATGTCGATCTCTGGCTCTTCTACAGTATGCCTGTCACCCTAACCCTCGCGGCGGTTAAAGCACCCGATGCCGGTGGCAACGACAGCATCTACCTGCAACTGGGATCTCCGTAAGCCACCATGCACAAAGATGATTTTAACTACCTCCTCCCTGAAGAGCTGATTGCCCAACAGCCCCTGACTGAACGCTGTCACAGTCGTCTGTTGGAGGTGAACGGCGCAAACGGCAGCTGGCACGATCGTCATTTTCGCGATCTGCCCGATCTGCTTGAGGCGGATGATCTGCTCATCTTTAACGATACCCGCGTTATTCCTGCCCGTCTCTATGGCGAAAAGAGCAGCGGCGGTCGTGTCGAGATCCTCATTGAACGGATCACTGGTGAGCGAAGCGCTATCGCCCACCTGCGCGCCAGCCGCTCCCCCCAGGCAGGGGCAACGCTTACCATTCACAGCGGTGATCCGCAACAGGTCACCGCTACGGTCACCGGACGTCAGGAGAACCTTTTTCAACTCACCTTTAACCAGCCGCTTGAACCGCTGTTACAGCGTGATGGCCATATTCCACTCCCCCCCTATCTTGAGCGGAGCGCCAATGCTGCTGATGCCGAACGTTATCAAACGGTATTTGCCAAACGTAACGGCGCGGTTGCCGCCCCCACCGCCGGACTCCATTTTGATGAAGCGATGCTCGCCACCCTCAAGGCACGGGGCATTGAGAGCGCCTTTATCACCCTGCACGTCGGTGCCGGAACCTTTGCCCCGGTCAAGGTCGATGATCTTCGCAGCCACAAAATGCACGCGGAGTGGCTGGAGGTCTCTGCGGCTGTCGTTAGCGCAGTTAAACAGCGACAAGAGAGCGGTCGTGGCCGGGTTATCGCGATTGGCACCACGGTGGTGCGCGCCCTTGAGAGTGCCGCCGCCAGTGGTGAGCTGCGCCCCTTTAGTGGTGATACCGCCATCTTTATCTACCCGGGCTACCGCTTTAAAGTGGTTGATGCGCTGCTTACCAACTTTCACCTCCCCGCCTCGACGCTGCTCATGCTGGTCTCTGCCTTTGCCGGTCAAGCGACGATGCTTGCTGCCTATCGCCATGCCGTCGCTGAGCGCTACCGTTTTTTTAGCTATGGTGATGCCATGCTGATTCACCCTAATAATAACAAACAGATTAAATAACAAAGAGATGGAGAATAGGTTTCATGCAGTTTCAACTACTGGCAACTGACGCTGCCGCACGCCGGGGACGTCTGACCTTTGCCCGTGGCAGCGTCGAGACACCTGCTTTTATGCCGGTAGGCACCTATGGCACAGTGAAAGCGATGACCCCTGATGAGCTGTTGCTATCGGGTGCCGAAATTATTCTTGGCAATACCTTCCACCTCTTTCTGCGACCAGGAACCGCCGTCATTCAGGCCCACGGTGACCTGCACGACTTTATGCAGTGGCAGCGCCCAATTCTCACCGACTCCGGGGGCTTTCAGGTCTTCAGTCTCGGGGCGATGCGTAAAATTGCCGAAAAGGGGGTCACTTTTAACTCCCCCATTGATGGTGCCAAAGTCTTTATGGGGCCCGAAGAGTCGATGGCGGTACAGCGGCAACTCGGCTCCGACATTGTGATGATCTTTGACGAATGCACCCCCTACCCCGCCAGCCATGAGGAGGCCGAGCGCTCGATGCAGCTGTCGCTGCGCTGGGCCGAACGCAGCAAGGTGGCGCATGCTGACAACCCCAACGCCCTCTTTGGCATTGTTCAGGGGGGAATGTACGATGATCTGCGCCACACCTCACTGCAGGGGTTAACTGCCATCGGCTTTGATGGTTACGCCATCGGCGGACTCTCGGTAGGCGAACCCAAAGCGGAGATGCTGGCGGTACTCGATTCACTGCAGTCGGCACTACCCCCAAGCAAACCTCGCTACCTCATGGGGGTTGGTAAACCTGAAGATATTGTCGCCGCGGTCTGTCGCGGCATTGATATGTTTGACTGCGTCATGCCGACCCGCAACGCCCGCAACGGCTACCTCTTCACCCGTCACGGCGTCGTTAAAATACGCAACTCCCGCCATCGCAGCGACACCCGCCCCCTTGACAGCAGCTGCGGCTGCTACACCTGCCAGCACTATAGCCGCGCCTACCTTAATCATCTTGACCGTGCCAAAGAGATCCTCGGCGCTCGGCTTAATACCATTCACAACCTTCACTACTACCAGCAGTTAATGAGCGAACTCCGCGAGGCCATTGACCATGGCACTCTGGCAACCTACGTCAGCAACTTTTATCAGCAACAGCAGGGGGAGCGAGAGAGAGAGGCATAAAACTGACGGCTGCCACAGCAAAACTCACTCATTAGTGTAATCATTCAGATCCTGCATCGAAAACAACTGGGAGATTCCGCTTACCCGAGGGTGCTCCCACGCCGTCGCAACAGATCCGCCAAGCGCAAGGCAATAACCGGTATAGCGTCCTTTAATAGTGCCTGTGCGAATAGATCTAGCGGCTTAATTACCGCGAGTTCAATCACGCCAACGACATCGTTGCTATACTCAATGGGAAAGATCCACACCTCGGCAGGTGCCGCACTGCCGAGACCGGAACGAATCTGCCACCTCTCCTCAGCTGGCTGCTTCAGGGCGACGGTGTGGCGGTCACGGGCGCACTGTCCGACGATGCCCTCGCCAACATGGTAGTGGCTCTGGGCGTGATCTGCTGGCGGAGCGCCGGAACGGGAGACAACCTCAAGCACGCCATCCGCCTGCGCAATCGCAAGCATCCCCTGACGACATCCGATAAGCCGAGAAAAGCGGCTGAAGAGAACCGCACCGCACTCACTTAATGATGCCGCCTGTTGCGCTGCAAGCGATATGGCGGCAACTTCGTTCTTAATCGCCATCGTCTCTTCAAGATCCCGCGTGGCTGCTTCGACCCGTTGCTGCACCTGACGATTTTGGCGAAGCAGAATAGTCACAAACAGGGCCATCAAAAGGGTTAGCAGCAGACCGCCGCCCCAAATACCTCTCACCAGCAGACTCCCCGTGCCCCCATCAAAATTATCCCCAACCATCCAGTGGAGATCGAGATTGGTGCGGGCGGTGTAAAGTAACGTCTGCGTCTGATGCACCACCTTTGCGGGTGTAACGGTGGTCAAAACCGTTACTGCCGACTCATCTCTATCCGTTTTCAGCTTAAGATCCAGAGCGAGTTCGTTCACGTTATGCGTTTTAAAGAGATTATCAACCATACGTTCGACATTAAAAACGCCGGCCAAAGCCAGATCCGGATTTCCTGAGCTGGCTAACACAATAAAAAGATGTTTATCGCCAGCGCTGTCGTTAAAGGGGATCGACATAATCCACTCATTGGGTACATCGCGAGCATAATCGAGAGTCTGCCCAAGAATTTCCGACGGCACGACGCCCTCCTGCGGTTAGGCGGGATCAGCATCAGTACTGGCAGAGGAGAAGAGCACCTGCCAACCGTCATCACGATACTCAAGCAACGCTTTGGTCTGCATAAAATTAACCTTGGCGCGTGACTCCATACCCTCAACGGCATTCAAAAACTCATAGCCATCCACTGCGTCAGAGTTCTCCACCAGCGCGCCAAGACCGGACAAGGTAGCGTAGCTCTCCTCTATCCAGGACAACAGTGTCGTAGAGAGCTGAGTAGTCTCTTGCCCGGCACGTTCCCGCCACAAATCCATGGCTCGTTGTTGCACAATATCGGCAAGAAACAGGGTTAGGCTAACGCCGATTAGCCAGACCAGCAGCGGCCACACATAGATGGAGCGGCGATACGAGGAGCGCTTTTCAGACATCTTGAGCGGCCATTAGTTGACGCTAAAAATCGGGCGGAAACCTTCCGGCGCCAGACTGCCTGAAAGATCAATACTTTTGACATTCACCGCATCAATTAACTCAATGGGGGCACTGAGATGGCGGGGAAAGGGCTGCTGTTCCAGGGCCCGTACCGCAACATCCACTGCCAGCCTCGCCTGCAGACCGGGAACATCACTGGGTGCAGCAAGAATCCCTCCGCGCTGAATCCCGCGATGAACCGCAGGGGCAAAATAGTAGGCAATCACCTTCACCCGGTCACTCAGCTTGCGCCGCCGCAGCTCTTGCACGGCAGCCTCGGCGGATACCGCCGTGCCGGCAATCATATCAAGATCGGGGTGCGCATCGAGCATGGCGGCCACCAGCTTGGACTGCGCGGCTACGCCCGTATCACCCCAGGCATCCGCGACAATTTTAAGCGGTTTCCCGACCAGAGCCGCACGAAAACCCTGATCACCCGCCGCAGACCAGCCTGCACCCTGCGGCCCCGGCAGCCAACCAACCTTCATCTCCTCGCCTGCAACGACATGATTGACTGCATATTCACCAGCCGCCTTACCCATTTCAAAGAAATCGGCGGCAACCCGGGCACTAAGCAGCGGTGAACTGATACCGTTAATCAGGTCAATCACCGGTTTACCGCCAGCCGTGAACTTGGCAATCAAATCAGCAAAACCATCCCCCTGGATCGCCCCAAGTATTAACGCATCGGCGCCATCAGCAAAACATTTTTCAACCTGTTCACGCTGCTTCTCAAGCTTGTCGTAACCCCCAGCCGCCTGAATAGTCAGGTGCACACCCAGCTGTTTGGCATGCTCTACAAGACCATAGTTAGCCGCCAGCCAATAGGCATCTTTTAGGTGCGGAATGGCGACACAGAGATGCCACTGCTTGCCCGCCTTTGCCAGTGCCGTGTAAGGCTCTCTTAAATGTTTGCGTTCACTGTTAAAGGGGGGATTCCAGACATCCACCTGCAAGGGCGACCATTCAGCGGTCACTGTGGTACAAAAAAGGGCGAGAAAAAGCGTTGCAGTCAAGGTGCGCATAGTATTTCCTTTCGCAAAGTTATCGGTTGTTGAAGGTTCAGGGCTTGCTATCACTGGCAGGGTATTTCTGTTTACCCTGGGGGAAATCATGGGGTAGATCATGCGTGACCCGATCGCGGCAGCTGCTCCAGCGCCGCATCAAAGTCATAGGCGGCGACCGCTTTGGTTACCTGACTGAGTTGGCTCGCCAGTGGTGTTCCCTTAACCAACGCCAAAAGCTCATCAAGAACATCCGCCGCATCCGAGTCGCTCTCCTCCAGCAGCCCCTTAAGTTGATCCAGCAGCTGATCGATACGGGCGAAATCAGTGATCACTGCTGCATCAGGCACCGCCGTCTCGTCAGCTGTCACATCTTGCAACCCGGCGATAACCGGTTGCAGTTCAGCCAGGGTATTTGCCAAGAGCAGCGCAATCGTTTCAGCCTCCTCGCCCTTCAGGCATGCCTGCTCAAGTTCGGCTGCCGCCGCCTGAACCCCCTTGGCGCCGATGTTGCCCGCCGTCCCCTTGAGCGTATGGGCACAGCGCGTCGCAGCCTCTGGATCGGCATCCTGCAGCGCCGCTGCAAAGAGCGCGGCGAACGCCCCCTGACTCTCGCGAAACTTAATGAGCAACCGGGTATAGAGCTTTTGGTTCTGCATCGTCGTCGCCAGACCTGCCTCGGTATCAATGCCCGGCATGGCGGTAAAGAGCGGTTCTGCCACCACCCCGCCAACCGCTGCTGCGGTCAACTCAAGCGGTTTTGCCGGGGTGATCCATTGCGCCATGGTAGCAAACATCGCATTTACATTAAGCGGCTTGGAGATGTGGTCATTCATCCCCGCAGCGATCACCCTCTCCTTGTCGCCCACCATGGCGTTAGCAGTCATCGCGATAATCGGTAAGCCGACAAAAGCGGCCTCACGGCGAATGCGACGGGTCGCTTCGTAACCATCC
>JADGBN010000046.1 GCA_015231435.1 Gammaproteobacteria bacterium
TACGGGTAGCTGTCGGGGAGGACGCATCAGCCTTGGTGACCACCCCCGGTGCCACCAAGTTCTACCGCAGCAGCGGTGCCAAGGCGACGCAGCGACAGAGGTTAACGGTGGTTGGCGGAACTCTTGAGTGGCTGCCCCAGGAGAATATTTTTTTCTCTGGTGCCGATGTTGAACTGCTTACTAGCGTTTATCTTGAGGGTGCTGCCACTTTTATCGGCTGGGAGATAAACTGTCTGGGAAGGCCGGTTAACTGCGAATCTTTTGATCAGGGTCGGGCGCTATTTAAGTTCAGCCTCTTTCGTGATGGTCATCCGGTTCTATTAGAGCGTTTACAACTAGCTGATGCCAAGGGGTTGTATAGCGCTGCTGGATTGCGCGGGCACCCAATTGTGGCGACGCTGGTAGCGACCACGATGAACCGCGATCTGCCGGAGCTGCTGCGGGCGGCGATTCCCGAGGCACAGCGCCATGAGTTGGGGATTACACTGGTGGATGGATTATTGATAGCGCGTTATCTTGGCGATTCAACGGCAACCGCCAAACGACTTTTTACGATGATCTGGAAACTATTGAGGCCGATGGTGTTACAGCGATCTCCTTGTGAACCGCGTATCTGGCATACCTGAAGATTGGACTGACGGCAGAGCCGTCTGGCGTGGGTGCCGAGGCAGAGCCCCGGCACCAGAGGATATTCTGGTATCGGGGCTCTGCCCCGATACCAGTTGGGTGCGGCTCTGCCGCAAATACAAACGGATTAGACAATGGGCAAAAGCCGTTACAAAATCGTTACTGACGAGAAAACACCCTATTTTCTTACCTGCGCAGTGGTTAACTGGCTGCCACTCTTCGCTAATCCGGTGATTGCTCAGGTTGTGATAGATTCCCTGCGTTATCTTCAGGAGCAGCAGCGTATCGAGTTACACGCCTATGTCATGATGGAAAATCATCTGCACCTTATTGTTTCGGCAGTTGAGCTATCCAGAGAGATCGGGGCATTTAAGTCGTTTACGGCACGATCCGCAATTGATTGGTATCAGGCAAATGATAGCCAATGGGTACTGAAACAGCTGCATTTTTATAAAGAACAACATAAGTGTGATCAAGAATTTCAGTTTTGGCAAGAGGGTAACCACCCGCAGTGGATAAAGGATGAGGCGATGCTGTTAAACAAACTGGAGTATATCCATCATAATCCCGTCAAGCGGGGGTACGTTGATGATCCGATTCATTGGCGCTACTCAAGTTATCGCAACTATATGGGGTGGGATGAGTGTTTGTTGCCGATTGTGAAGTTGGCATAGGACGGCAGAGCCGTCAGAAGATATTCTGGTATCGGGGCTCTGCCCCGATACCAGTTGGGCGCGGCTCTGCCGCCAGAACAGTGATGATTTAAGGAGAACTGAATGGAACTTACCCCGAGAGAGAAGGACAAACTGCTGCTCTTTACTGCGGCACTGCTGGCAGAGCGGCGTAAGGCGCGGGGGGTTAAACTCAACTATCCTGAAGCAGTTGCCTATATTAGCGCAGCGATTCTCGAAGGTGCTCGCGATGGTCAGACGGTGGCTTATCTGATGGATTATGGCCGTACCCTGCTCAATGGCGATGAGGTGATGGAGGGGGTGGCACAGATGATTCATGAGGTGCAGGTCGAGGCGACCTTTCCCGATGGCACCAAGCTGGTGACGGTACACGATCCGATCCTCCCGTCGCCGACAACAGCGACGGGGGGCGTCCATCCCGGTGAGGTGATTGTGCATGAAGGGGAACGCGAGTTAAATGCGGGGCGGGAGAAGCTGACGCTCACCGTTGCCAATCGCGGTGACCGTCCGATTCAGGTCGGATCGCACTACCATTTTGCTGAAACTAACCCGGCGTTAATCTTTGATAGAGATCGGGCACGGGGTTTTCGTCTTGATATTACCGCCGGTACGGCGGTCCGCTTTGAACCGGGCCAGACACGCGAGGTGACGCTGGTCGCCTATGGTGGCGAACGCAACGTCTATGGTTTTAATGGCGCCGTGATGGGTCCGCTTGCCGATAACGGGGAGGGTTAAGCAAATGGCAATAATTAGTAATCGCGCCTATGCCGAGATGTTCGGTCCAACCGTCGGCGATCGGGTACGTCTGGGGGATAGTGAACTTATTATTGAGGTCGAACAGGATCACACCATTTACGGTGAAGAGGTAAAGTTTGGCGGCGGCAAGGTGATTCGTGATGGCATGGGACAGAGCCAGCGAGTGAGTGCCGAGGTAGCCGATACGGTGATTACCAATGCCCTTATTCTTGACCACTGGGGCATTGTTAAGGCCGATGTCGGCATTAAAAATGGTCGTATTAGTGCTATTGGCAAGGCGGGAAACCCCGATGTGCAGCCGGGGGTCAATATTATTATCGGCCCCGGTACCGAGGCGATCGCCGGGGAGGGGAGTATTCTCACCGCCGGTGGTATCGACTCCCACATTCACTTTATCTGTCCGCAGCAGGTGGATGAGGCGCTCATGTCCGGTGTGACCACCATGCTCGGCGGAGGAACCGGGCCGGCGACCGGCACCAATGCCACCACCTGTACGCCCGGCCCGTGGCATATTCACCGTATGCTGGAGGCGGCAGAGGGGCTGCCGATGAATATCGGTTATCTCGGTAAAGGGAACGCGAGTCTGCCACAGCCGCTCATCGAACAGGTCGAGGCAGGCGCTATCGGTCTTAAATTACATGAGGATTGGGGCACCACGCCCGCCACCATCGACAATTGTCTTGCGGTGGCCGATGACTACGATGTGCAGGTGGCGATTCATACCGACACTTTGAATGAGTCCGGCTTTGTTGAACACACCTTGGCGGCGATGCGCGGTCGTACCATTCACACCTACCACACTGAGGGTGCTGGAGGTGGCCATGCACCTGACATTATCAAGGCGTGTGGCTATGCCAATATTCTGCCATCTTCGACCAACCCGACCCGCCCCTATACGGTGAATACCGTTGATGAGCATCTCGATATGTTAATGGTCTGTCACCATCTTGATCCCAGCATTGCCGAGGATGTTGCCTTTGCCGAGTCGCGTATTCGCCGTGAGACCATCGCTGCGGAAGATATTCTTCATGATCTCGGAGCCTTCTCGATGATCGCCTCCGACTCCCAGGCGATGGGACGGGTGGGGGAGGTGATTATCCGCACCTGGCAGACGGCACATAAAATGAAGGTGCAGCGGGGGTCACTGACGGGTGATTTAGGTCGAAATGATAACCTTCGCGCGCGTCGTTATATTGCTAAATACACGATTAATCCGGCGATTACTCACGGGATCTCTCATGAGGTCGGCTCGATTGCGGTGGGCAAGTTGGCGGATTTGGTGCTTTGGCGTCCCGCCTTCTTTGCCACTAAACCGAGCCTAATTATTAAGGGGGGGATGATTGCTGCGGCACCGATGGGTGATGCCAACGCTTCGATTCCGACACCACAACCGGTTCATTACCGTCCGATGTTTGCCGCGCTGGGGCGTGCCTTGCACAGCACTCGCATGACCTTTCTCTCCCAAGCGGGGTACGATGCTGGTATTGCCCAGACGCTGGGGCTTAACTCCCGCATCGGCGTGGTGAGTCACTGCCGGACGATAGGTAAACGGGATATGGTGTTAAACGACTACCAGCCCCGCATCGAGGTTGATCCGCAAACCTATCAGGTAAGGGCGGATGGCGAGCTGCTGGTCTGTGAGCCTGCGGTCACTCTGCCGCTGGCGCAAAAGTATTTCCTTTTTTAAGATGATTAAATTAACTGCAATCACTAGCGAAGCGGGCTCTGTGGCAACCACCTTAACTCTGCCGTTACAGAGTCGAATTAAGAGCAGACTGCGGGTGACGCTCGATAATGGCGAGGATGCCGGTCTTTTTCTGCCACGCGGGAGCACGCTTAAGGAGGGGGATTTATTAATGTCGCAGGAGGGATATCGTGTCGCGGTAGTGGCGGCGAGGGAGACCCTCTCCAGCATTCACTGTGACAATCCGCATCTGCTGGCCAGGGTCTGTTACCATTTGGGTAATCGTCATGTCTCCATTCAAATTGACTCCGGTGGTGTTAGTTACCCCCATGACCCGGTACTTGATGCGATGGTGCAGGGGCTGGGATTGACGGTCGTCACTATTGAGGCACCCTTTGAGCCGGAGCCCGGAGCCTATGGTGGTAGTGCCGCCAAGGGGCATCAGCACGGCCATAGCCACAACCATGCGCATTCGCAGGATGCAAAAGAGGGCGATGAGTACCCGCATCACCACCACCACTGAGGACGACCTTGCGTGGCTACGCCTACTGCATCTGGTTAGCCCGACCTTGCCCACCGGTGCCTTTACCTACTCCCAGGGAGTTGAGTGGGCGGTGGAGTGTGGTTGGGTCAGGGATGTCGCCACACTGGGTGAATGGGCGAGTGACCTAATGCACAGCAGCCTTGCCCAACTCGAGCTACCCCTGCTGGCGCGTCTCTATCGTGCCTGTGAGACGGGGGATGGCGAAGCGTTACGTTACTGGAACAACACCCTCATCGCCAGCCGTGAGACTCGGGAGTTGCGGGAGGAGGAGCGTAATCGTGGGCGAGCTTTGGCAGCCCTGCTACCGGCGCTGGGTATAAATATCAGCGACGCCTGGCGGCCGCTATTAAAGGGCTGTCAACTCAGCGGCTTTGCCTATGCTGCCTGTCACTGGCAGATCCCGCTGCGGGCTGCCGCGCAGGGCTATCTCTGGGCCTGGCTGGAGGGAACTGTGCTGACCGGGATAAAGATTATCCCTCTCGGGCAAAGCGCGGGGCAGTCGTTAATTGCCGGATTAACCCCCGCTATTCCCGGAGTCGTGGCACGGGGCATGGCGGTTAGTGATGCAGAGATTGGTGCCTCCTGCACCGCTCAAGCGATCGCCAGCTGCCTTCACGAGACCCAATATACGCGAATTTACCAATCATGAGTGAGATAAAATGACGCTAACCCCCCCCGTAAATAGCTCTAATCAACCCGCAGGCAGTTATGGCGCTGGGCCGTTGCGTGTCGGTGTTGGCGGCCCTGTTGGTTCCGGCAAAACCGCCCTGCTTGATGCCCTGTGCAAGGCGATGCGCGACGCTTACGAGATCGCCGTGGTTACCAATGATATTTACACCCAGGAGGACGCCCGATTTTTGATACATAGCAAGGCACTTCCTGAAGATCGCATTATTGGTGTCGAGACCGGTGGCTGTCCGCACACCGCGATTCGTGAGGATGCCTCGATGAATCTTGCCGCCGTAGAAGATCTCTGTGAGCGTTTTCCGCAACTCGATCTGATCTTTATTGAGAGTGGCGGTGACAACCTGAGCGCCACCTTCAGCCCCGAGCTTGCCGATCTGACGATCTACGTTCTCGATGTTGCCGAGGGGGAGAAGATGCCGCGTAAGGGTGGCCCCGGCATTACCCGTTCAGATCTGTTAATTATTAATAAAATCGATCTCGCCCCCTATGTTGGCGCCTCTCTGGAGGTGATGGAGCGGGATACGATTAAAATGCGTCATCAGAAACCCTTCGTCTTTTCCAATATGAAAAACGGGCAGGGGCTCGATAAGATTGTCGCCTTTATAGAACATCAGGGGATGCTTGGTCGTTCATTTGTGTAGCGCCAAAGTAACTTTCAGCTTCACCGCGATTTTCTGGAGAGAGAAGACGCAGGCGTATGTCAGTCGCTAATTCGGTTATAATTTGGTCACTCTCTCTATTTTTTTGCAATCGGGGTGACCGGATATGACTGATGACGAACTGAAGGCGCTGGTGGCCAGTCTGGCGGTTGCGCAAGTAAAAACAGAGGAACAACTGGCCCGAACTGACGCACAACTGGCTAAGACCGACGCGCAACTGTCCAAAACCGACGTTCAACTCTCTAAAACGGCAGCCAAAATTGACAAACTGGCGCAGATGTATGGTGGCATGGGTAATAATCAGGGTCGTGTGGCAGAAGAGTTCTACTTTAACTCACTGAAACATAAGCCGACGCTAAATGGCATCCGTTTTGACTACATTGACAAGAATGTGACCCGCAGTAAAGGCAAGATAGAGGAGGAGTATGATCTGCTCTTGGTGAATGGAGCTGATGTCTTTGTAATTGAAGTGAAATACCATGTTCACCCAGATGATATTGTGCGACTTGTCGGGCGCAAGGCCGAAAACTTTAAAAAACTCTTTCCGGAGTATGCTCACTATCGTCACCATTTGGGGATAGCGACCTTTGCAATTAACGATGAAGTGAAGCAGCAGGCGTTGTCGCAGGGTGTCACTGTTTTGCAGCGCCGTGGTAAAGTGTTTGAAACAGTGTCGATGACCTGAAGCAGCAGAAAACTTTCTGAGATCCCCGTTAAAAGGAGTGCCCGATGAACGTAGTGGTTATTGATGCCGCTAATATTGCCGGTGAGGCAGATTTTCCGATGCTTAATCTTAAGCGTTATGGCTGGGAGCAGTATCCGGGCGTACCTGAAGAGAAGGTGGAGGAGACTATCTGGCGCTGTGATGTCATTGTCTCAGCGCTGCAACCAGTTGATCGGGCGATGCTCGATAAAGCCTATAAGCTGCGTCTAATTGTCGCAGCTGGTGATGCAACAGACCATATTGATAAAGTCACTGCGGCCGAACGCGGTATTCAGGTCTCTCATGTCCCGCGACGCGATCCCGCCAACCCTGCCGACAACGGCAAAATCTGTCGTGAGGTTGTCTCCGCCATTAACGCCTTTATTAAGGGCGAAGATTACCATCGGGTGGTGTAGGTTAACCTCTCTGTCATCGCAGGCTGCTACCAGATTAAGTTAAACCATCACGCTGTCATACGCTGCTCCCTTCTGCTTGGGGTATGTTAATCATCATCGTCCTCTTTATGGCCTTTATTCTCTTCGTGGCCTTTGCGAAATTGGGGGGTGCGGATGTCGTGTTCATTGGCATTGCGGTGGCACTCGACGCAGTTTTCGTAGTTGCGAATCCCCTCTTCAAGGTGCTCGTGGCGAATGCTTCGCGGCGAATGCTCATGGCAGCCGAAGCAGCTGTAGCGGCTGTAGTCGTTACCCTGATGGCAGGTGGTGCATTCGGCGTTGTGGTCGCGATCTAATTCAAAATTGTTGAAGTGATCAAATGTCGCGGGGCGCCAGTGCGTCTGGCTGTGGCATTCGCTGCAGAGTGCTGTTTTATTTTGATGAAGTCTGTTTTGTGGTGCTTGATGACAGCTTTGGCAGCTATTAACGGCGCTTTTTTCGAGCAGGTTATGGTTGAATGCCCCGGTACTATTAATCCGTTTGACCCCGGCATGGTCACTGTGGCAGGCAATACAGTCATTTTCGACCAGTTGCTGATGAAACGGGGTACTGGTACGCGGCTTGCTAATCACCTCGCCTGCGGTGTTGCGACGTCCAATCTCTGCTGGCTCGTGGCAACTGATGCAGCGCTGCGAAGCGGCACCGGTTAATGGCGCATGACAGGCGAAACAATCCTGTGCAAAGGTTGCATGGCCCGCTATGAGTTTGCCCGGACTTACCAGCAGGTGCGGATAAGCGAAGGTAAGTAGCGCTGCCAGAGAGAGATTAACGGCAAGAATGATGATTACAAGACGGTTCATTGCCAGCTCCAGAAGAGAAAGATGGAGATAATGTGCCCAAGGGCCAGCACGCCAAAGGTGATTGCAATAGGGATATGCACCTTACGCCATTTACTCATGGCATCAAGGGTGACGGCACTCCAGAAGATTTCGTGTTCAATCTCTGGTGCTGACAACCCCCGCAGCTGGTAGTGATCACGTTGCTTTAGCAGATGTGCGCGGGAGCGTTTAAGCAGCAGTTTTCCGACCATACCACTAATCACATTGATGCCCATCGCCAGTGTCGCTAACCACGGTAGAATCGCGTTAAAGTGAATGCCGGCGTGCAGTAATACCATGAGCGAACCAAACCAAGTAGCGAGTTCGTGAAAGGTGAGCAGACGTTGTGGCGTACCCATCTGAATATATTTACGTTTACGCAGGGAGTAGAGGAGCGACGCAAGAATGAGTAGGGTGCCCGGGATACCCAGATAGCGTCCGACCCAGGCCAGATCCAGTCGGTGCAGTAGATAGTCCCCAGCAATGGTTGCGATAGCCAACAGACCAAGCAGCAGAATAAAAGGGAAGATCTGACGTCGCCAGAGGGCGTCGTTTATGGTTGAAACAGGTTGCATTTATGCCTCCAGAGTAAGATTTGTTTTTGGGGTGGCGCAGCAGAGCAGACAGCTTCCGGGCTGCGGATCGTAATCTGGCTGATGTAGATAATTGATTTCGCCACTAATAATAGTCGTTTGACAGCTGCCACAACTACCGCTGCGACAGCCTGAGTTCACCTTAATCCCCTGCGCTTCGGCAAACTCCAGCAGGGTTGCCGCACTGGTCTGCCAGGGTATGCTGACGCCTGTTTTGGCAAAGGTAATTTCAATAGGGTCGGTGATGGCAGGGGTGATAGGGTGGCGTTTGACTGTTGCAGGACCAAAGGCTTCAAAATGGATATGCGCCTGTGATACACCCCATTTTTCTAAGCCATCGACGATACTTTCCATCATGGCACTTGGGCCGCATACATAAAAATGGAACGGTTTTAAGGGGAGTTCCAAACGCAATAGCGGCAGGTCGATACGACCTTTATGATGGTAATCCCTACCCAGCAGGTCATCTGCCAAGGGGTGACTAAAACAGAGATGGAGTTGCAGCCGGGGATGGGCAGCGGCAAGTGCTTTTAACTGCGTCGTCTGTATTAGTTCATTGCTGTTTCTCACCCCATAAAAGAGCCAAATTTCATGATCCGAGGGTGTTGCGAGTGCGCCGTTAAGCATCGCCAACATGGGGGTAATACCAATGCCGCCAGCGATAAGTACCACAGGGTGCGGTTGACCCTGAAGATAAAAGTGGCCACCCGGGGCGCGCAGTTGTAGGGTGCTGCCAGGATGAATATGGTTGTGAAAGTGGTTCGATACACGACCGGCTGGGTGGGCGCTGTCCGGTGGTGCAACGACGCGCTTAACCGATATGCGGTAGTGATTAGGATGTGGCGCGTCCGAGAGTGAATAACAGCGGGTAACGGTTTCCATTTCGCCATCGCTGTTTGGCAGCATAAGTTGAAAGGTGAGGTACTGTCCCGGATAGTAGGGCTCAAGGGGGTGGCCATCCTCCGGCACCAGATAGAAAGAGCAGACTGATTCGGCCTTATCTTCCATCTCTTTACGCGCCACGCGAAAGGTTCTGTAGCCGTGCCAGCCAGAGGCGTTAGCGCGCGCTGTTAGCGAGCTGTTGTCAAGGGTGGGGTTAACGTCTGTCATGCGGTTTTTTAGTGCCATATACGCAAGCCAGTGGCGCCAAAAACTGATCCCCAGCCAGAGCAGCAGTTGTAGCGATATGGCGACGACTATCCAAAACAGTAGCGTCATTGAGGTCATGACTTCTCCTTGCATTATTAGGTTTTCTCGGCAGACTATGCGCCCATGAAGATGAACAGATGCTGAACCGCCGATTCATTTTCCGTTCAGGTTAAGGCTGTTATACCTATACCCAAACTACTTGGAAATGCAGGTAGGCGGCAAAGTTGCGAATCCCCATGAGCATAGATTAACTATGTGATTGGGGTGAGCAACTGCAGCGTGCGCAGCCTGCCTTTGGTGCAACGACCCTGCAGTTTCAAGTAGAAAGGGTTATACAACTTGAAAATGCAGCCAACGCTGTAGCCATTTCAAGCAAGTCGGGTGCCCCCCGAGATTTCTGCTATTCAGGCTGTTCATAGGAGAAGATAATGTTGTTAGGTCATCGCGTATGGGTCGCTGTTGGGTTAGCCTTGGTAGTGGCGGGCAGAGGGAGTCAGGCCGAGGAGTACGATCATAATGCGGCGCGTCAGGCGCTGGAGGCGGGGGAGGTTTTACCGTTAGCGACGATTTTACAAAAGTTGCAGGCTGACTCTCCTAAGCAGATTATCGAGGTTGAGCTGGAGAGAAAGGCGCAGGGTTGGGTTTATGAGATTGAAGAGCTTGATAAGGAGGGGGTTTTGTTAAAACTAGAGGTGGATGCTAGTAGCGGTGAGGTGATGACTCTTCGGCGCAAGGGGGAGAAGCGCAACGCCACTGGTGGAAAACCCTAATGCGGGTTCTTCTCGTGGAGGATGAGCCGACGCTGGCGCAGCAGCTGCAGGTCAGCCTAAGCGCCGCCGGCTATCTGGTGGATAGTGCTGATAATGGCGTAGATGCACACTATTTAGGAGAGGTTGAGCCCTATGATGCGGTGGTTCTGGATATTGGGCTGCCGCAACGTGATGGTCTCTCGGTGTTGCAGCAGTGGCGCGCAGCGGGGTTAACTTTGCCGGTACTGATTCTGACGGCGCGTGATAGCTGGCGGGAGAAGGTGGCCGGTATTGACGCCGGTGCCGATGATTATCTGAGTAAACCGTTTCATATGGAGGAGCTGTTGGCGCGGCTGCGCGCCCTGATTCGCCGTGCTGGCGGGCACGCCTGTACAGAGCTTGCCTGTGGCGCGTTGCTGCTTGACACCCGCAGCAGCCGGGTGACGCTGGCGGGCGTAGCACTTACCCTGACCAGCCATGAGTATCGCGTGCTCGCCTATCTGCTGCACCATCGTGATGCGGTGGTCTCGCGCAGCGATCTGATTGAACATATCTACGCGCAGGATTACGACCGAGACTCCAATACCGTAGAGGTGTTTATCGCCCGTCTGCGCAAGAAACTGCCAGCGGGGATGATTACCACAGTGCGGGGTTTGGGTTATCGCCTTGACTGTCCGCCAGCATGAGAAGTGCTCTGCACGGCTCACTGCGCTTTCGTCTACTGTTAGGAACCCTGTTATGGATTGCAGCGACCATTGCACTCTCTGGCTGGGGACTGGCGGCGCTTTTTTCTGAACATATTAGAGAACAGTTTTATAGCGAACTCACCACTCATCTTGATCAACTGACAGCGCAGCTGGCGGTCGATGCGCCGACTAAGCCACAGCTGACAATGCCGCTGAGTGATCCGCGCTTTAAGCGGCCACTCTCTGGTCTCTACTGGCAGATTGACAAGATTGCAACGGCGCAAAATGAGGCAGAGGTGGCGCTGTTGCGTTCACGCTCTTTATGGGATCAACTGCTTGAGGTGCCCTCCGATACGCCCGCTGACGGTGAACTTCACTATCATCGCGTCACAGCGCCGCAGGGAGGTGTTTTGGGCATGGTAGAGCGTCAGGTGCGACTGGATGATCTATCGTTGCGTCTAATTGTGGCGGCGGATGAGGCGCTATGGCTGGAACCGCTTGGCCATTTTCGCGGTCAACTCTGGTTGGCACTGGCATTATTGGGCATGGGTCTGGCAGTGGCTGCGTTAGTTCAGGTGGTGGTAGGATTGGCTCCACTGCGGACTCTGCAAGCCTCACTGGCACAGGTGCGCATTGGCGCTACGCCACAATTAGAGGGACGCTTTCCTAGTGAAATCATGCCATTAGTTGAAGAGTTTAATCACGTTCTTAGGCAAAATAGTGAGGTAGTGTCGCGGGCCCGCACCCATGCGGGTAATCTTGCCCACGCATTAAAAACACCGCTTACGGTGCTGGCGAATGCAGCGCACAGTGCAGCAAACGCGGAGAGCGAACTTGCCGCTCTAGTCGCGACTCAGGTGGAGCTGGCACGGCGTCAGGTCGATTATCATCTGACTCGTGCGCAGGCGGCGGCAACGCGGCGACTGCCAGGGGCGCGAACCTTGGTACAACCAGTGATTGCGGGGCTGTTGCGTACGATGCAACGCCTTTACGCCGCCAGAGAGTTAACTTTTCTCTTTTCTGAGATCCCAGCAACCTTGGCGTTTCGTGGCGAGGAGCAAGATCTGCAGGAGATTCTCGGTAATCTGCTTGATAACGGGTGTAAGTGGGCGCAGCACACTGTCGCAATAGAGGTGAGTGTGGTGCAGCAGCAGATCTGTCTGAAAATTGGTGATGATGGCCCAGGAGTTGACAGCGCCCAGCGTCAGGCAGTATTTCGTCGTGGCGTGCGGGTTGATGAACAGATCCCCGGTAGCGGTTTGGGATTGGCGATTGTGGATGATTTGGTAACCCTCTATGGCGGCACTCTGCAACTCTCAGACTCCCCCTTGGGCGGTCTGGAGGTGACGCTGCTGTTGCCGCTGGCGGATAGCGATGCAACCCTTGCAGGGCGCTAGAGGTGAGGCGGGTTGGTCGTACAGCACTGTCAACTGCGCTGCAGGTACGGTCACAATCCCTCGTCTTGCCGTAAGCGTATACTTTTTAGCTTCAGCCAAAAAAGTCCCAACTGATGGGCGGCATAATCCAACGGCATTGATAACCCGTGCAGTGCAGGGTATAAATGCTTCACTGTTAGTACCAACAAAGGCGAATAAGCAGGAGGAGATAAAAATGGCAAAATTAGGATCAGAGAAAAGACCAGTCATTGCTCGTGTCCATTCCAATGAGAAAGCAAGATATGTTGCTGAGACGTGTGCGGAGCATGGATGGCACTACATCATTGGATTTGAATTAGACAAACCAGAAGATATATCTGATTTAGAAAAATTGTTGAATCCAGAAATGCCTATAGTCTCAACAAAAGTGGGTAGAAATGATCCTTGTCCATGTGGCAGCGGAAATAAATATAAGAAATGTTGTGGTGCTTCGAATTCTTTAATTGTTTGATCAGGGTGCTAACAAAATCATCCAGCGGACGCGCTAAAGAGACGCGCCGCTGATGGTTGCAGATCGATGGAGTTAGACTAATCAATGGGGTCACCCATTAGCCGCCCCTGTGAAGTGACAAATGGGGTCACGCTATTAAGCGGTGACCCCAATTATTTGTGGTCCCAACTATTTGCATATTTTGTTTGAGGCGAAAGAGAAGCGGGGTGTGACGGGTTTCCCGAAACGTGAGTGATCGGGGCGGCAGCGCCGACACGCGCCGCTCCTGCGCATCCATGCTCATCCCTGCGCCCGCGGCATACCGTACATCCTGTACATCAAGCGGCGTAAGTCGCTGATAATACGCAGAAAAACAAAAAAAGCCCAATAACCGGACGCGGTTAGTGGACGGGTCTGTCTTTTTTAAATGGTGGCGTGTGGCTGACCAATCGTTATCTGGACTCCCAAGATTAAAATCAATAGTGCAGGATTGCGAGGAACGGTGCGGGTTTGGCTTCAATTTTCGCCCCTTTCATTAGCCATCCGGTAGCCCATCGCCCGGTATCCGCGCTGGCGTTTTTCCCACATCCGCAGCAGCGCCGGGTGGCCGGTATCCACAAAGTCGAAAATGCGCACGTCAGTCTTGGTCGCGTGCTCACGGTGTAGTCGGCCGGCGTATTGCTGCAATGTACCCTTCCATGAAACCGGCATTGCCAACACCAAAGTGTCAAGGGGTGGATGGTCGAATCCTTCCCCGACCAGTTTGCCGGTTGCTAGCAGCACACGCGGGGCATCGGCTGGCAGCGCATTGAGTTCCGCGATTAGTGCGGCACGCTGTTTTTTGGCGATTCGTCCGTGCAGGACAAACAGCGATAAAACCTTGCCTTTCAGTGCGGCTTGGATGGCATCGAGATGTTCAGTGCGCTCGGTCAGCACCAGCACTTTACGACCCTGGTCGTAGGCGTTTACAACTTTGGCAGTAATCGCGTCCGTTCGAGTTTGGTCGATGGCAAGGTGCCGAAAGATATCCTGAATCCCTGCCTCCTGCGGTAAATCTATCCGCGAGTGCAAGGTGCACGGCGTAACCGCCAGATCGCGCGGCGCATCCGTGGGCTTGGCGGCCGTGTGCCGAGTTGGCCCGCATTGCATGAAAATAATCGGCTGCTGGCCATCGCGGCGAATCGGTGTGGCCGTCAGGCCGAGGACGTATTTAGCTTTGGCTTGCTTGAGAATCGCATCGAAGGATGCCGCGCCGACATGATGACATTCGTCCACGATCACGTGACCGTAGTTTTCGACCAGCGAATTCACCTCACCCTGTCGCGACAGCGATTGCATCACCGCGATATCGATTTTGCCTGTCGGCTTGGCCTTGCCACCACCGATGCTGCCGAGGACACCCTTGTCAACACCTAAAAATGATTGCAAGCGCTCCTGCCACTGCTTGAGTAGTTCGGTTCGATGCACCAGCACCAGCGTGTTCACACCACGGCGCGCAATTATCGCAGCCGCCGTAACCGTTTTGCCAAAAGCCGTCGGCGCGCACAGCACGCCTGCATCGTGATGCAGCATGGCCGCAACGGCGAACGCCTGATCCAGCCGTAAGGTGCCGGCAAATGCCACGTCCAACGGCGACCCCGCGTAGCGCTCGTCGATTAGTTTGCAGCCAATAGCGTTGTCCCGAAGGAGCTCCAGCGCGGCTTCCAGGCAGCCGCGAGGTAGGGCGATGTGATTGGGGTAGTTTTCGGCACAGCCGATGACACGCGGTTCATTCCACACCGAAAAGCGCATCGCCTGTTTTTTGTAAAACTCTGGATTCTGGAAGGCAGCCAAACGAATCAGCCGGTTCGCCAGCGACTGCGGCAGTTGTGATTTCTCGAAATAGATCAGGTTGGCCAGCGTCACCGTAAGCGACTTCGGCATTGGCCCGACCAGTTTCTTGCTGACGGATGCGGATCGCTTCCACGGTTCCTTTTGATCTTCCTCATCAATGAAGGTCACATCGAGCGGGTGCGCGTTACCCGTTGCTCTCAGGAGTGTGGGCTCAATATCGTGCGCTGGCATTGGCAGGATGGAGGCCAGGAACGACCACTGATCCCGGTAAGGCCTCAGGTCACCGTCCACGAACACACTGCATCCGTTCTCACGCGGATGCTTCTGCAGTGGCAGCGCGATCAGGTTGCCAAAACCGCCTTTGGGCATCGAATCTTGATTGGGAAACAATCGGTCGTAGGATTCGAGTTTCAGTTGGAGGGTGCGGGCGCAAGTGTGGCTGATGATGGCCGTGCCTAGTCGGCGCGCATCCCGAGCCGATACGCTGCCGGAGAAGAAAACCCACGCGTGTGCACCGTTGCCGGAACGTGATATTTCAAGGGCCACCGGCACACCCAATTCGTGACACGACTGATAAAACGCCTTGGCATCCTCCCGCCATTCCGCCTCGTCGAAATCGGCGGCGAGAAAATGGCAGCTGTCATCGGCCAATAGTGGATAGACGCCGACCGTCCGCTTACCGGCAAGGTGCTCGTAGATGACCGTATCCGACAACGGAATCAGCAAACGGTTATTGCATTCCCCGCACTTGATGCGCGGCTTTTCGCAAACACCTGCCAGCCACTCATTGCCACAGGCCGGTGCATAGCCAGATTTGCCGGTTGTTTTACTTTCCCAGCGGATTGGGTAGACGTCGATGCGCCCGCGAAACAGCCGACGAAATAGCGCCACCTTCTTAGCGGTGGAAAGTCCTGATGGTTCTGGCTCTAGGACGGGTGGCGCTGATTCAGTTGGGGGTGGCTCCGGTGGCAAACGCCATTCGATACCGTGACCTTCCAGCAGCGCGATCAGGCGGGTGTTTTCTGCTTGCAGCGCTGTGAGCGCCTCTCGCTCAGGCAAAGAAATCTCCCGCTATCACCGCCCCACATTGCGGGCAGACAAAATTGCCATCGTCCGCAGAGGCAAAGCGTAGGCCAGAGTCGGTTGCGTCAGCCGCATCGGCTTGATGGGTGACCAGTCGACCATCGATCAGCACATCTTCCTGCAGGCCGCAGTGCGTGCAAGCCAGCAATTCGCGGTCGTCGATAAATAGTCCTGCGCTTTCTGCTTGTTGACGAATTTTTTGCAGCTGCTCGCACAAGACATGCAGTGCTACATATTGCGCAGATGAGCTCATGAATTCGTCAATTCTGGCCTGGTGCGGGAACGCCGAAGGCATTATTCATCATCGTCGCCGGGCTTGTGTACTGCCTCAATTTGCTTGATCACCCGATCAAAGTCACTCTCAAACAATCGATCCTGCACAATGCGGTATTTCTCGAATTCGCTCTCGGCGTGCGCCTTTGCGATTTCTGCCGTCACCTTGCCCGCGTACTGTAGGATTTCACGGTCGGTTGCTTCAATAAATCTGTTCAAGCGGGTCTCCCAGTCCTGCATGGTCATTGGAATTTTGCGCAGGGCCATATCCTCGGCCACATCCAGATAGGCATTCACCAATCGCGACAGCTGTGCTATTTCGTCATCGGTCAGGTAATTCTTGGCTACGCTGACGTCGAACTTCTGGATTTTGCCTTGCGGAGCATCTTTCCAGGTGGTCAGTCCCATGTGCTGCTTCTCGGCGTCGGCGCGGTTGGCGATCACCTCCGCAGCCGTCTGGCCGTGGATCGCCCAATGCAGCTTGTTCTGCACCGTGGTGAAAAACCGCTTGGTGGCCTGGGCGGTGATGTCATAGTCGATGGCGGTGGCGTAGATGTCAGTGATCTTCTGATAGAACTTGCGCTCGGAGAGACGGATCTCGCGAATGCGCTGCAACTGCTCTTCAAAATAGTGGTCGCTAAGTATGGAGCCGCCACTTTTCAGGCGTTCGTCGTCCATGACATAGGCCTTGATGGTGTACTCATCGATGATGGTGGTGGCCCACTTGCGGAACTGCACGGCGCGCTCGGAGTTGACCTTGTAGCCGATGGCGATAATGGCGGGGAGTTTGTAGTGCAAGGTGTTGTAGTTTTTGCCGTCTGCGGCAGTTATTCGGAATTTCCGGATAACTGAATCTTCCTGCAACTCGCTGTCCACAAAGATTTTTTTCAGGTGTTCATTCACCGTGCGCACGTTCACGTTATAGAGCGTGGCCATCATCTTTTGGGTCAGCCAGATGCTTTCATCGGCGTAAACAGCCTCAACGCCGCCCGAGCCGCTGGCGGCGACAAAGGTCAGATATTCCGCCGCCGAAGAGCGAACGATAGAGACTTCCTTGCCGGTCTTTTTCTTCCTGCTCATGCCTTCCCCCCCAGGCTGACCACGGCCGCCTTGCCGCCATCGCCATTTTGCGAGGGGTGTTTGAGCAGGTGCATGATCAGCGCCATGAAGAGATCGGCGGTTTCGCGGGTCTGGTACTTGCGCGGGAAGTTGTTCTCGATGCCGTCTTCTTCCATACTGCCGAAGGGCGGATTGGTGATGATCAGGTCCACTCGGTCGCGAGGGCCGTAATTCTTCAGCGGGCGACTCAGGGTGTTGTTATGGCGGACATTGGTAGGTACGTCGATGCCGTGTAGCATCATGTTGGTCATGGCCAGTATGTGCGGCAGTGGTTTCTTCTCCACGCCATGGATGGTCTCCTGCAGGCGCTTGCGATCGTCGTTGTTCTTCACATGTTTGCTCAGATGCTCGATGGCGCAGGTAAGAAAGCCGCCGGTGCCACAGGCCGGGTCGAGAATGGATTGCCCAAGCTGCGGGTCGAGCATATCGACCATGAACCGGGTGACGGCGCGGGGGGTGTAGTACTCGCCCGCGTTCCCGGCCGATTGCAGGTCGGAGAGGATCTTTTCGTAGATGTCATTGAACAGGTGACGGTCGCCGGATTTGTTGAAGTCCACATCCTCTTCGATGGCGTTGATCACCTGGCGCAGCAGGGTGCCGGACTTCATGTAGTTGTAGGCGTCCTCGAAGACCGAACCGACCACCTTGCCATGGGGCGAAACACCGGCGGCGGTGGCTAGTTTCTTGAGCGCCGGGAAAAGGTCATTGTTGACGAAGTCGATCAGCTCCTCACCGGTCATCCCTTCGGGGTTCTTTGCCCAGCTGGACCAGCGGAAACGGCTGGGCAGCGGCGATTTGTAATTGGAGATGGTGAGCTGCCACTCCTGCTC
>JADGBN010000047.1 GCA_015231435.1 Gammaproteobacteria bacterium
ATGTAGCATGATCGCAACCCTTTTTATACCCGCCAGCAGGACAACCGCATACTTTAACTATTGACACAAAAAACCAGTTCAGCACGAAAGTTATCATCTCTGAGGTGCGAGAAGTAACCAAATTCTCTACTTTAGTAATAAAGGCTAAAGCGTCTTAACAGCCCCCAAAGGGTTCGGCTGCGGCGTGACAGGACGTTTTGGCGGCTCTGCCAGATCGGGGGAAGGCCTTTCAGTGCTGCCTTTTTAGCGCTAAGGTAGATGGCAAGTTCGCCGTGTCGCCAGAAAACGGCCAGCGAGGCGACAAGCATCGCAAGGTGCAGCGGCAACAGTAGTGGCAGTAGTGCGGTCGGGGTGTTTTTAAAAAAGACCCACTCAAGATTGCGGTGACCGTGGAAGAGGGTGAAGGCACTGCGGGCGCCACTAATGGCTGAACCGACATGGTGCGCGACACTGTCAGGGACATAGAGGCAGTCGTAACCGAGCAGCTGTAGTCGGTAGCCGAGATCAACATCCTCCCCGTAGCAGAAAAAACGTTCGTCAAAAGCGCCCGCTTCGGTGACCGCTGCGGTTCGGTAGAGTGCCGCAGCAGCGCAGGCGGAGAAGAGGGCGCGTGGCTGCAGATCGGCGGTGGTTAAGATCTGTTGATGCCGTCGTCGCCAGAAGAGGCCGCTAAGGTGGTAGGCATCCCCTGCACCGTCAAGGCGGCGACTGGCGTTGGCATCCATCAGCCGTGAGGCGAAGGAGGCGGCACGGGGGTGGTTGGCTGTTGCAGCCAGCAGTTTTTCCAGCCACTCAGGTTCCGGAAAACAGTCAGGATTCAATAGTGCGGTCCACTTCGTGGTGACTTTCGCGAGGGCGAGATTATTGGCGCCGGCAAAGCCAAGATTTGTCTGGGCTGCGATTAGGGTTATGCGCGGGTCACTGAGTTCTGGGCTCATTTCCGAACCGTCGCTGCTGGCATTATCGACGACGATAATCGCCTGGGGGGCAAGGCGTTGTTGAAAAAGCGCACGAAGTGATCGACCTAATAGTTTGCCTGAGTTATAATTGACCAGCACCACCGTGGTAGCGAAGTCGGGGTCACTTACTCCGTCGGAATTTTGTTTTTGGGTCGCAGGCGGTTGCACATTAAGACTCATAAGGCGTGGGTTGATCCATAACGATCGATTGCCGAAGCGTTCCATCTTATGCGATGGTATCATCGGTAGGCAAGTCGTTACGAGCATAAACAGGGGTTCTGCACGAGCAGACAACAATAAAGAATAATTTGACGATGGACATCGTATATTTATGCAGCGAAACTTTCTTGTAGAGGATCAAATTCAACCTTTAGGGAGTTTTGACGGAACCTCTCCCTCAGCGGCAGTCAGACCGATTTTGCGTGAGGTCAAACTTGCCATTGTTCCCGCCCCGCGTAATATCCATCTCTCGATTGTTAGCCACTGTCACGGCTGGATGATTCGTGAACTCCTTGAAGATCTCTCCCATGTTAAGAGTGTTGATCGTTTCTTTATCACACTGACCGAGAATGTGCCGGAGACCACCCACTACCATCTTGACAAGCTCCCGTTTCCTGTCCGAATTATCAAAAACAGCACGCCGAAAGGGTTCTCTTCTAACCACAACGCCGCATTTCGCTCGATTCCGCTGGAGGATCAGCGCTACTTTATTGTGTTAAATCCCGATGTGCGTCTGCAGGGTGAACCTTTTCTTAATTTAGTTAAACTGCTTGATAGTGACCCAACGCTTGGTGTGGTTGGCCCTGCGGTGATTAACCCCAAAGGAACGCTGGAGGATAGCGCACGTCCGGTGCCTTCGGTTTGGAGTCTCTTTCGTGAATTTCGTGGCTGAAATACTCTTTTTAGGGTGAAGGGTCTCCGCTGCCCGATTGCCGGGTGGTGGACACCCTCAGGTTAACTTGCTGGCATTACTCGCCGTACTCTTTACGGCGGATTTGCGCAATAATATTGGTTGTTGAGATGTTGGCAAGATAACTCATAATTTCGACTCGGCCGCCGGCGGCACGCACGCACTCACCACCGGGTATTTTATCTGGGTCATTGTCGCCCCCCTTCACCAGTACATCGGGTAAGACGGCACAAATTAGACGGGTTGGGGTATCTTCGTTAAAGCCGACGACCCAATCGACGCAATCAAGGGCAGCCAGCACCTGCATTCGCTCCGCCTGACTATTGACCGGACGTTCGCTCCCCTTCAGGCGGCGCACCGAGGCGTCGTCGTTCACCGCGACAATCAGACGATCCCCGCGACGTGCCGCCTCCTGCAGATAGGTGACATGACCACTGTGGAGAATATCAAAACAGCCATTGGTCATCACCACCACCTCATGATGCGCACGGGCTTCGGCAACCAGCTGTAACAGCACCGCTTCACTAACCACGCTGTTTTCATGGGCATGGCTGCCGAGATGGCGCAACGCCCGCTGTAACTCATACTGACTCACGGTGGCGGTACCCATTTTTCCAACCACAACCCCCGCCGCGACATTGGCAAGGATTGTCGCCTCTGTCAGCGTCTCACCGGCGGCCAATGCTGCCGCCAGCACCGAGACCACCGTATCACCCGCCCCGGTGACATCGTAAACATCCCGTGCATGGGTCGGGATCGGCAGCGGATCATGCCCCTCCTGCAACAGCAGCACACCGCGCTCGCTACGGGTAATTAACAGCGCCTGCAACGCCAGTTGGCGGCGCAGCGCCTCCGCTTTAGTTAATAGATCGGCTTCATCAGCACAGCGACCGATGACCGCCTCAAGTTCGGCGGTATTGGGGGTGAGCAGTGTGGCGCCCTGATAACGGGAAAAATCACTCCCCTTGGGATCAACCACGACCGGCTTATTCGCCGCGCGGGCAGCGGCAATTAGCTGCTGCACACCGCGCAACGTCCCTTTGTTGTAGTCGGATAGCACCACCACATCGCAGTCGCTTAGCTGCTGCACAAAAGTTGCCTGAAGCCGAGTAACAAGCTCGGGATCATCGTAGGGATCTTCAAAATCAACCCGAATCAGCTGCTGATGTCGACTCATTAGACGCAGTTTGGTAATCGTTGGACGCCCCGCACAGGTATGAAGATGCGCTGTCACTGCGGCACGATGGAGAAGCTGTTGCAGTAATTTGGCGTGTTCATCATCGCCGACCACCGCAATCAGTGCTGTCTGCGTTCCCAAGGCGACGAGATTAAGGGCGACGTTGCCTGCCCCACCAGCACGCTCCTCACTCTGACGCACCTGCACCACCGGTACCGGCGCTTCAGGTGAGATACGCGCGGTGTCACCGTGCCAGTAGCGGTCAAGCATCAGATCGCCGACCACCAACACGCGGCCACGACTGAAATCGGGCATATTTTCAGTTAACATGGGGAAAAGGCGATCAGACGTAGCTTAACCAGCGCTCATGCTGCTGCGAACGACCATGCACTGCATCAAAATAGAGACTCTGCAGCCGCGTGGTAATTTCACCACGGCAACCACGACCAATCACCCGATTATCGACCTCGCGGATCGGTGTCACTTCGGCGGCGGTACCGGTAAAGAACGCCTCGTCAGCGATATAGACCTCATCACGGGTAATGCGCTTCTCCACCAGCGGAATGCCAAGCTCGCGGGCAAAGGTGAGAATGGTTTTACGGGTAATGCCGTTCAGTGCCGAGGTCAGCTCAGGGGTATAAATCACCCCGTCATAAACGATAAAGATATTCTCGCCACTCCCCTCGGCAACATAACCTTCGTTATCAAGCAGCATCGCCTCGTCATAACCGCAACTAATCGCCTCCTGCAGCGCCAGCATCGAGTTCATGTAGTTGCCGTTGGCCTTGGCTTTACACATGGTGATATTGACATGGTGGCGGGTAAAGGAGGAGGTACGAATACGAATCCCCTTCTCCAGACCATCGGCGCCAAGGTAGGCACCCCACGCCCAGGCAGCAACCATGGTGTGAACCTTCAGGTTATCGGCACGCAGCCCCATCCCCTCGGAACCGAGAAAACACATCGGCCGGATATAGGCGGAGTCGAGCTTATTCTCCCGCACCACACTCAGTTGCGCGGCGTTAATCGCCTCAGGTGTCTGGGTCATTTTCATGCCGAGAATTTGCGCTGATTCAAAAAGACGACGGGTGTGATCCTGCAGACGAAAAATGGCCGTCCCCTTCTCGGCGTGATAGGCACGCACCCCCTCAAAGACCCCCATGCCATAATGCAGCGTATGGGTGAGCACATGCACCTTCGCCTCACGCCACGGAACCATCTCACCATCCAGCCAAATCCAGCCATCACGATCTGCCATCGACATCTGTCTCATCTCCACTCAGTTATTCGGTCACAATTAAGCACGTTATGCTTGCCCGCAGCACCCTTGCTGTTGGCAACTATCGTATCAGTTCAACCGCAGCAGGTCACCTCTTCACCGCCCTGCCCCCGCAAAATTCATCTGTCCACTGCCCGATTAGTCGTTACACATCCTCTTTACCAACCGGTTCCGGCTCCACCTGCAACAGCACACCATCCACCCCGGTGACCTTCACCTGCGTACCCACAGGGCAATCACCGCCGCTAATTTTCCAGGTGGTATCATCGACACGAATTTTGCCAAAACCATTCACCAGCGGTTCAGTTAAGGTAAATTGCCGCCCGACATACTGCTCGCCACGGCGATTAAGGCGAGGCTGATCCGTCGCCAAAGGGTGCTGGTCAAGATAGCGGCGCGACAACACAATGCTCACCACGCTAATTAGGGCAAAGGCGACCAGTTGCGCCTCCCAAGCAAGCGCAGGAAAGAGCAGCAGCAGCGCTCCGACCACCCCCGCAGCCACCCCCATCCAGAGGAAAAAGACCGCCGGAGAGATAATCTCTATTACCACCAAGACCACTGCCAGTGACCACCACTGCCAATGACCCCAGTCGCTAAAGAAGTTACTCTCCATTACGGTGACTCTTATTGACGGCCTGTTTGGCAAAACTCTCTTTGGCAATTTCGGCAATCCCGCCAAGGCTGCCAATCAGGCTGGCGGCTTCCAGCGGTATCATAATCACCTTCTGATTCTCAGCTGACGCTATCGCCTGCAGTGCTTCGGTATAGCGCTGCGCCACGAAGTAGTTAATTGCATTAATATCCCCCTTGGCAATCGCTGCGGAGACCATCATGGTTGCCTTGGCTTCCGCCTCCGCTAGGCGCTCCCGCGCCTCCGCTTCACGAAACGCCGCCTCGCGCTCCCCCTCAGCCTCAAGAATCACCGCCTGTTTCGCCCCCTCGGCCTTCAAAATCGCCGCCTGCCGCTTCCCTTCCGCTTCAAGAATAGCCGCACGTTTCTCCCGTTCTGCCTTCATCTGCCGCCCCATCGACTCGACCAGATCACGCGGCGGGGTAATATCCTTAATCTCAATGCGGGTCACCTTCACCCCCCAAGGGGTCGTTGCCTCATCAACCACATTGAGCAGTCGCGTATTAATCTGATCACGCTCGGAGAGCACCATATCAAGATCCATCGACCCCATCACCGTGCGGATATTGGTCATCGTTAGGTTCAAAATGGCATGCGCCAGATTATTGACCTCGTAGGCCGATTTAGCCGCATTAAGCACCTGATAGAAGACCACCCCATCCACCTGTACCATGGCGTTATCACGGGTGATGATCTCCTGCGACGGCACATCAAAGACCGCCTCCATCATATTAATCTGCTTACCCACGGCATCAACAATGGGAATAATCAGATTTAACCCCGGACTTAACGTGCGGGTATAACGGCCAAAACGTTCAATTGTGTACTCATACCCCTGCGGCACCCGTTTCACACCCAGTGCCACAAAAATAACCGCCAACACCGCCAAACCGATAACAAACTCACCCATGATGAATACCCCCCTCAGCTGAAAAACCTGATAAAAGCGCTGTCACGACAACCGTTAACAGCGTAAGGCTTAAGCTATCATATATCCTGTTAAAAAAACGGCCATTTAGCAACTTTTGCTATTTTCAGTTACACTGCGCAGTTTCTTTTCTCTGGCTCTATGGCGCTTTTCCATGACAACACCCCCCTGGCACCCCTACTCCTGGCAGCAGTTTGCAACGCAGCAGCAGCCCCAATACCCCAGTGACTTCGCCCTGCAGCAGGCCGTAGATGAACTCTCAACCCTGCCGCCGCTGGTCACCTCCTGGGAGGTCGAGCAGCTAAAGCAACAACTAGCTGGCGCTGCGCGTGGTGAGGCGTTTCTCCTACAGGGGGGAGACTGTGCTGAGAACTTCAGCGACTGCAGCTCGCGGGTGATAGTCAATAAACTTAAAATTCTGCTGCAAATGAGTCTGGTGCTCATTCATGGCATTGATAAGCGGGTGATTCGCGTTGGCCGTATCGCCGGACAGTACGCCAAACCACGGTCGGCAGAGACGGAGACAATTGATGGGATCACCCTGCCCAGCTATCGTGGCGATCTGGTAAACGACATCGCCTTTACCGCAGCCGCCCGCCATGCCGATCCGCAGCGGCTGATTACCGGCTACGGACGCGCAGCGATGACCCTTAACCATATTCGCGCCCTTGCTGACTGCGGTTTTGCCGATCTGCACCACCCCGAGAACTGGGATCTCGACTTTCTCCGTCACTCCCCCCTATCCAGTGAGTACCGTCGTGTCGTCGCTGATCTAAGCCACTCGCTGCACTTTTTTGAACGCTTAGGAGGTGGCATTGACGCCGAACTTAATCGCGTTCAGTTCTTCACCAGCCATGAAGGGCTCCATCTTCATTACGAGTCGGCCCTCACCCGCAAAACCCCCATTCGCTCGGGCTACTACAACCTCTCAACCCATCTGCCGTGGATTGGCTTTCGCACCGCTGACCTCAGCGGCGGACATATTGAATATTTTCGGGGCATTGCCAACCCCATCGGCATCAAAATTGGCCCCGGGGTGACGCCACAGTGGCTGGAGACGGCGATGGAGCAGCTCAACCCCGACAATGAGCCCGGCAAGCTTCTCTTTATTCATCGTTTTGGCGCGGCAAAAATCGCCGCCCTGCTTCCACAAATTTTACAGGCGGTCAAACGCAGTGGCCGTGAGGTGCTGTGGATTTGTGATCCGATGCATGGCAATACCGAAAGCACCCATAATGGCTACAAAACTCGCCGTTTTGACAATATTTTAAGTGAGCTAGAGCAGGCCTTTGCGATTCATCAGCGGGAAGGTACGATTTTAGGGGGTGTCCATTTTGAACTGACCGGTGATGATGTCAGCGAGTGTATCGGCGGCGCACGCGGCCTTAACGAGCACGATCTTGAACGTGCCTACAAAACCCAGGTCGATCCCCGCCTGAACTACGAACAGGCGCTGGAGATGGCAATGGCGATTGTGCGCATTCACCAACAGAGCTAAACCGCCGAATGCCCGACGCTGAATGGATCTTGCTCTATCTGCTCTTGGGAGCGGTTGTCGGCTTTGTTGCTGGGCTGCTTGGCGTCGGTGGTGGCGGCATTATGGTACCGCTGCTCACCCTAATGTTTACCGCCCAGGGGTTTGCCAATGAAATTACCTTGCATCTGGCGCTCGGCACCTCGATGGCGGCGATTGTGCTCACTGCGCTGGCGAGTCTGCGCGCCCACCAGCGTCATGGTGGTGTGCTCTGGCCCGTTGTTTGGCAGCTAACGCCGGGGGTGGTTATTGGAACCATGGCGGGAAGTCAGCTCGCCGCGCTGCTGCCCCGTGAAGCACTGGCAATCTTCTTCTCACTGTTTATGTTGACGGTGGCGCTGCAGATGGCCTTTGCCCTAAGACCAGCGGCAAGCCGTGAACTGCCGGGAAAGATCGTCACCGGCTTTATCGGTGGCGCGATTGGCGCTGTTTCGGCGCTGGTGGCGATTGGCGGTGGCACACTCACCGTCCCCTTTCTTTACTACTGCAACATCACCATGCGTCAGGCGGTGGGCACCGCCGCTGCAGTCGGGCTGCCAATCGCCATTGCCGGTACTTTGGGCTACGCCTATGCAGGATTGGCTGTGGCCGCCCGTCCCGAGGGTGCTTTTGGCTATCTCTATCTTCCCGCTGTCCTGCTGATCTCCAGCACCAGCATGCTAACCGCACCCCTTGGCGCCCGCCTTGCCCACAGCGTACCGCAGATCCTGCTTAAACGGCTCTTTTCCCTGCTGCTGTTGGCGTTAAGCCTCTCGCTACTCATTTCCACTATGCGATAAGGCGGTTCTGTATTCTGATCCAAGCAGGGTAAATGCCTTGCCTCTTTTGCGAATTAAGCCAAATTAAGCTCATCAGCCCAAAACATCGCTTCGGTGAACATTGAGGTTAGCTTGATATTCCCCTGATTATTCATTAACAGGGCAATTTTTTTCCACTGCCCCTGCTCCATCGCTTTCACCAGTTGCAAGCGTCTGCCCAGATTACTGCGGCTATCCAACAGCCCTTCGCGAACCACCTCGGGAAGACTTAAATCGGCAATCGCTTCGGCTATCGGCATATCGAGCATCGCCTCCAGCAGGGAGAACATACCAAAGACAAAATAGTCGCTTTTAAGACTCTCTTTGCCCTCTGCCTCCGCCAGCAACTCAAAAAATCGGCCACGCGCCATGCTCTGCTTTATCAGCTCGTCGGGTTTACTTGAGGCGGCGGATGACATCGCGACAATCGCGGTCCAGCTACGCACACTACGCAGCCCCATAAGCGTCAGGGCGTGGCTAATCGACCTAATTTCCGAACGCATGCCAAAGCCCGGGGAGTTGATATATTTCAGCAGTTTGTAGGAGATCGCTACATTACGGGAGATCACCTTCTCCAGCTCGCTGGTCTCAGTTGCCTCCATGGCAGCCCGAACCACCTGCATCGCCTGTGCCTTACCGGCATCCATCCCCTTCTTGCCCAGTGTTTCGGGGCGGTTATAAAAATAACCCTGAAAAAGATCGAACCCTAGCTGCATCGCCTCGCTATGTTCCGCCTGGGTCTCCACCTTCTCTACCAGTAACCGCCCTTTGAACGCGGCGAGCCGCTTGCGCTCTGCGGCCATCCCTTCAGGTAGCACGGTAATATCGACCTTAATCAGATCAGCAAGGTCAATCAGCGGTTGCAGATGCGGCGCATAGACAAAATCATCCAGCGCAATGGTAAACCCCATCTCTTTCCAGCGTTTAATTGAGGAGAGCACCTTTGCATCGGGCTGAATATCCTCCAGTACCTCAAGGACAATCTGATCTGGAGGGAGAAGTTCGGGGAAGTTGCCCGTGAGAAAATCGTAGGTACAGTTAACGAACAGCAGTTTGTTACTGGCGACGCGATCCAGACCAAACTCCATCAGGGTATTCACCAGCACCAGCGCCGTTGCCTGATCACCATCAACCATTCCTGCTGAGTCTTTCGCCTGCTGCCCCGGACGATAGAGAAGCTCGTAGGCTTCAACCTCGTTATCACGGTTGAAGATAGGCTGACGACCGATGAAAACATTATCAGTAACCGACATGATGACTCCTTTTGCTAGATGCGTCGGATCATACAGGATTAGGAAAAGTGTGACTGCAACGGAAAAAAGTTTACGCGACCAAAATATTTAGGAGATGCGATAGGGTCTTTAAGGATGGCTGGTATGGTTAACCCGGACTCACCAGCCTGACCAGATAGGGGGCAATTTCACTTAAGGGAACCATATGTTCAGTACCGCTGGCAAGGCGGGCAGCGGCGGGCATACCGTTAATAATGCTGCTCTTCTCATCCTGAACAAAAGTGTGGCCACCACTCTCCTGCAGCGCCGCGAGACCGTCTGCCCCGTCACGTCCCATGCCAGTGAGAACAGCGCCGATAGCAGAGCGGCCGCAACAGCCCGCAAGGCTCTGCAACAGACGGGTGCCGGCAGGACGAAAAAGCTCTACCGGGGGGGCGCTGCTTAAATGGACTATTAACTGTTCCGCCTGGCGTCGCACCTCTAAATGACGGTTATCCGGAGCGATATAGATGGTGCCCGAGCGCAGCTGCTGCTGATCCTTTGCCATCTCAACTGCCAACAGGGTATGCCCCTGCATCCAGCTGGCAAAACCATCACAAAAACCGGGTGAGATATGTTGCACCACAAGGATCGGCAAGGGAAAACTCAGCGGCAGCTGCGAGAAGATTTGCGTCAGAGCGGTCGGCCCACCGGTAGAGCTGACAATGCCAACCACCTCATAGCGGCTGCGCCCCTTCTCAATTTTTGTTTCAAGAATTTTCGCCGTCGGTTCGCTGCGCGGTTGGCGGCGCCGCACCAGCTTGACCTCGGCCATCGCCCGCAGGGTCTCCACCAGAGAGCGGCAGGTGCGCACAAATTCAGGAGAGCCTGGGTCACCAGCAGGTTTCTCAATCACCGCCAGCGCCCCCTCATCGATTGAACGAAAGGAGGTGCTTAACTCCTGATCATCAATGCCGGCGCTAATCACCACAATCGGCGTCGGCACCGTGGACATAATCATGCGGGTGGCATCAAAACCGTCCATCACCGGCATCCGAATATCCATGGTGATAATATCTGGACGCAGTTCGTGGGTCATGCGTACCGCCTCATGACCGTTACGCGCCCGTCCGACCACGACCATATCCCCTGCCGCTTCAATAATCGCCTTCAGCAGCAGCGCGATCACATCGGAGTCATCGGTCACTAACACCTTTAGCTGTTTTTTTTCACTCAATTTTTTCTGGCTCCTCAGAGCAGCTGCTCAACAATTTCCAGCAGCTCGCGACTATCAAATTTCCCTTTCACAATGTAGGCATTCGCCTTTACCGCCAAGCCCCGTGCCCGATCGGCATCGCTGCCCAGTGAGGAGACGATAATCACCGGTAGATCGACCATGCCCAATTTGCGCCGAATGGTGTCGGTAAACTCAAAACCATTCATCCCCGGCATTTCGACATCGCTAATCACCAGATCAATTTTTATCTGCGCCAGCCAGTCCAGCCCCTCTTCAGCGGAGTTGGCGGTCTGCACCCGATAGCCGTTATTCTCTAAAATCCCCTTCTCCAGAGTTCGCGTGGTCACCGAATCATCGACCACCAAAATGGTTGCCCCCTTCTCTGCCTCACGCTTCACCAGTTGCGCCGGCACACTCTGCCGCTGCCCGCGTTGTCGCTCGATGATCTGCAGCAGGTGGGAGATATTAAGCACCAGAACCACACGACCATCACTGCCGATAACCCCCCCTTCGTACTGCGGCATACGCTGTAGCGGCGCAGAGAGTGGCCGGGTGACAATATCACGCTCGGTTAACAGCGCCTCGACGATGAGCGCCACCCGTTGCCAGCCAAAAACCACCACCACCACCTGGAGATAGTCGCCATGATAGGGGTCGGCTCCCGTCTGCGTATCGAGATTTAACAGGGTTGCTAAACCGTATAGCGGCAACGGCTGTCCCTGAATATGGATCACCCGCTGTCCCTCGACAATACGCACCGTCTCCTGCGGGACTTCAAGAATACGATCAATATACTGACTATAGAGAACAAAACGCTGACCACTACAACGCACCATCACCCCATGTTCACTCGCCATACTAATCGGCACATTCAGGGTGAAACGGGTTCCCTGACCCAAACGGGTCGAGATCTCAATTTGCCCCTGCAGCGCCTGCATATTAATGCGCACCACATCAAGCCCGACACCACGACCGGAGATATCGCTTACCTCGCGCCGCGAGGAGAAGCCGGGGCGGAAGATATAGTCGAGCAGTTGTGGCTCCTCCATCTGCGCCACCTCTTCAAGACTGGCAAAGCCATGCTCCACCAGACGTTGGCGGATCTTCGCAATATCGATGCCACCGCCGTCATCCTCAACCAGCAGTTGTACCGTACCGCCATCACGACTTAGGGTGATGGTAATCACCCCGGTGGCACCTTTACCCGCCCCCTGACGTACCTCTGGAGATTCAATGCCATGATCAACCGCATTGCGCAGCAGATGCATTAGCGGATCGCGAAGGCCGTCAAGCACCACCCGATCGACTTCGAGATCACCGCCAATAAGCTGCAACTTCACCGTTTTGTGGAGCTTTTGCGCGATATCCCGAACACTGCGCTCCAGCGGAACAAGAATTGTCGCTGCCGGCACCATGCGCAGCGAGCGGACATCCCCCTTCAGATGCGCCGCCAGGGGGCGCATCTGACTACTGCTAAGATAGAGGCTCTGTTCAAGGGAGCGTGCCATCTGATCCACCTCAAGTAGCAGATGCGTGGCATCGGCAAGGGCGTGACGTGACTCCCCCCCGGCAAAGGTGGCTGAATCACTATCCATCACCCGCTTCCACTGCTTCTTTAAGGAGGCAATCTGCTCATTCATCCGACTGCAACGAAAGCGATGCTGATCAATACGAATGCGCATCAGCTGTAGCTCATCCGCCAGCGCTGCAATCCGGTTAAGCCGTTCAACCGGCAGCCGTACACTATCGCTGCCTGCGACGGCGTGCTTGCTACCCGTCTCCTCTAAAGAGTGCTCCTCTGGCGCCGCTGGCTTCTCCTCTGGCAGGGTGGCGGGTAACTCACCGGCAATGGCCTGTTGTAGCTGCAGACGCAGCTGCGCCAGTGGCGGCTGCAGGGGGTTGTCGTCCCCCTCACCCACGCGTTCATCCTGAATGAGCAAGGAGAGCATATCAAGGGTCGCCAGGGAGAGATCGGCTACTGCTGGGCTGACCGCTATTTTTTGCTGGCGCAGGGTGGTAAAAAGACTCTCTAGCTGATGCGCCAAATCGGCAACTAACATCAGCCCAAGACCCCGCGCCGCCCCCTTGATATTATGGCAGGCGCGAAACATCACATTCAGCGTCTCATCGCGGGTCGTCGCATCGCCCTGCTGTTCAAGCGCCATTAACCCCTGACTAATCACCTCAAGACGCTCATTCAGCTCGATACGAAAAGTCTCGACCAGCTGGCGCATCAGGACCGGATCAATATTCACCGCAGGTTACTCACAGGCTATAGCCGATAGCGGTTAATCGCCGCCTCTAATAACTCCGCCACCTCACCCAGATGGCCTATCGCATCGCGCGACTGGCTGGTGAAGCTGACAAACTCACCGGTAACCGTATGAATTTCACTCACCGCAGTGGCAATTTGCGCAATGGCATTAACCTCCTGACGCACCGCAGCCACAATTTGATGGGTTGCAAGGGAGGTATCCTGCACCACCGCATCGAGATTACGCAGCACCCCACCGGCGCGCTCGACCAGCTGCAGACTGTGAATCACCCCTTTACCACCATCCTCAGCCGCCATCACCGCAAGCTCTGTTGCCTGGCGGATCTCTTCAAGAATACGCTGCACCTGCTCATTTGCTTGACGCGACTGCTCTGAAAGGTGGCGCACCTCTAGGGCGACCACCGCAAAACCTTTACCCGCCCCTCCAGCACGGGTCGCCCCTACCGCAGCATTAAGGGAGAGCAGACGTAACTGCCGCGAGATTTCACTCACCACCGAGGTGATCTCACCAATGCGCTGCGTCCAGTTATTAAGCGAAAGAATGGTATGGGCGAGCGTATCCATTTTATTACGCATGAGCTCCATCGCATCAATACTCTCCTCCACCGCCTCACGCCCTTGCAGCCCCTGGTTCTGCGCTTTATTGGCTATCTCGCCTAAACTGTGCGCCTTATCAAGATTCTGTACCGAGGTCGCACGCAGCTCCTCAAGGGTGGTCAGGGTCTCATTAACTGAGGCCGCCTGCTCACTCGCCCCCGCCGATTGCGAATTTATCGTCGCCTGTACCTGGTTGATAATGGAAGCGAGGGTGTGACCGCCCTCCCGCACCTCTCCGGTGATCTGCGCCAGACGGCTAACCATGTGGTTGAGGCTAAAGGCGAGCTCCTGAAGATTTTCGTTATCCTCATTCAAGCGCTTGCGCAGATCGCCCGAGGCAACCCCCTTGGCAAAGGCCTGCACTTCACTAATGCGCAGGGCAATCTGATGGTTGCGCTCACGCTCGCGCCAGAGTAACTGTTGCTGCTCCTGCTGATGGTGCAGCAGCTGTTGTCGCAACTGATCCAACCCGGCGCTCAACTGCCCCTGTTCATCCGCAGTCACCGGCGGCAAGGTCACGGTATAGTCCCCGGAGGAGATGGCGCGCATCGCCAACAGCAGCCAACGGGTACTCCGATCCATCTGACTGACCACCGCATAGATAACCAGCAGTGTCGGCAGTAACGGCACCAGAACAAACAGTAGAATGGTTAACATCCGCCAGCGTCCCGCCGCAAGGCGTTGATCTATATCTTTGCGAATATACTGAATGAGGTGAATTTTAATATCCTGCAAATTATCGATGTAACAGGTAATCACCGTAAACCACTGCTGTGAGGTTGGTATGCGGTTGCGATCATTAACATTTATTAACAGTCGCATCTCGTTAAGTTGCTGGGCGCAGCGTGAACCTGCCGCCTCGCTGAAGAGTGTCCGCAACACTTCGGGTGCCAGCGTACCGCTCTGCGCCAGCAGTAACTGCTGTTCGACCTGCTGCCGCAGCAGCAGATGCTGAATCTGAAACTCCCCCTGCCCGTCCTCAATGAGCACACTCGCCTCGGCACGTTCGAGTCCGAGAAGCTCAGTCGCCTGTACCAGCAGCTGATAGCTGTCAAGAAAACGGCCAATTTGCGGATCATCACTGTAACGCGCCAAATCGGAGACCGCCGAGAGGAGCTCGGAGGTGATACGGCTAAAACCCGCCACCACGGTATAGGCGGTGGCCTGTTTGGCATCAATCTGTTGCCGCTGGGTCTCGATGACACTGCGATAGCCTACAAACAGTTCACTATTCAAACGACTGTCCGGCGTCGCCTCCTCATGCAGCAGCTCTTGCAAGCGCTGCCACTGGCGATCACTCAGGGCACGCTGCTGCACCATCTGAATATTCCAGTGATCACTCTGACTCGAAACGAAGGAGGC
Organism: Gammaproteobacteria bacterium; assembly: GCA_015231435.1. Classification (GTDB taxonomy): domain Bacteria; phylum Pseudomonadota; class Gammaproteobacteria; order Thiohalomonadales; family Thiohalomonadaceae; genus JADFYS01. Next base: position 14,901 of record JADGBN010000047.1, read on the forward strand.
GCTGCGGCCCCGCTCCTGTTGCAGCTCGTGAAGCAGGGCGGTGATCGCCTGCGCGTAGCGTCCAGCACTCTCTAGACGCTGCAGGGATCGCTGTTGCTGCAATTCAACCTGAATCACATAAGTGGATACCAGAATCAGACCCGCCAGCGGCAGAACCAGAATAATTGCCAGCTTGCCGCGCAACCGCAGCTGTTGAATCCAGCGCATCACGAACCCCCGTTATGGTGCCGGCGTTGACTTGCCTCATTTTCGATCTCATCGAGAAGGGTGATTATTTCCGCTGAAAAACGCGACAGCTCGGCCATCACCAGCTTGCCGTCAAAGGGGGTCCGGTTATTCACTTTAACGACAATCTCACGAATCATCTCATGCATGCGACGATGCGGCTCTTCAATTCGCTGCATCACCGCCAGATCGCCGTAGAGTCGCCGCCCGTCACCGTCAAGCCAGCGCCCAAGCTCACAGTGCCGATGTGACACCGCCTCCTCCATATTGACCAGCTCATGCCCCTGAACAAAACGTTCCATCCGCTGTAACCAGGCGTGGTGTGCCGCCCGCGCCTTCTCAAAGTCGAGGTGAAGTTCACCAATGCGAAACTGACGCGCCAAACTTTGCAACATGGTTGCGTAGTTGGTGAGTTTACTGGCCGCCTGATCCGTCTCCCGTGTCGCCGACGCAAAGTGGGCGGTCACATGGTTTATCTCATCAATCGCAATGCGGATCTGATCAATGCCCGCCGACTCCTGCCGTACCGCTGCCATAATCTGCTGACTGGCGAGGGCATTTTCGTGAATCACGTGATTTAGATCGCGCAGCACGGTGCCCGCCTGTTCGATCTGCTCCGCCCCCTCATCGGCACTACGACTGCCAATATCAACGGCATGCACCGCCGAAGTCGCAGCGCTGCGAATGTCATCGAGAATGCCCTGCACCTGGGCGGAGGCCTGACGCGACTGTTCCGCCAGCTCCCGCACCTCATCGGCCACCACCGCAAAACCGCGCCCGGCATCTCCGGCACGGGCCGCCTCAATCGAGGCATTGAGCGCCAGCATCTTCGACTGCTGCGCCAGATCGCCTACCGTTTCGGTTATCTCGCCAATTTGCTGAATACGATCATTCAGGCTGGTGATATGGCTGCTAATCTCTTTCATGCTGTTATTTATTTCATGCATCGCCTTCACCGCACTCTCGACCAGGCGCAGACCATTATCGCCCTCTACCCGGGCCCGCTCCGAGACATCACGCAACGAGGTCGCCTTTTCGAGATTCTGTTGTGAGGTAGCGTTAATCTCCTCCAGCGTCGCGCTGGTCTGGTTAATTGACGCCGCCTGCTGTGCGGCGCCGGAGGCCTGTGAGGTCACCGAGCCGTTCACCTCACGCACCGTCTGCAGCATGGCGCTGCTTGATTCGGTCACCTGCGAGGCCATCTGCGCCAGACTATCCACCATATAGTTCAGGCGTTTGCCCAGTTGCGCGATAGAGTCATTGCCATTGACATGAATACGCTGAGTCAGATCACCCTCCGCCACCCCTTCAACCAGCTCCAGGTAGTGTGCGATCCGCGCCTGCAACGCTTCATTATCATGTGAGATATTGTCAAATTGATATTTCAGGCTATGAATGTAGGTATCTATCCCTAGTTCGGCATCGAGCATCACTACCCGGGTAATTGCCTGCAGCGCCGCGATTCCCTGTCCGGGACGCCAGCGATAGTGACGCATCACCACCCGCGCCAATTCAGAGAGGTAGATGGCAAAACTACCCATATACCAGCGCGGCGCAAGTCCGATGCGATGATGCACGATACCAACACGCAGACGCCGTTCAAAATAGTGGCTGCCATAATCGCCACTAAAAAGCTCAAGAAGATAGTCGCGCTGCGTCTGTTTTAGCTGCTCTACGGTGACTTTTGTCTGTTCAATTTGCGTCACCAGTTCGGGAAATTTACCGACATTCTGATAAAAAACTTCAACAATCGCGTCAGCCTCACGTTCAATAACCGGAGCAAGCTCTTTAAGCAGGGCGATCTCATTCGCCCCGAGACCAACAAAGTCGAGCCGCTGCTGCTGCCCCTTGCTATCAATTCCCATCATTTCACAAAGGCTGACTCTCGCCTGTTCTGCTTTTATCTGATTCACTGGCTGCTCCTTATGCGCTTAACCGGTTATTTCGTCTGTTCTGCACCGTGATTAACCTCATCCACCAAACACTCATCGGTGTTGAGATTCTCTGGTCGGCGATGCGCTGAGGTGACGATTTTGAATATCTCGGTATGGTGATCATTACCGGGGTCTTGCGGCAGATCAAGAAGTGCCGGTTGCTGCTCAACAATATCGAGAAAGACCCGCAGAATGGTGGGGTCCCAATACCCCTTGGTGCCCTCTTCCCGCATAATGCGCAGCACCACTTCATGACTCATGATCGGCTTGTAGGGGCGGCGTGAACTTAGCGCATCGTAAACGTCCACCACCTGAAATATGCGTGCCAGATAGGGGATATTCTCGCCGCTCAGGCCATCAGGGTAGCCGCTACCATCATAGCGTTCATGATG
>JADGBN010000048.1 GCA_015231435.1 Gammaproteobacteria bacterium
AGTTAATCTATGCTCATGGGGATTCGCGCCTTTGCCGCCTACCTGCATTTCCAAGTAGTTTGGGTATGGTTTTTAGTGCCAATAATAAAAATCTCTCTTCCGAGATTGATTGACCCCAATTTTGTGTGAATCTCCCAACTATGTCACAAACTTCGCCCTTTTTTATCTCCGCTTTAATCCCGATAACCCCTGCTTTACCTCGCCCTTCAAAAACTGGTACCAGCTTAACCGACAATTTTCCCTACAAAATTACTACGGAGACCCACAAGCAACATCAAATACCGCACACATCGTACAACAGATTCAACGCAGTCCATGGTCCTTCATACGTATGCAACTAGCAAATTACCATGAGATAGCGGTGACGGTTTGCCAGGCACTCTTGCTACCCAATCTCTCCACCGCTAGAAAACCTTTTTTTGCTGTACTGATATCCGCCTTAATCCTGTCGCTGACACTGCTCATGTTGGGAACACCAGAAAGTCGCGTTACGGCACTGACTGCGCTTGCCTTCTGGTTTATTCTGCCGCTGATCAACCCTATCAGTTGGTCACGCCTACAATTTCCCCTAGCAATACTCTGGTTATACTCACTGCTGCTCTGCTTCCAGAAGGGGGCTTTCTCACAATGGCCCCTCTTTTCTACGATTGGCGCAATCGTTTTTGTCCTAATCTATCTCGCTCAACAACAACAAAGCAGGTGCCAAGCCCGACAACCACAAATAACTGCACTAACCATGGCAAAACTTTACCCCGATCCCGAACTACTGCAAGGGGTAAAACATCTCGCCCTTGCCCCCGCTAACGAAATCAGTCACGCCATTGTGAACGCGCTGGGTAACAGCAGTCTCACTATCTCGGTTTATGACCGCGAACCACGCCCCTTTCCGCTAGAGGTCAAATCCTATCAGGCGATTCACAACCATCTTCCAGATCGGGTCATCATCACCTCGCCACAGCACTACAAAACAATTACACAGGAGTTAATCCAGCTGGGTGTTCTGCCAAACCAGATAAATATCACCCCATTTTATAATGCCTGTTATGAGATCTAAATCGTGTTTGAATTTGTGATACTGACGGTAATCATCGTTCTGTTTATCGAGCTTCGGGGGATTTACAACATTCGCAGCGATCCGCAAAACCATGCCTATCAACCTATTTGTACGGCAATTAAAGAGAAATGCAAAAATAGGAGTGCACACATCGTCACCTCCTACCCACAATTAATCGCCTGGAAGACCCATCACCCGACCATCGACGGGCGTCGTGTAGGTGAGAATATCTACGGCATTATTAACCGCTTTCATCCCCGTTATGTTGTTCTCGATAACCTGCGTACCCCAGCCTACAGCGACTACTTACGCGATTGTGACTCTCTCTGGAAAAACTGGCAGCCGATTCATCATGACCGGGAGAAAGAGTTTGTTATTCTTGAGCTAAATTAGGCATATACAGAATCATAATAGGGTTCTTTCACGGGAGTATCTCGATTATAACCAACTCCGGCGGAGCATTGATTCGCACTGGCATGGCGGTGTAACCAACTCCTCGGGTAACGATCTGTGGCGGCATTCCAGGTCGCTGGCTCCAGCCATAAATACGATCCTGGCTCGCCATCAATACCAGCGCCCCGCGCTCTGCATGGCGAATCTGCCCGCCATGAGTATGCCCTGAGAGGACTAACCCCACACGTTGTAATGCAGCGACATCAATACGATCGACCGTATCAGGATGATGCGCCAATAATAGCGCACGTTCATTATCGGCTACGGCACCAAGGGCGCTATGACTTCCCGCCTCTTGCTCCAAATCCCCGGCTCCAACCACGACTAGACCACTTAACGGGTGACGGTAAATGGCATCACGCAACACTTCAACGCCCCATGATTGCAGCGCGACGCATACCTTATCTGCATTATCGTAATGATCATGATTACCCAGTACAGCGACCACTGGGGCAATCTGCCGACACTGCAGAAAAAAATTTTCGAGCTCGGCTATCGCTTCGTGATAGTAATTAACCGCATCACCGGCAAAGAGGATCATGTCAGGCCTTAAATTACTGATGGTGAGTTGCAACTGCGCCAATAGATGCGGTGAGAGTGAAAAGCCTGCATGCAGATCTGAAAAAAGAGCAATGCTCACTTTTTTACTACCCGCTGCCAGACCCAGTTCTGCCGCTGCAACACGATAGCGTGTCACCACCAATTGTGCCGGTACTACCCGTGGCATCGCGAAAATAACACTGCTTGCCATCACCGCGCCGCTGCCAAAAAGCAGAGAAAGAAAACGCCTCCGCTGCTGATCATAATGCGGCGCAATCTGAATTTGAGAAAGGTTACGATGACCTTTCCTAATGACCAAATAGTGATAAGCCGCACTCAGCAGGGTGTAACAACCTGAGATAAAAAGATATAAGGAGAAGGCGATAACCGCTGCCAGTATAAGTTGTGGCAGTGGATCACCCAGGAAGGGGATCTGATAGGGTGAAAAAATTAACAACACCAGATCGGCCATCACAAGAACAAAAAAGAGCACGCGACTAATCCAGGTCTGCAAATAAACCATCAGTGTGGCAACCCCGGTCACCCAGAGGAGAAAAAACAGCCACACCAACAGCCAAAGCCCTGCCGGAAGGTTCTGCATAACCCAAAGCCCCATATCAGACGCTTCCTAGCATTTTGTTTTCAGGACAATTATCGCTTACTTGCACTACCCAGCACGACTGACCATGCGAGACGCCATCATCTTCGCACCGGAAATCAGATCACGCATAGAGGCATTACGCACAATAGTCATCACCCGCCGTGGGTCAGTATAAATACGCAAAAATATCTGTTTTAACAAGCGCTGCACATCGGCTTGCGACAGCCACTGCGTCTCTATCAACACCTTGGGATTATTCATATCAAAATAGTAGTTATCCCAATCATCAGCTTCCTTGGTCAACCAGCCATTCGCTTCACAAATCGCGCGCACATCCGTTCCGGGAAAGGGGATTAGATTGACCACTGCGGTACTATCCAGCCTTAACTCACGAAAATAGTGATAACTCTCCCAGATATCAGCCTCTGTCTCACCTGGGTAACCGATAATCATATTGGCGCCAATTAAAAAGCCATGACGGCGAATCATCTCCACCCGTTTACGGGTCTTCTCCAGATCAAGGCTCTTCTTCATTAGCTTAAGAACTTTCTCCGATCCACTCTCAAGTCCAAAACTAAGGGATTGCACGCCCGCACGCCGCATCTTCTCCAGCATCGGCTCATGCATATTCTCAAGACGAATCCCATTGGCAAATTTCAAGGTGATCGGTAATGCACGTTCATGAATACCATCAAGAATTGCATTGGCATATTTTTTTGAAGCGGTAAAATTGTCATCTTCGAGATAAATCTGGTCAACCTGATAACGCTCCACCAGATACGCTAAGTCAGCCAATACCCGATCCACCGGCAACCGCCGCATTTTTCGCCCCATCATGACACTACAGAAAGTGCAGAGGTAAGGGCATCCACGACTCGCCATATAGGGCAAAATCCGCTTGCCCTTACTGAAGATCCCATGTCGAACCTTGCTAGCAATACGGTCCACATCCAACAGATGATAGGCAGGTCGCGGTAACGCAACCAGTGCCGCCTCATCAAGATAATCGCTGGTCGGTGTACTTAATAATAAACCGGCATGCTTGTAATGGAGATTAGGAATCTTCGCCAGTTGACCCACTGTTCCTTTGGCAACTATCCAGTCAACCAGCAGACGAAAAGGGATCTCCCCCTCAGAGACAATCACAAAATCAACTTCAGGCCATGCGAGCACCTGCTGCGGCATTGCCGAAGGGTGCGCCCCGCCAAAAACAATGCGTGCCAGCGGAAGCGTCTCACGCAGCTGCTGCGCAATGCGCTGACCTGAAGAGAGTGCTGAAGTAACCGCACTAATACCTACCACCCCAGGATTAAAACCGACCACTTCCGCATAGATATCTGGGTTATCATTCTGATCAAAAATCATCACCTGATGTCCCCCCGCCTCAAGCACTGAAGCTAGGGTTAACAGCCCAAGCGGTGGTACGAAATTACCATCGGGGGTATAAGGGTTAATCAGTGCTACATGCGCCATCTGTGCGCTCCCCAAAGTTATTGTATTGTTGACCTTCAGCGAACCGCATACACTGTCAGCAGCGGTGCCCATCCCTTACCGCGCGGCTGCGTGCCCCTCATTCGATCAAGCAAGCCATTCAGACCGTACCAGTGATAGCTGGCATCCACCTGGGCAAAACCTGCGGCACTCATTGCGGTAATCAGGCTCTCCTGATCAATCCCCTGCTCATGAATTTCAGTTAAGCGGTAGAGTTCGGCATCAAGGCGGCTATCGGCCTGTTGATAGCGGCGCTGAGCGTTAAACAGGGTACGGTAGAGTTGCAGTGGCCAGTGAAAGCGGTCGCTAAAGGCGCGACTCATATCATGGTCGGAGTAGAAAATACCACCGGGTTTGAGAATACGGTAAACCTCCGCCAACAGCGGTTGGTGATCATAAATATGATGCAGTGCCGCAAAACAGACCACTGCATCGAAAGAGCCCTCAGCAAAGGGGAGCTGCGCCGCATCGGCACAAACTGCCTCCCCGTGCTTTTGTGCCAATTTAAGAATTTCACTGGAGATATCGACGCCGACCCGCTGCACAAAATAGTCTTCGGCGCAGCCAAGCACCACTCCGCTGCCACATCCGATATCCAGCAGTCGCCCGCCACCACAGCGTTGAGACAACGCTGCCATGCGCTCGCTTATCCACGCAAGCACTGCGGTCGTACGCCGCCCATCAACCGCTTCATACTGAGCCGCCGCGAGATCATAAAAACGCCGATTGGCGTGACGCACCTGTTGCGCTAACGGCTCCGAGGATAGGCGGCTCACTTAAGCAACCCCTCCTTAAGATAGAACGCCATCGCCTCAGCCACCGCAGACTCCAGTGACTGTTGCGGCTGCCAACCTAACTCCCGCTGCGCCTTCGCCGCCGAGAAGTATTTATAACCAAAACTCTCACGAATAATTTGCGGCGTGACTAAATTAACCCCGCCAGTAGCGCCGCGCAGCCGCTGCAACCGCTCCAGCGACCAAGCGGCGGCAATGGCCGGTCTGCGCGCGACACGCGGCAACACAAAAGAGGGAGGGGCGGCCTTCACCACCACAGCAATGCGCCGTGTCAGATCTGCGTAGGTGAGATTTTCGCTGTTCAAAATATAGCGCTCACCACGCCGCCCGTTTTGCGCCAGCGCCAGAAGGCCGGCAAGCAGATCTTTTATGCCAATATAGCTGCTGCCGCCGGGGGGAATCAGACGCATCCCCTGCCGCAGTGAACGAATAATCGAGCCCGAGTTCATCTGCCGATCCCCTGCGCCATAGACAGTTGAAATATTGGCGATAACCGCATTTAGCCCCTGCTCCGTCAGCGTCAAGATCTCCTGCTCTGCCGCCCATTTGCTATAGGCATAACCATTTTCACGGGCAATGAGCGGTGCAGCTGACTCATCCAGCAGCGGCGCATCCGCATGTTGCCTAAATCCGAGAACGGCACAGGCACTTAAATGGACAAAGCGCAACGGCTCCGCCTCCAGCGCGGCCGTTGCCACCGCTTTGGTACCGGCAATATTAATCGCCTCTGCCTGCGCGCGATCGGCGGCGGAGAAGGAGATATGACCGGCACAATGAAAAAGGGTGTCACACTGTTGCAGCGCCTGCTGATAACTCTCCGGCTGTAGCAGATCCCCCTGAATCGCTATCAGATTGGGGTGCGAACGGCGCAGCGGCGAACGTGCCAAACCATAGACCGTGACACCGCGTTGCAGCAGCTCTGCGACGAGATTATCGCCAATAAAGCCGCTGGCACCGGTGACCATCACCCGTTCTAACATGAATGGTCGCCCACCTTTTCGCGCTGATGGATCTCACTTTCATGGATCTCACCAATGGTAAGCGGTTGACCATTCTCCTTATAAAAACCCTTGTTATAGCGGGCAAGGTAGTCGGGATCTTCCGCTGCCAGACAGCGATCATAATAGGTGGCAAAGTAGGGGTTGGTCAGCGTATTGGCGCGAATCGCCGTCAACGACTGCTCGCGCACATTGCCCTGTGAGGTGTGCAAAAAAGGGCAGGGCAGCACATCACCGTAGGGGGTAAGGTAGATAATCTCTTTCATCGCCCCGCAGCCATGATCAACCCAGTTGGCCTCAAAGTCGGTGCGCACCAGCGGATGCGTGGCACAGAGATCATCCAGATATTCACGATCTTCGGGGGTGATCATAATATTGGCATTATTCGCCCACTCCCCGACCGGCGAGGCAAGCGCGAGAAACAGAATACAATCAAGCCCTGTGACGAGTTTAATGAGCTGGTTAAAGTCGTCACTGTAGAGATTCTCATGGGAGACCACCGCGCCGACGGTGACATGCAACCCCATCTCTTTTGCCAGCTTAATGGTTGCCAAACTCTTGGCAAATGTACCACTCATGCCGCGAAAGGCATCGTGTACTTCAGCACAGGCACTATCGAGACTAATGGTTAAAATATCGACCCCTGCCCGCTTTAGCGCGGCGATCTTCTCCCGATCCAGCAGGGTGCCATTGGTGGTCACAGAAATCACATTTTGACTTGGCTGCGCCGCACGAATGTAGTCAAGCAGATCGGGGTAGAGCGTCGGCTCTCCCCCCTGAAAGGAGAAGTTACACGCCCCAAGCGCCATCGCCTCGCTAACGATTCGCCCATACTCCTGCGGCGTGATCCGTTCCCGTCCGACGCCACCGCGCGGCAACATTTTGCGCGGATCACCGTTTTTATCCACCGGTACTCCGCGCCGCATCGTGCCATCCTCAAGGGCAGTGGCAAAACAGTGGTCACACTTCAAATTACAGGAGTAACCAATCGCAAAATCGACATAACGCAGGGGGCGTTTGCCATAAAAGATTATCCCGAGATAGGTTTTAACTAAGCGCCAAATTAACAACGGTTTACCAAGGCTGACCGCATATTTGAAGTTAAGCCAATATTTATGCACTCATATTCTCCCCGTCGGCAGTGCCATTAAGTTATTAAGGGTGCCCACTGCCCGATCTCCGGGTGTCGGCGGCAGGGAAGCCGCCGCCAAGCCCCCAGGGAGGGGTTTACGGCGTCCCGGAAAGCGGGAGGTGGACACCCTAAGGTTTAGATTAATAACACTCTCCCTAACGCACATTCCAGCGCTTCCAGAAGAGGCTCGGTACCGCGCTAATGTAGGTACCAAATTTTTTTACCCCGAGATCATAGGGGTGCATCGCCACCTCTTTGGCGTAGGGCCAGCTGATATAAAACTCGCGGTAGGCCTGCTTGGCCCACGCCTCCATCTCCTGCCAGTTGAGCTCCGGAAAGTCGGGAGCCCCATTTTTTAGTTGTCCCTGCGCTTTCAGTTCGTCATACATCGGCGTCCCCTCAAAGGGGATCATGAGCTGAAACTGCGCCGTATCGGGGCGAATTTCACAGGCCCAATCGATGGTTTGGCGAATCGTCTCGGCACTCTCACCGGGAAAACCAATGGCGAAATCCCCATGCAGATGCACTCCAGCACGCTTGGCATCGTGGGCAAAACGTGTCATCCGCTCGCGATCCACCCCTTTTTTAATATTTTTGAGGATCTCGGGATTCCCCGACTCAAAACCGACATGAAGATTAAGGCAGCCCGACTGCTTCATGAGCTGCAGCACCTCATAGTCAATATTGCCCCGTGAGTAGCAGGACCAGGGAAGCTTAAGATTGCGCCGCAACTTCTCCTCGGCAAACTCCCGCGCCCGTCCCGAGGGGAAGGTATCATCTTGAATCATTAGCGACTTCACCTGCGGCATCTGCTTCTCAATAAACGCCACCTCATCGACAAGATTCTCGATGGAACGCAGGTTATAGGTATGTCCCTTAATAAAACTAAAGACCCATAGACAGTAGGTACACTGCCCCCAAACGCAGCCACGACCACTCATCATATCGATATAGGGGAACTTCTCAGAGGGGGTGCGATACCAGCGCAAATCGAGATGGCGCTGAAAAAAATCGCTAACAAAGGGGAAGGCATCAAGCGCTTGGCCATCAAGATAGGGGCGTTCGGCGACTCGCGCCACAGCGCCCTCCTCCCCCTTAACGACAAAGTTGGCAATCGTCGCCGGATCGTCGCCACGGAGAAATTCAAGCACCGGGTACTCAAACTCACCCGTTACCCCGTAGCGCATCCGTTGCGACTTGCCGAGGGTCTGTTCAGGGTTAATCGAGAAGAAGGGGCCGACAAAAATCGCCTCACAGGGGTGCAGGGTTAACAGCCGATCGGCCAGCTGACAGTCACTCTCCTCACTTAGCTGGCCGCTATAGATAAGCAGCAGATCGGGGCGAAAGTCGCTGAAGATCTGCTCTGTTTGCGCAAAGTCGATACCCGAGGCGGGGCCATCAACGAAACGCACCTGATAGCCCTGCTGCTCAAGAAAGGCACCGCAATACCCCAACCAGATGGGGTACCACTGTGAACCGGAGTTGGAGACAAAATCGCAACGGGCGTTGCGCATGTAATCCTTGACATAGGGGGGGGAGAGCAACAGCACCTTTTTCATTAATTATAATCCTTGTGGTTAACTGCTAGCGACGCCATAGCCCGTATTTGAATATGCAGCGAATCGCACTAACACCATCTTTCCAGTTAATCTTCTTGCCTTCGTGGTAGGTGCGGCCGTAATAACTGATTCCAACCTCATAAATAATTGCGTCGGACTGCGCCACCTTAGCGGTAATTTCCGGCTCGAAGCCAAAACGGTTCTCTTCAATAGTAATCCCCTGAATCACCTCACGACGAAACGCCTTGTAACAGGTCTCCATATCGGTCAGGTTGAGATTGGTAAAAGCGTTGGAGAGCAGCGTTAAAAACTTGTTGCCCAAATAGTGCCAAAAATAGAGTACACGGTGACTTTGGCTACCGATAAAGCGCGAGCCAAAGACCACATCGGCACGCTTGTCGATAATCGGCCCAAGCACCAGCGGATACTCACGCGGGTCATACTCCAGATCGGCATCCTGAATAATCACGATATCGCCAGTTGCCGCCGCAATGGCGGTGCGCAGTGCCGCCCCCTTGCCCTGGTTCTCGGCATGGTAAAAGTCGCGCACCACCCCGGGATAGCGCTGCGCCAGCGTTGCCAGCAGCTGTCGCGAACCATCACTGGAGTAGTCATCAACAATCAGCAGCTCCTTCTCGTAGGGAACCACCTCGATAATCAGGCTGACAATCGACTCTAGGGTAGCAATTTCGTTATAACACGGTATGACAATCGATAGCTTCATCATCTCCCCACGGTGCGGCTACCGACTTTGCGATAACGGCTATTCTGTTGATAAAAAGGAAAGGTTAAGGCAACAAAAAACATCACCAGATTATTTAGAATAAAAGCGGAAAAGAGGTGGCGACGCGAGTGAGGCGTAAGCTCCGCCGCCTGATGGCGACGCCGTACCCGACCAATCAGTTGTGAGGTAATCACTAGGCTCACAAAGAGAAAGAGCACCCCGAGAATAGCAATCTCCTGACGCGCAGCATCGCCCAGCAGCAGCGACAGAGTTGCCACCAGCCAGTAGGGAATCAGCCACGGGCAGACGAGAAATTGCAGCAGTTTAGTAAAGAACATCACCTTCCATAGCGGCTCAAAACGGGGAAACTGATAGGTAAAACGCAGCAGTTCGATAAGATAGGCGTTGCCCTTGCGAAATTTATGGGCGATATAGTCACGAATCGTCGCTGGCACCCGAGTCTCAATCCCGCGCGCCTGCTGCAGATACTCCACCCGATACCCCTGGGCATTGGCGCTGTAGGCGATAAAAATATCATCCGCGACACAATCATCAGGATAGCTGGCAATGAGATCGACACGAAAGAGATAGCCCGGTGCCACGACGATGGAGGAGGAGTGAACCACCGACTCAAGATAGCGAATCGCATTTTGATCCCGCCAAAACTGCTTTTCGATATCCAGACCCGCCTCGGCGGGAAGAATATTCGCCCCGACCACCCCCACCTCAGGGCGCTGCTGCAACACCTGCACCATGCGCTTGAGCGCATCGGGTTCAAGCTGGGCATCCACATCGCTACAGAAGATAAACGCACTATCGCCACGCAGCTGCAAGGCGGTATTCATCTGGGCTATTTTTCCTGCAACAGCAGACTCGATTAGCTGCCAGCGCTGCGCTCTCTCGGGGTAGTGGTTAAGCGCCTTTGCAAGCAGCGCCTGGGTGTTATCACTGGAGCCCCCATCGACAAAGATGACCCGCAACTTATCGGCAGGATAATCAAACGCCGCAATATTGACGACCTTGTCGGTAATCATCGCCGCCTCGTTATAGCAGGGGACGATCATTAACACCTCGGCCCACTCGCCCTCGGCAATGACCGCATCCAACTCTTCAGCACTACCATTAAAAAGATCAATGAGATAGAGCATTAGGGTATAGCCGCAGTATGACCAGAAAAGAATAAGCAGCATGACAAAATAGATGGAGAGGGTAATAAACATATCAGATGAAGTTGAGATGTTCTGGGGGATTTTTCAGATCCCACAAAAAGCGGTTAAGGTAATCCTGACGGCAGCCCATGGCGCAATCTTTATGGACATCCACCGAGTTAACAATATCCTGATGCACCCGCCAGTAGTGATCCGAGGCGACCATCTCCCTAAAAGAGCCCGTATGTAGATCGCCGATTAGAAAACGGTCCTTATTAAAAAAGGGGCCGCAGGGATAGACCTTGCCATTACCGGAGATTTGCAGCAAAAACGGGGTGCCATAACAGACATCATACTTTCGAAAACCCGCTTTATAGAGATCAGACTCACCTGCAGAGTTAATCTTGTGCCATTTCGCCTGCACCACATAGTTATCGTTAGAGAGGCTCTCCGCCTCCCTAAGTAGCTCACTCACACTAAGAAAATCCTCATAGTTAACACCCAGCTCGCCATACTCGGAGTCGGAGCAGTGTTTAATCACAAAGTAGTCAACGCCAAGCGCTGCCCCAAGTTCCGCCTCTTTAATAATCTGATCGTAACACTCCGGCACCAGCACCATCTGCAGGCCGATGGTGCAGGCATAACCATAAAGGTTACGCAGACGCACCAGTTCGCGCACATTATCCACCACCTGATCAAAATTACGGCTATGGGACTGATGCACCCGCTGAAAACCGGTGGCATCCCCCGCCGACAGATTGACGCGAATCCAGCTCATGTCGCGCAACAGCTGCGGCATCACCGCAGGATCGATCTTTAGGCCGTTGGTCGCCATCGCAGTATCGACCCCGAGCGAAGCGGCAAGCGCGGTCGCCTCTGCCAGCGCGGGGTTGAGGGTCGGCTCGCCATCACCAATAAACCCTAAAGAACGCACCCCGATCGCCCCGCAATCTTCGACAAAGCGCAGCAACGCATCGCCAGCGATCATCGTACCGCGTTCCATCTTCTGCACCACACCGTAACAGTAGATACAGGCGGTGTTACAAAATTTGGTTAACCCCATATCGATATGAATCGGCGCTATCCGCTCCCCGCGCTGCCACGCCTCAAGCCTGTCGAGATGGTAGATTAGCTTATGCCCGTCAAAACGAAAGCGCTGGCGCTGATTACGAAAAGTCGGGCCGGTAAAGTGGTTGGGACCCTCACTCTTCGCATCGGTGACAATCTCGCTGCGATCAACTATCGCCCGACCGGAGCGGGTTTTATGACCGGCATGGCGCACTAGGGGTAGATCAGGCAACTCATGCAGCGGCGGTTTACTCTCCTGACTCATGCCATATCCTTATTAAAATGGTCCGTTAAAGCCGCGATAGGGGGTATCGTGGGGGTGATCGCCACGCTGCAACAGCGATAAAGCCTGCTGTTGTACCGCCTGTGGCAGCACCAGCTGTTGGGCAATCGCAGTAACCACCGCAGCAGCATCAGGATAGTAATCGCGACTAAGTGCCGGGGCAGTCGGGCAGGGGTGCGGCGGCAATCCCAAGCGGGCTGGGGCGCTTTGTAGCGCCGTAAAAGCGGCAATGGTCACGGCAGCGATCACTTCAGCGGCGACCCCAAAATCACCATGTCCGGTATCCACCACCAGAAGATGACCACATTTAGTCACCGAAGCGACGATTAAGGCGACATCTAGCGGACGAATCACCCGTAGATCAATCACCTCCACCGCAACCCCGGCAACCGCCAGCGCCGCAGCAGCGGCGTGTACCTCCAGCAGCATATAGGAGTAGGTGACCACGGTGATATCCTGACCCTGCCGTGCCACTCGCCCCCCCTGTAACGGCTCAATCGCCACCGCTTCAGGAACCGTATCGCGAATATTGTGCAGCCAGCGATGCTCAATATAGATAGTCGGATCAGCGTCAGCAATCGCCGCCAACATTAGCGCTCGGGCATCGTAAGGGGTGGCAGGGGTGACCACCTTAAGGCCCGGGATCTGGGCAAAGAGCGCCACCAGCGCCTGAGCGTGCTGCGGCCCCTGTCCCCAACCACGGCCAATAATCAGCCGAATCACCAAAGGCACATGGGCGCGTCCGGCAAACATATAACGCCACTTGGCGGCGTGATTAATAATCTGATCCAGTGATAACAGGGCAAAATCGAGACGCTGATGCATGAGCACCGGACGCATTCCCGCCAGCGCCGCACCAATACAGATACCGGTCATACCATTTTCACTAAGCGGCATGTCGCGCACCCGCTGGGCGCCAAACTGCTCCGCAAGTCCGCTGGTGGTGGCGAAGATCCCCTTGGGATCGGGAACCCCCTCGCCGATGAGAAAAACCCGCGGATCACGGCTTAGGGCGATCACAAAAGCCTCCCGCAGCGCCTCGGCATAGCTTAACTGACGCTCACTCGCCATAAAGATGCTCTAGGCGCTCACAGCCATCGGGTTCGGGGGCGTTTTGTGCCGCCTCAAGGGCTGCGGCAATTTCATCCTCTACCTGCTGACGCAGTTGTACCAATGTCGCCTCACTCACCGCATCACGCACCTGTAAGCGCTCCGCCGCCAACGCCAGCGGACAGCGCTCACGCCATGCGGCGAGTTCACCGGGTTGACGATAGCCAAGATGATCATCATCATCGGGACCGCAATGCTCCAGCCAGCGGTGCGTGGTTAACTCAAGAAACTGCGGCCCGCCCCCCTGCCGCATCGCGGCAACCGCGGCGGCGCTATGCTGACTAACCAATTCAACATCATTGCCATCCGCCACTGCCACCGTTAGACCATGGGCGGCAGCTAGGGCGTGAATCTGACGCGGCGGCTGCCGCCCCGCTAAACGGGTATAGACTGCGTAGCCGTTGTTTTCGCAAATAAAGAGCACCGCAAGCTGCTGTTGCGCGGCATAGTTAAGTGACTCATGCACCACCCCCTCCTCCATCGCGCCATCGCCGATAAAGACCGCGCTCACCCCCGAACGCCCCTGCAGCTGCCAAGCTAACGCCACACCAACGGCCAGCGGTACAGTACCGGCGACAATCGGCGTGGCACCCCAAAAACCGACCGCCAGATCAATGAGGTGCATCGACCCGCCACGGCCACTACAACAGCCTGTCGCCTTGCCATAAAGCTCGGCGAAAAGTGCCTGCAGATCACCCCCTTTGGCAAGGTAGTGAGCATGGGCGCGATGGCCGCTAAAGAGGGCATCTTCACGATGCAGTTGCGTACAGACCCCCACTGCCACCGCCTCCTGTCCAATGGAGAGATGCACTGGACATCGCATCTGTTGCTCGCGGTAGTGCGCGGCAATCACCTCCTCAACGCGGCGAATACGGTAGAGTGAACGGTACTGCTGCAATAGCATACTTTCACTCATTTAAGTAATGTTTTCAGATATTTAAAAAGCTGAACTGGAGCAACCGGCTCGCGGTTACAGACCGTTTGTACCTCAAGGGCGGCGGCCACACTGCCAATAAAGGCGGCGACAGATCCCCCTAATCCTCCCGCTAGGGTTAACGCGGCAAGGGAGAGAAAGGCATCACCAGCGCCAATCCGGTCAATCACCCGCGTTGAGAGTGCTGGCACCTCATGCTGCTGCGCGCCGCTCACTTCATGTAACAGCACCCCTTTAGTACCACGGGTTACCGCCACCCCCTGCGCCCCCATGCGTTGCCCTAGTGTTGCCGCCAAATCGTCAAGCGAGCCACTGGCATTGTGCATCGCAAGGCGCAACTCCGGCTCATTCAGGGAGAGAAAATCGGCGCGAGGATAGCGCGTCACCGCGTGGTAACAACGGTTACCCGCATTAATTTGTGCATTGACCGCGAGAAAACGCGCCTGTTTGCCCAGTGCCGCAACCATCGCCGGGGTAATCATGCCATTGCCAAAATCAGGCACCACCACCAGATCAAAATCAGCGGCAGACGCCTCCAGCCAGGCTAGCAACTGCGCTTCAACCGCAGTTGGCAGAGGGTGGCCACTGTAGAGATAGACCTCAAAGAGCTTCGCCATATCGGGATCGACAAAGCGGCGTTTCACCAACGTCTGATCATCATCACGCATAAAAAAGTGCGGCGTGACCGACGCTTGCAATTTACTCTGAATAAAATCCTGATAGCTGTTCTGGCTGCCGAGCACCGAAAGCAGGGTAACCGCGTCGCTAAACCCTGCAAGGTGGTTGGCAACCGCGACCGCACCACCGGCAAAACGCTCCTCATCCTGATAACGTACCGCCAGCACATTGCCCTTACCCGACTGCCCCAACGGCGAGGTGTAGCAGTACTCATCAACAATGGTATCGCCAACCACCAGCACCCGCAGGGAGCGTAGCTGGTTAAGCTGCTCAATTAAAGTCTCTGCAGAGACGGCATCACGCATCGTCGCAAGATAGCTTTTTGTCTCTTCGGTAAAGATGCCAAAAAAGTTGTTGAGTAGTTGCGTTGAGCTAAAGGTCTCCTCGTGGGTAAAGAAGATCGCCCCGCCTACCGCCTCCACCGCTTCACGTTCGCGGCGAATATTGCCGGTAACATCCGCTGCTTCATCCTGATACTCCCCCCCTTTGACATAGATGTCAGGACGCAGCGCCGCGATCACATTCAGCGCCGTCTCAGCACTATTAATCGCGACATAATCAACGCAACTTAGCGCTGCAAGGGAGTCGGCGCGAATGGTTTGGGGGAAGACGGGGCGTCCGGGACCCTTATTGACATAGGCATCTGCAGTGACCGTTACGATTAGCAGATCCCCCTCCTGACGCGCCCGCTGCAGATGCTTAATATGCCCAGCGTGCATCAGATCAAAAGTACCGTGACAGAGCACCAACCGCTTGCCAGCGTCACGCCACTGCTGCGCTATCGCCGTCAGGCTCTCCAGGGTCGTTATTTTACGACTACTCATGCGCCGCTCCTGTCACTGCACGGTAGGTGACGCAAAGATGGTGCAGCAGAAAAAGGTGCGCAATCTCGACCTGTCCATAGTCACTGCTATCTACCCAAAGGTTAAGATGACCCTCTTTGCGAAGCGGATTTGCAGCGCAGAAGCCACTTAAGGTGATCACCTCACCCCCCAGCGACCGCATTGCCGCCACCGCCTGAAGAATATTGGCAGAGGCGCCAGAGCTGCTAATCGCCACCAATACATCGCGCGGTTTGGCCATGCGCGCCAACAATCTTGCATAGGCCATCTCATAACCATAATCGTTGGCGTAACAGGTGAGCAGTGCCGGTTCGTGTAGGGTCGAGGCGCTAATACCGGCGGTATTACAGAGATCATTCACAATATGACTCGCCACTGCGGCACTACCACCATTACCCAATAGATAGACCGAGCCACCACGCTGCTGCGACTCATGCCAGATCTGCTGAATCTGCCGCAATCCCGCCGCCAGTGCCAGCGGCGTCCCATCCTGCAGCTGACAGCGGCTGTTTAGCAGCAGCTGGCGTTGTAAATTGACTGCCTCGGTAAAAGTATCGTGATAGTGTTCCGTTGCGCTGAGATCAATTGCTGGTGACAGCTGTTCACTGTGGGTCATGACGCTCCCCCTTATCCAGATATTTAAACCAGCTACGAGTCGCCTCGGCGATGGATGCCGGTTCCCACACCGGCGCATCCTGCCAGTCAGCGCGATGTTCCAGCATCTGCGCCACCCCGTCAGCAAAAGAGACCTTCGCCTGCCAACCCAATTTTTCAGCAATAAGGCTTACATCGGCAAAGGTGCAGTCGGGCTCTCCGGGTCTTTTTGGCAGATGAACCACCTCACCACCCAGCAACGCGACGAGTTGATTAACGCTGTAGTGACCACCGCTACCGATATTCATCGCAAACCCTGAATGGTTTGACTCTGCCGCAAGAATAAAGGCCGCAACCACATCGCTTACATAGGTAAAGTCACGTGTCTGAGTTCCATCACCGACCACGGTAAAGGGTTTTCCCTGCATCTTTTGCGCAAGAAAGACGCCAAAGACCGCGCCATAGGTGCCGCTGGTACGAGCACGGGGTCCGTAGACATTAAACATTCGCAACGAGAGTGCTGGCATGCCATACACCGCAGCCCAGTGCAGCACCAACGCCTCCCCCATATATTTGGTCAGAGCGTAGGGGTATTGTGGACGAATCGGAGCACTCTCCGGTGTCGGGTAGTGGTCGGGAATACCGTAGGAGGAGGAGGATGCCGCATAGATAAAGCGCTTAACCCCCGCTGCCCGCGCACTCTCCAGAAGTTGTAGGGTTCCGCTAACATTGGTCGCAAAATAGAGCTCTGGTGCTTCAATAGAGGGGACAATATCGGCCCGCCCCGCGAGATGAAAAAGCCAATCAACCCCCTGCATGGCACGATCAACGGCTTCACGGTCACAGATATCCTGCGCGATAAAGGAGAACCTAGGATGTTGCAGTGCCTGCTGCAGATTTGCCTTGCGCCCCACCGAGAGGTTATCGATTGCCACCACCTCATGGTCAAGCGCCAGCAGCGCCTCGCATAGATGGCTGCCAATAAATCCTGCTCCGCCGCTGACCAATATCCGCACTGTTATTTATCCTTGTTCTCTGTTATCGCTTCGTCTATACCCAAACTACTTGGAAATGCAGGTAGGCGGCAAAGTCGCGAATCCCCATGAGCATAGATAACCTATGTGATTGGGGTGAGCGACTGCAGTCAACGACCCTGCAATTTCAAGTAGAAAGGGTATACTCATGACTAGCGTCCGATCTACGGCAACTCTCCACCCACAATCCTAAATAAAATTAACATGCAGCGGCGGCTCCTCGAGCAGACGGTGCAGAT
>JADGBN010000049.1 GCA_015231435.1 Gammaproteobacteria bacterium
GGCCGCCAGCGTGCCGCGGCAAAAGCACCCGGCGCAATTAAATCACTACTACGGTAACCGGCAGAGAGGGTGAACCCACTGTATTGCAGCGAAGCCACCAGATAACGGCTGCTAAAATGCGCTGCGAGGCCACCAAAATCCTGCATACCAATGGCAAGGTCGGGCAGATAACGAAAGTTAAGCGGCAGATGAATTTTAAGGTTACCGGAAAGATCGTTATGGGTATACCAGTCCGCGTAACCACTACTCCCTTTCACCTTCGGATACCCCACCGCATGACGCCCACCCAGCTCGACATGGGGAAATAGTCCAATTGAAAACAGCGTATTACGCCCATCAACGGCATTTCCAAAGCGGTACTCATGCTGATTATTGACCATCGCATCCAGCTGCCCCTCTTGGGTAACATAGGCTGAAGGGGTATTAATATGACCCGTAAACCCCGGATAGGCTAAACCAGCATAGAGGGGCATAACTGTCAGCAAGAGCGCCAACAAGGGAATTAAGGGAATTAACAGATACATAGTGTTCAGTCCGGTTACAGGGTTTCAAAGCCGAGCTTCAGCTTATATTTGGCTGCGCAAGTGTAGCATGCAGCGCCTGATTTTTTGTTAATTTAAGAAAAAAGTACGCTGCAGACGGACGCTGTTAAGCAAACACGCCCCTCCCCCATCACCCTCGCTGATGGCACCTTCACAAAACACCCACTGAGAGGAACTGAGATTACAATGGTTACGGTGCATTTTCTGTCTGGCTTAAATTAACCCAGCGTTAAATTAGAACTATACCCAAACTACTTGGAAATGCAGGTAGGCGGCAAAGTCGCGAATCCCCATGAGCTTAGACAACCTAAGTGATTGGGGTGAGCAACTGCAACGTGCGCAGCTTGGCCTTTGGTGCAACGACCCTGCAATTTCAAGTAGAAAGGGTATATCACATTGAATACATTGAGCGCCCCAGGGCTGCTGCACCCTTCCTGTTAATCGACCGCAATCCCCACCGCTGCAAATGCCCGCGCCAGTTCTGCCTTCGCCTCAGCATCGCCATGCACCAGTCGCACGCGCTTATCGCCTTTATGAATGCGCTGCACAAAACGCAGCAAACCGGTCTGGTCAGCATGGGCTGAATAGCCATTAAGGGTGTGAATACCGGCACGAATCGTTATTCGCTCACCATCGAAATCGACATAACCACCTCGGGGACCATATTTCTGAATCACGGCGCCGGGGGTACCGCTCGCCTGATAGCCAACAAAGGCAACATCGGTTCGGGCATCACCAAGCAGCGATTTAAGGTAGTTGACCACCCGCCCTCCAGCACACATACCGCTAGCAGCAATCACGATTGCCGGGCGACCACTGCGTTTTAGGTAGTCAACAATGCGCAGGTGGCTCGCGTGATCATCAACGGTGAGCAGTTGTTCAAAAGCCAGCGGATGGCGACCCTGAGCCACTCGCCGCTTGGCCTCAGCATCCCAGTGATCACGCAGGTGGCGGTACGCAGCGGTCATTTTGGCAGCCAGTGGGGAGTCAATAATAATCTCCAGCTCACGCCACGGCAGGTCACTTGCCACCGCCTCATCCCCATATTTGGCAATAAGGCCTTCCAGTTCATAAAGAATCTCCTGGGTACGCCCAATACTAAAGGCAGGAATAATTAACGTACCGCGATTACGCAGCGCCTTCTCAATCACCCCTTTAAACTGTTTGAGTCGAGTGGCGCGGCCAACATGATTACGATCACCATAGGTACTCTCCAGTACCACCTGATCGGCACGCCAAGGCGATTGGGGTGCCGGCAGTAGTGGCGTATAGGGAGCACCCAAATCGCCAGAAAAGAGGATATGCCAGCGCCGATCGGCTGAGGATTTGGCCAACGCACCACGCAACTGCACCTCAACATAGGCAGAACCCAGAATATGGCCAGCCGGATGAAGCTTAATCAACCAATTCTGTTCCGCTAGGGTGTCGACCGACCGCCACTGTTTGTAGGGCAGCGCCACAATTTGGCTGACAACCTGCTGCAAAACCTGCTCGATAATACGCTCATTACGAGTCACCCCTACTTTCAGGGCATCTTCAAGCACCAGCGGCAGCAGCTCTGCCGACGCTTCCGTACAGTAGATTGGGCCACGAAAACCAGCGGCAACCAGATACGGAATGCGCCCCACATGGTCGATATGAACATGGGTTACCACCAGCGCCAGCACCCCATCCAGAGGAAACTCAATGGCAAGCTGATTGGCGCCTGCACCACTGCCAGAAACCTCAGCCCCTTGAAACAGGCCACAATCGATCAGCAGCGAACGACCATCCGCAAGTTTAAGTTGATGACACGATCCCGTGACGCCATCAATCGCGCCGTGGTGAAGAATTGCGTAGTCACTCGTCATTAATATTACTCACATTAATTTCAATCCGTATGTCTCAGCAAGCACCGCTTGTAACGCTTAACCCAATCCATTCGCTCGGCGTAAGCAAATAGATCCAATAGTGATTTTGGCTGCTCACCCTGCAGTTTAACAAAAACCGGCAATAATTTTCCGCCAAGATGATCTTGCTGGCGACCAAATCGTCCTACAAACGCATCAATTTTTTCCGCCATATCTTCCTGATATGCTAATTGATGTCCCCATTCAAGGTCGATGGTTTCGGCAAATAGGGCATTCACCGTATAGCGTAAATGCTATACCTCCTGATCAGCTAAGTCCAACGCAATATGTGCAGGAGTCACAAATTCAGGTAAATATTTCATACTCATAACAATACCCCACTTTATTTGGTAAACGTTCAGACCCCCACCACTTTTGCCCCCTCTCCCCCCGGGAGGGTTGGGGTGAGGGTAAAAAAAGCAGGGTGTCTGAACGGTTACTTTATTTGGCGGTATTAAAAATCGGTGCATCAAGTGTATTGGGATCTTTTAAGAGCCTATCAACTTTTCGATCGCCCAACCGCATCACCAACGCCCCATCCAGGCCACTTGACTTTGTCTTGGTTCGGCAGGACAATTATCCATTAACCTTGCATTGTGTAGCGTTGTGGTTCATTAATGAGTCTTTATTATGGTTTAGCCAGTCTCCCGCCCCCTCTCTCAGTACAGCCTTGATGCGCTTACCTTGTTGGGTCAACTCGTACGTGAAGCCCGTTTGGGCAAGGCCATGACCACGACTGATCTAGCATCTCGCGCAGGCATTTCACGCGCCTTGCTGCAACGCATCGAGCGCGGAGATCCTGGGTGTTCCATTGGCGTGGTGTTTGAGGTGGCCACCCTCTGCGGTGTGCCGCTGTTTGATCAGGAGCAACGGCAGTTGACCACCCATCTGGCACTGCACCGAGAAAAAATGGCCTTGTTGCCTAAAGCCGTGAGAACGCGTTCCAAGGGGGTTAAAGATGACTTCTGAGAAAGATGCCACATATTCAGAAGCCTACGTCTGGATCTGGCTACCCGGTGCAACCGAACCTGTGGTTGCAGGCTTGCTCACCAAACAAGGTGGGCAGTTGGTTTTCAACTACGGTCGCAGTTATCTGGCACGTCAAGATGCGATCGCGATCTATGCCCCAGAGTTGCCGCTACGCCCCGGGATCCTTCCATTGCTACCAGGGTTGAACATGCCCAGCTGCATTCGCGATGCATCGCCGGATGCATGGGGGCGTCGCGTGCTGATAAATCGCAAATTAGGCACTAAGGGTGGGGATGCCGCCCAGGTTGAATTGGACGAGTTGACCTATTTGCTGGAGTCAGGCTCTGACAGAATTGGTGCGCTGGACTTTCAGCAATCCGCAACTCAGTACGTGCCAAGGCACACAGAGCAACCCACACTGGAGGAGCTATTGACGGCTGCCGAAAAAGTGGAGCGGGGTATACCGCTCTCACCCGAGTTGGATCAGGCTTTGTTGCATGGCACTTCCCTAGGCGGTGCCAGACCCAAGGTGTTGCTTGAGGATGGCGCGCGCAAATTCATCGCCAAATTTTCTGCGAACAATGACCTCTACAGCGTGGTCAAAGCGGAATTCATTGCCATGCGTTTGGCCGACGAGGTGGGGCTCCATGTCGCGCCTGTGTACTTGCGCAGCGCCTTGGGCAAAGATCTCCTGTTGATTGAGCGCTTTGATCGGGTGTGGTCTGACGGCCATTGGCACAGACGTGCCATGGTGTCTGCGCTGACGATGTTCGAACTCGATGAAATGATGGCTGCCTCTGCCAGTTACGAAAAACTGGCAGAGATCATTCGTCACCGTTTCATCCACCCAAAGGCGACCTTGCGGGAATTGTTCTCGCGAATCGTCTTCAACATCTTGTGTGGTAACACTGATGATCACGCTCGCAACCATGCGGCTTTTTGGGATGGAAATCAGCTGACCTTAACGCTCGCCTACGACATTTGCCCGCAATCGCGATCAGGTCAGCAGGCTTCGCAAGCCATGTTCATCCGTGGCGCAGAGCGTACCAGTCAAGTGGGGATCTGCATTGCTGCCGCATCGGTGTTTCTGCTCAAACGGGAAGAGGCGATCCAAATCGTCAATCATCAGGTCAAGATCATTGAGCAAAAATGGCAGACCATCTGTGAAGAGGCGGCCTTGAGTGAGGTGGATCAGGCGCTGTTCTGGCGACGTCAGTTTCTGAGTCCATTCGCCTTTCACAACGCCCCCGAAGGCGTGCATGTTCCGTTATCGGGCTGAAATCAACCCGATTCATCTTGCAGGAATGAACTCGGCAGATCCAGCAATACATGAACGTATCAGAGAATCTGCTGCTCTAATCTCGCAACGATCCTTTCAAGAATACCGAGTTTATCAAAGCGATTTAGAATATCCAGCCGCGACTGCAATTACGTTCTATGTTATCAATCTTAGCCGATCCCTTTTTGATAGCCCCAAACACCCATCCCTATAACCAAAATGGCAGCTCATTAATTCTGCAATCAATAAATATTTCCGTTCAGCCCTCGAACAAATGCCTCTTATACGCTAAACTTATCTGAGGTTACAGAGGCACCTTAGATAATATTTACCCATACACCTTAGACTTCAGCATGCGAATCGCTAGCAGAATGGAGGTAGCGTGCCTAATCAAGCATCAGATCCCGTGCTCTGAATGCCTCGCAACAGATAAAACAAAAACCGTGGCCAGCAAAAACAGTCTCAAAAAACTCCATGCGCTAAAGTGCAGATAACAGGTTCAAGAAGCAATTGACAAGCCAGCAACCCTCCCCCTCCCCAGTTTCACGCCAAGCTCAGATCCAAGAAGAGACCTACTTTCGAATCATGCGTATCTTGGAAGAGAATCCGGATCTAACCCAACGTGAACTGGCCGATAAGCTCGGCATGAGCGTTGGTGGGTTGAACTACTGCCTTAATGCCCTTATCAATAAAGGCTTTGTGAAAATGCAAAATTTTCAGAGCAGCAAAAATAAGTTTAAGTACGTCTACCTGCTCACACCCCAAGGCATTGCTGAAAAAGTGGCACTAACCAGCCACTTTCTCAAGCGCAAAATGCACGAGTACGAAGCACTAAAAAGAGAAATCGAAGTTCTAAAATTAGAAGTGGAGTCAACAGGGAAGAAGAGCGCATAAAAAGCGTTAGCAGCATTACCCGCAATCTGGTAACCGTGCACTCCCCTGCTGCCTTTTTAGCCCTCACCCCAGCCCGCTGGGAGAGTGAGATTTAAGGGGAAGAGAAAGGGGAGTGAACGGTTACCATGAGTACCCCGTAGATCTGAAACTGCGAGCAAGTGCAATCAACCGTTTTTTAGTCGGTGCTGAGAAATTTTTGATGTTGGTATCGATTAGTAATCGACTACATAACCACCAATTTCACAGATGTGCTGATATCCCACTAAGCAATTCACGCAAACCAGAATTACATTCAAGTTTGTCAAATTTAGAGTCCTACCGAACTCAAAAATCACCCACTAATACATTGTTCATTAAATCTATAGGCAAGATAAATGGAATGGTCAGAAGTTGTCGATAACCCAATGTTTGCTAATCTTCCATTTAAGATTGAGTTAACCAAATTTGGTAAAATTCTTATGAGTCCTGAATCTGAGGTATCCCCTAATTATTTTCTTTAAAATCAGTAAATAAGGGTGGAAACGCATCCACAATCATGATCTAATAGGCTTTTATGACGAACATATTAGGAGATTGAGATGCGCCCCACCCAGCTATTAGACACCCAGATGCAGCATGATGGCAACCCTGTTCATCGCCGTCGGTTTGATGCTCTTCTCGACATGATAGATGCCGCAATCTCTGGGAAAGTCATTAGCGTGACAGCCTTGGGACGTGCACTGGCTGGTGATGCCAAAGAGAAACACCGTATCAAACGGGCTGACCTATTAATTGGGAATGACGCCCTGTTTTGTGAACGCAATATCTACTACCAAAAAATGACAAGCTGGCTCTGTGCGAACACCCCACACCCAGTGATTCAGGTAGACTGGAGCACACTTACGGCTGATGAACATTGGCATTTACTACGGGCATCGGTCTCATTTCATGGTCGTGCACTCACCCTCTTTGAGATGGTCTTTGAACAGAAGGATTATGGAACGGCGCAAAGCCATAAGCGTTTTCTACGGCAGCTTAAATCACTGCTTCCCGTCACCTGTAGCCCTATTTTGGTGACGGATGCCGGCTTCAAAAACCCTTGGTTCCGAGCTGTCTCTGCCATGGGATGGGACTGGGTAGGAAGAGTAAGAGGCAAGGTTCAAATCGCGCGCAATCAAGAAGATAGATGGATACCCGCGACCCTGTTGCAGTATGTCATTGAGCAGAATAAACCCACCGATCTCGGAACCTTTTTGCTGGCTAAAACGTCGCCATTGTCATGTCGAATCGTTTCCCTAAAAAAGCCTCCTCAAGGGCGAAAAGATCGCAACAAAAGAGGCGATGTTGCCCGTAAATCCAAGAGTCGCGATCATGCGCAGTCAGAACGAGAAGGCTGGGTTCTCGCGACATCGCTTAGTGAGCTTGCACCGGTGCAAATTACGAATATCTATAAACAGAGAATGCAAATCGAGCAAGGATTCCGTGATACAAAGTCCCCACGCTTTGGGCTTGGGATGGACTATTCCGGCTCACGCTCTTTGCATCGGCTCTCTAACCTGCTCCTTATCGCCTCACTGGCCCTGTACTCACTACTCTTGATAGGGCTAACGGCAGAAAAAAATGAGCTGCATCCACAATTTCAAGCCAATACCATCCGTCGCAGAAGGGTACTCTCCTTTGTCTATCTTGCCTTGCGAGTGATTAAGCGACTACCCGATTTTCTCGTGACGTCGGATGATGTGTTGGAGGCTCAGCGAGACATTCGTGAGTATCAGGCAGCCTTAATAACCACATAAAAAACATGGGATCCCTCAGGTGCTGCAGCGATTGCAACTTGGAGCAAAACAGCGTTTTTAAGTTTAAAAGATTTTGGCAGGTTCACGATCATCTTCTCCATTTGGATCAGGCATAAAAGATGCCATAGGGCATCAATAAATAGACCAACAACATCACGGGGAATTTCACCGGAATTTGTAAACGTCGGTGAAACTTGTCAAGCAGACTAAAAAAAAGGCCTACCCGAAGATAGACCTTTTATTTTTTTATTGGTGGCTATGGGTGGATTTGAACCACCGACCCCATCATTATGAGTGATGTGCTCTAACCAACTGAGCTACATAGCCGTACTTAAGTGGGCGGCAATTCTACCTTTTTATCGCCCTGAGTCAAGTATTTTAATCCTGTCATCACGCTTTACCGTACCGCTCTCAGATTAGATGGCCGCGATTTTTTCCCGTTGCTGCTGCATCTGTTGTAGGGCGCTGTTCACTTCTGCAAGCTTCTGCTGCTCTTTGCTAACAACCTCGGCGGGGGCTTTGCTGACGAAGGTTGCGTTACCAAGTTTGCTAGAGATTCGTTCTCTCTCCTTCTCCAGCCGTGCCAACTCACTATCGAGGCGGTTTAACTCTGCATCCTTGTCAATCAGTCCTGCCATCGGCACCATCACCTGCAGATCGCCCACTAAAGAGGTCGCCGACTCGGGTGCCGCCTCGCTGGCGGTTAACCAGCTAACCGACTCCAGACGGGCAAGATTAAGCAGCAGATTGCGATGTTTTTCCAGCAACGCCTGGTCACGACGACTCCCCTTTTGCATGAGTAACGGCAGTGCTTTTGACGGGGCAATATTCATCCCTGAGCGAATTTTGCGTACCGCAACAATCACCGCCATCAGCCACTCCATTGCGGCTTCAGCGTCACTCTCCTGTTGCGTCACATCAACTTCGGGATAGGGTTGCAGCATAATGGTATCGCCCTTAACTCCGATTAAGGGGGCGACCTGTTGCCAGATCTCTTCGG
This sequence comes from Gammaproteobacteria bacterium, assembly GCA_015231435.1. Classification (GTDB taxonomy): domain Bacteria; phylum Pseudomonadota; class Gammaproteobacteria; order Thiohalomonadales; family Thiohalomonadaceae; genus JADFYS01. The sequence continues at coordinate 8,349 of JADGBN010000049.1, forward strand.
TAATGTAAGGCATGATCGGATGCGCCAGCCGCAGCAGGGACTCTAGCGTCTGCAGCAGAGTCACTCGGGTTCCCTGCCGCTCTGCCTCACTGCTATGGTCACTGTTCAGGGTGGCCTTGGCAAGCTCAAGATACCAGTCACAGTAACTGTTCCAGGTGAACTCATAAATCGCCTGCGCCGCGAGATCAAGTCGGTAACTGTTCATCGCGCTGGTAACCGTTGCCGTGGTCTGTTGCAGGCGGGAGCGAATCCAGCGATCCGCCTCACCATAAATGATTGGGCTATCCAACGGTTGGAGTTTACCCTCCACATTCATCAGCACATAACGGGCAGCGTTCCAGAGTTTATTGCAGAAGTTGCGGTACCCTTCGATTCGCCCCAGATCAAAGTTAATATCCCGCCCCGTTGAAGCGAGTGCGGCAAAGGTAAAACGCAGTGCATCGGTACCAAAGGCCGGAATCCCCTTAGGAAACTCTTCGCGGGTCTGTTTGGCAATTTTTGCCGCCAGTTGTGGCTGCATCAGGCCACTGGTGCGTTTAGCCAACAGCGCCTCTAATTCAATGCCATCAATGAGGTCAATCGGATCAAGTACGTTTCCCTTCGATTTCGACATTTTCTGGCCATGCGCATCACGCACCAGACCATGAACATAGATCTCATGAAAGGGGACATCATCCATAAATTTGAGCCCCATCATAATCATTCGGGCGACCCAGAAGAAGATAATGTCAAAGCCGGTGACCAGCACCTGAGTGGGATAAAACTGTTGCAGGCGCAGGGTTGACTCTGGCCACCCCAAAGTTGAGAAGGGCCATAATGCCGAAGAGAACCAGGTATCGAGCACATCCTCATCCTGACGCAGCGGATAGTCCGGCGCCAGCTGATGCTTCTGCCGCACCTCCGCCTCGCTGCGCCCGACATAGATGTTACCGGTCTCATCATACCAGGCAGGAATTCGATGCCCCCACCAGATTTGCCGGCTAATGCACCAGTCCTGAATATTGTGCATCCAGTCAAAATAGGTGTTTTTCCAGTTATCGGGCACAAAACGAATTTTACCCTGCTCAACCGCCGCAATGGCCGGCTTCGCCAGAGGCTCAATTTTGACATACCACTGATCCGTTAACAGCGGCTCAATGACCGCACCGGAACGATCGCCGCGCGGCACCATCAGACGATGTTCGACTATCTTATCCAGCAGCCCTGCGGTGGTGAGATCCTTAACGATACCTTCGCGTGCGGCATAGCGATCAAGCCCGATATAGGCGGCAGGGAGGAGTTCTCCTTCATCTTCCTGATTGGCGCGAACCATGGCATCGACGGTGAAGATATTAATCAGGCCGCCGTGGGGTTGCGCGGCAATCGCATTCTCATCACGATGACGCTGCCAGACGGCATAATCGTTAAAATCGTGTGCCGGGGTGATCTTTACGCAGCCGGTGCCAAAAGCAGGATCAGCATGTTCATCGGCAATAATCGGGATGCGCCGTCCGGTAAGCGGTAACTCAACCAGTTCACCAATCAGATGTTTGTAACGCTGATCCTCAGGGTTAACTGCGACCGCACAGTCACCCAGCAGTGTCTCCGGCCGCGTTGTCGAGACGGTCAGATAACCGCTGCCATTGGTGAGGGGGTAACGCATATGCCACATATGGCCCGCCTCCTCCTCGTTCAGCACCTCAAGATCCGAAACCGCCGTGTGCAATTTCGGGTCCCAATTCACCAAGCGCTTACCGCGATAGATTAGCCCCTCTTCAAAAAGGCGAACGAAGACCTCTTTAACGGCATTGGAGAGCCCCGCATCCATCGTAAAGCGCTCATGCTGCCAGTCCAGTGATGAGCCAAGGCGGCGCAACTGACGGGTAATATTCCCCCCCGACTCCCCTTTCCACTGCCAGATCCGCTCAATAAAAGCCTCACGTCCCAAATCATGGCGACTTTTACCTTCAGCCTCTAGCTGACGTTCAACCACCATTTGCGTCGCAATCCCGGCATGATCGGTCCCTGGCTGCCAGAGCGTGTTATCGCCGCGCATACGATGGTAACGCACCAGCGTATCCATCACTGTATTATTAAAACCATGTCCCATGTGCAGACTGCCGGTGACATTGGGCGGGGGGATCATAATGCAGTAGGCGGTATCACTGCGGTGCGCTGGGGCAAAGTAGCCCTTGGATTCCCACTGCTGATACCAGTGCTGTTCAATCGCTTCGGGGTTGTAACGTGTATCCATCGGATTAACTCGGTTATGCGCTTATAAAATCGATCAAATCGGCGGCATACTCCTGCGTACTGCGCAGCGTCGCCCCCTCCATCTGTGCTGCTAAATCGGCTGTCACCCGACCACTGCGCATCGCCTGTGAAACAGCACTGTAAACAAGATTCGCCGCCTCGTGATAGCCCAGGTACTCAAAAAGCATCACCCCGGAGAGAATGAGCGAGGTGGGGTTCGCCTTGCCACTTCCGACAATTGCAGGCGCGGTGCCATGGGTTGCCTCAAAAATAGCATAGCCCTGATCGTAATTAATATTGGCCCCAGGTGACATGCCGATCCCCCCAACCATTGCTGCCAGCTGATCGGAGATATAGTCACCATTCAGATTGAGCGTGGCGATCACCGAGAAATTTTCCGGTTGCAGCAGCGTTGCCTGCAAAAAGGCGTCGGCAATCACATCATTAATAAAGATTTTCCCGGCCTCACGCGCCTGCTGTAGTGCTGCCTCTCCTGCCGCACGCCCCTCTGCCAAGCAGATCGCCTCATACTGCAGCGAGGTAAAGGTATCATTGGCAAACTCCGCTTCACTGGCAACCTGATAACCCCAGGTGCGAAACGCCCCTTCGGTAAACTTCATGATATTACCCTTGTGAACAAGCGTCACCGTCGGCAACTGCTCTTTTTGGGCGTAACGCAACGCGGCGCGCACGAGGCGCTGACTCCCCTCCTGCGAAACCGGCTTAATACCAATCGAGCTGGTCTCAGGGAAGCGGATTGAACTCACCCCCATCTCCTCTATCAGAAAGCGCTTAATCTTTTCGACCTCGGCAGTGCCATGCATAAACTCAATGCCTGCATAGATATCTTCCGTATTCTCACGAAAAATATGCATCGCGACACGCTCTGGATAGCGTACCGGCGAGGGGACGCCACTAAACCAGCGCACCGGGCGCAGGCAGGTAAAAAGGTCAAGCTGCTGGCGCAGCTGCACATTCAAAGAGCGGATTCCTTTGCCAACCGGCGTCATTAAGGGGCCCTTCAGACCCACCAGATGGGTACGAAAAGCCTCCAGCGTCGAGGCGGGGAGATACTCACCATAAAGTCTCTCTGCCTCTTCACCAGCGGGAACCTCTAACCAGCTGATTTTTTTGCTGCCGCCATAGGCTTTTGCCAGGGCGGCATCAAGAACACGCAGGGTGGGCGGGGTAATATCGGCACCAATACCATCACCGACAATGTAGGGAACAGTAGCATCATCAGGAACCTGAAGTTTGCCATTTATTAATTGAACACTTGCGGCCATTATGCAACTCCTTGTTGAGCTAAATGATTTAGTGCGCTTCCAGCACGGAACCACGCAATCTGTTGTTCGTTATAGGTGTGATTAACCTTCATAGACTCCTGAGTGCCATTAGGGTGGTTTAACTGCAGGGTAAGCGCTCGACCCGGGGCGAAGTCACTTAGGCCTAGCAGATCAATACGATCGCCTTCTTGAATCCGCTCGTAGTCGTTGGCATTATCAAAAGTCAGTGCCAACATTCCCTGCTTTTTCAGATTGGTTTCGTGAATGCGTGCAAACGATTTACAGAGCACCACTGCCACCCCCAAATGCCGTGGCTCCATCGCCGCATGTTCGCGCGAAGAGCCCTCACCGTAGTTTTCCGCCGCGATCACAATCGATTGCAGACCCGCCGCCTGATAGGCACGCGCTGTCGCCGGAACCTCGCCATATTCGCCACTCAACTGGTTCAGCACACGATTCGTCTCTCCGTTAAAACGGTTGCTTGCGCCAATCAGCAGGTTATTGGAGATATTGTCAAGATGGCCGCGATAACGCAGCCACGGCCCAGCCATCGAAATATGATCCGTCGTACACTTTCCCACCGCCTGAATAAGCAGCGGCATCTGTCGGAAGTCGTTACCATGCCAGGCAGGAAAAGGGAGCAGGCGCTGCAGACGCTGTGAGTCGGAATCAATGGTGATCTCAATATCACTGCCATTCGCCGGTGGGCTGACAAGGCCAATATCAACGACGGCAAAGCCGTGCGGCGGCAACTCTTCACCCTGGGGTGGCGTGAGTCGTACCGCCTCACCCGCCGCGTTTGTCAAGCTGTCGGTCAGCGGGTTAAAAGTGAGACGCCCGGCAATAGCCATCGCTGTCACCATCTCAGGAGAGGCGACAAAACTGTAGGTATTGGGGTTGCCATCATTACGTTTGGCAAAGTTACGGTTAAACGAGGTGATAATCGAATTTTTCTCATGCGCCTCACTACCGGCACGCCGCCACTGTCCGATACAGGGTCCGCAGGCATTAGCCATCACCGTTGCACCCAGATCGCTGAAACTACTGAGGATCGCATCGCGCTCGGCAGTTTTACGTACCATTTCAGAACCTGGAGTGACCATAAATGCCGCCTGCATCGGCAGTCCCGCTGCTTTGGCCTGCCGTGCCAGCGAGGCTGCGCGGCTTAAATCTTCATAGGATGAGTTGGTACAGGAGCCAATCAGACCAACCTCTAGCTTCTCGGGATACCCCTCACTCACCACCGCCTTAACAAACGCTGAAATCGGTCGCGCCATGTCGGGGGTGAAGGGGCCGTTAATGTGCGGCTCCAGCGTATTAAGGTCAATGGTGATCACTTTGTCATAATATTTTGCCGGATCGGCCAACACTTCACTATCGGGGGAGAGATCGGCGTGATAACGGTCAGCTAACTCGGCCACTACAGCGCGGCCGGTGCTGCGCAGATAATCACCCATACGCTGATCATAGGCAAAGAGAGAGGTGGTCGCCCCCACCTCGGCACCCATGTTACAAATGGTTGCCTTACCGGTACAGGAGATTGAGGCGCAGCCCGGACCAAAATATTCCAGAATCGCATTCGTCCCCCCTTTTGTCGTCAGCAGCCCCGCCAGTTTCAGAATGACATCCTTGGGCGATGTCCACGCCTGCAGAGAACCTGTCAACTCAATGCCGAAAATTTTCGGCATTTTCAGCTCCCAGGGCATCCCCGCCATCACGTCAACAGCATCTGCCCCACCGACACCAATGGCAATTGCCCCCAGACCGCCACCATTCACCGTGTGGGAGTCGGTACCAATGAGCAGCATGCCCGGTATCGCGTAGTTCTCCAGCACCACCTGATGAATAATACCGGCACCGGGCTTCCAGAAGTCGATGCCAAAACGGGCACTGACCGCCTGCAAAAACTGATAAACCTCACGATTCTCCGCGTTCGCTACCTCCAGATCAGCAAGCGCTCCCTGCTCGGCACGAATCAGGTGATCGCAATGAACACTTGCCGCCACCGCAGAGCGTGACATCCCGGCATTCATAAACTGCAACAGCGCCATTTGTGCCGTCGCATCCTGCATCGCCACCCGATCCGGCGTAAAACTCGCGTAGCTCTCGCCACGCTGCATCACCGCAGCGGCAGAGGCCGATTCGCGGTGCAGGTGGCTGTAGAGTATCTTCTCGCTTAAAGTTAAGGGCTGCCCACTCTCCTGCCGCCACTCATCAAGGTTCTGATGGCAACGCTGATAAAAGTCGGCAAACGGGTTCGTAACATGGGGCATGACAACTCCTCTGAATAGTAAACGGCATCATAGATAAACGACAAAAAAGAGAGATAACGTAAGACCAACGGGTGACGCCAAAGGGGCGATCATACCTTATAGCTTGTGCGGCGAACATAAAGAGCTTAAATAATCAACCTCTCCCGATGCCGTCCAAAGGGACGAAAAGCTAACCCTTTATCACCCCGACTTAGGCTAACTTGGTCTGGAGTTCGCGCCAGCCGACAACCTGACACATTTCGCGTTCGTAGCACCCGCTGCCACCATAGACGATAAGCGGAGAGAGTGCCTCTTCTCCAGCGAACTTTCGCCATTTATGGGCTGCAACCGGCCAATCGGCAGCGAAGGTAGTGCCCGATTTAATCTCCACCGCCTGTAGCCCGGCGGCAGTCTCATAGAGCAGATCAACCTCATGACCGATATTATCGCGCCAGAAATAGAGATCGGCGGGGCGACCTGCGTTAAATCGCTGTTTAACAAATTCGCCTACCACATAGGTCTCAAACAGTGCGCCACGCGCCGCGTGTGTTTCGATAGTAGCGCTATCACGAATCCCCAGCAGCCAGGCCATCACGCCAACATCGAGAAAATAGAGCTTAGGCGTCTTGACTAGGCGCTTGCCAAAGTTACGGTAATATGGCGGCAGGCGCATAACCAGATAGCTGGCCTCAAGCACCGAAAGCCAGTCACGGGCGGTGACCGCCGAAATACCACAATCGGCTCCCAATGCCGCAAGATTAAGGCTCTGCGCGGAACGCGCTGCACACATCTTGATAAATCGTTGAAACTGAGTCAGATCACGAACCGCAATCAGTTGCCGGACATCACGTTCCAGATAAGTTGCCACATAGTTAGGAAACCAATCCGCCGCCGCAACCTCACGATCATACAACACCGGATAGCCCCCCCCAAATAACATCTTGTCCAGCGAATCCGGCTGTTTCCCTGCCCCGCTCAGTTCGCTCGCAGAGAGAGGCAGCAGTTCGATGCGCCCGACACGACCCGCCAGCGATTGGGTGATGCCGGAGAGCAGTTCAAACTGCGCCGACCCGGTCAGTATGAAATCGCCCATACGGCCTCGCTCATCCACCAATCCCTGTAGCCAAGAGAGGAGCGCTGGGCAACGCTGCACCTCATCGATAATGGCACCATTCTGAAAGCGCTGCAAAAACCGACGCGGATCCTGTTCGGCAAACTCCCGCTCATCTGGGTTTTCCAGCGAAACATAGGCCTTATCGGCAAAAACCGCCTTTGCCAGCGTGGTTTTGCCCGATTGCCGTGGCCCCGTGAGGGCTATAATCGGAAAACCTTTGGCCAAGCGATGCAGTGTGTGGCTAGCAGTACGAGGAATCATTTTACAAATGCAATCTATAAGTTTTGATTTGTAATAATAGCGCAAATAAGGAATTCAAAACAACCCGTTATTCAACTTTCATACAAACCGTGTTGACCTGACTACGCTACCGCTGCCAATTGCGGGCGGTACACCGAGAAACAGCAGGCTTAGATTTACTGCCGCGCATGATATTTTTAAGTTGACAGGTGAACCACGTTTCGCGGAAACTTCTTGCGTTGTTGTAATCTCAAAAAAATGTGGTGTCATCTGAGAGTCCGGTTAATCTAAACGGAGTACCCACTTTTCAGAAAACACTGATAACTATTCTTAAACCCAGAGGGAATACACTATGGAGCAACACATCTCCTATTGGAAAGCCAATCTCAAGCTGGTCAGCATCTGCCTTGTGATTTGGTTTACCGTATCGTTCCTCTTCGGCATCATTCTTGTCGAAGAGTTAAATGCATTTAAATTGGGTGGTTACAAACTGGGCTTTTGGTTTGCCCAGCAAGGTTCCATCTACACCTTCATCGTCCTGATCTTCTTCTATTCATGGCGCATCAACCAGCTGGACCAAAAGTTTGGTGTCAGCGAAGCAGAGGAGAAATAGGCCGTGGATGAACTAAAACTCTATACCTACATCGCCGTTTTCGGTAGTTTTGGCATCTACTTTGCCATTGCCTGGTGGTCACGCGCCGCCAGCACCAGTGAGTTCTATGTCGCCGGAGGTGGGGTGCATCCCGTACTTAACGGTATGGCGACCGCCGCTGACTGGATGAGTGCGGCTTCATTTATCTCCATGGCCGGAATGATTGCCTTTATGGGATACGGTGGTTCCGTCTTTCTGATGGGCTGGACGGGGGGATACGTGCTGCTGGCAATGCTCTTGGCACCCTATCTGCGTAAATATGGCAAATATACCGTGCCTGAGTTCATTGGTGACCGCTACTACTCACAAACAGCGCGCATTGTTGCGGTTATCTGCCTGATTGTCGCCTCGCTGACCTACGTTATTGGTCAGATGAAAGGGGTTGGTGTCGCCTTCTCCCGCTTCCTCGAAGTGGAGTATGCCACCGGTCTCTACATCGGCATGTTTGTCGTTTGGGTCTATGCCGTCATGGGAGGTGTGGCGACTGATACCAGTGGCAATATCTATATCGTAGAGAGCGACGGTAAAGTAACCAAAAGGGATGTGAGCGGAAATATATCAACATTTCTTACCGCTGCTCAAACATCATGTTTATATGGTTACAATGCAACGGTTATTGCGAATAAACTTTATATCAGTTGCTATGGGAGTAGTAAGATCAAGATCGTGTCGTTAGCCACCGATCCTCCAGAGATATCCACATGGCCTGTAAATACTACTATAACTCAACCAATGTCACTGATCGAAAAGGGGGGGGTCTTCTATCTTGCGTCTTATGACGGAGTTAACGGAAAAAAAGTATATAAGTTAACGCCTGATTCTGACCCAAATATTATTTTTACATCGACTGTTTATATTGATACTACTCCAAACCTACCATGGGGGATTGGATTTGATTCGGCTGGCATGCTCTATGTTGCCACGTTCTACAGTAATACGATTATAAGGTATGATACTAACGCGACTCCTATAACTAAAGACAATTCCTTTACAATTGCAACAGG
>JADGBN010000004.1 GCA_015231435.1 Gammaproteobacteria bacterium
TACCCCGTTGCTCTTTCCCATCATTATGACGGTGCTTGGCCTGCTCACCGGCATGGTACAGGCCTACATCTTCTTCATCCTCGCCACGGTCTATATCGCCGCCGCCACGCAAATCACCAAGCCTATACCCAAAATCATTGGAAATGATGGAAGGCGGCAAAGTCGCGAATCCCCATGAGCTTAGTAAACCTAAGTGATTGGGGTGAGCGACTGAAGCGTGCGCAGCCTGCCTTTGGTGCAACGAACCACCGTTTTCAAGGATGACGGGTATATACCCAATATTATTGGAATATGCAGGTAGAGAGGGTATACACCCCTCAGAAAACTACTTCTGTGCGCTAACGAACACCTGATGACAGGGTAGGCACGGGGTAGGCACAAGGAAAAAGCGTTAACCGCACTTTGAGTCACCGCAGCTCAGACAGGTTAAACAACCATCCATCTGAATAACCGCTTTGGTATGGCACTTATTGCAGAGTTGCGCCGTGTCGGGAAAATCGTTGGGATCTTTACTCTCTGCCTCTTTAACCGTCGCCTCATACTGGGCACGTTTTTCGTTAATCAGTTTGCGCTGATGCTCATCCAGCCCCTCATCCTTTAACAGGCCAATCAGCCGCAGGTGTGACTCAATCGCATCGCCAATCTCTGCCACCAGCGAGGGCATATATTTACCGCCGCGCTTAAAGTAACCGCCACGGGGATCAAAGACGGAGCGCATCTCCTCGACCAAAAAGGTGATATCGCCGCCTTTACGAAAGACTGCTGAAAGAATTCGGGTAAGTGCCACTATCCACTGAAAGTGATCCATATTCTTTGAGTTAATAAAGATCTCAAAGGGACGGCGCAGCTCATGAGCACTGCCGGGATTGAGAATAATGTCATTAATCGTGACATAGAGGGCGTGCTCCGAGAGCGGTGTTTTCACCTTATAGGTCGAACCCAGCAACATCTCTGGGCGCTCCATCGCCTCGGTAAGATGCATAATGTGACTACTTTCTACCGCGACCGCTGCCGTGTCGCTCCCGCCGCCGATGCTGGCACTCTCGGGCTTGAGTACCTCGTAAGCGACAATCGGTTGTGCTATTTTAATCGCCATGATTATTTCCTATAACTTACCGTAGTAGCCCTCTTTAAGGGCATCGTAAAGGTTGGCGGCGCTATGGATTTCGCCATCATACTCAATATCATCACCGCCTTTGGCTTCAACAAAACTGCCGTCAGCCAGCTCAAAGCGATAGGTCGTGTTCTCTAAATCCTGCTGTTTCACCAGTACGCCGGAGAAGACTTCCGGATTAAAACGGAAAGTGGTACACCCCTTTAACCCCTGGTCATAGGCATAAAGATAGATATTCTTAAACTGCTCGTAGGGGTAGTCGGTCGGGATATTGGCTGTTTTAGAGATCGATGAGTCAATCCAGCGCTGCGCGGCTGCCTGAATATCGACATGCTGCGTCGGACTGAGACTGTCGGCGGTGATAAAGTAGTCCGGCAACTGCTGTGCCGGATTCGTTGAATCGGGCTTGGCCTCTGGATTGATTAGGTGGCGATAGGCGAGAAGTTCATAAGAGAAGACATCGACCTTCTCTTTACTCTTGCGCCCTTCACGAATGATGTTACGCGCATAGTGATGCGCAAAACTCGGCTCAATACCGTTGCTGGCGTTATTCGCCAGAGAGAGGGCAATGGTACCGGTGGGAGCAATCGAACTATGGTGGGTAAAGCGTGCGCCGCGTTCAGCCAGCGCCGCAACCAGATCGGGCTCGATAGCGGCTATCTGTTGCATATAACGGCTGTAACGCGCATGCAGCAGGCTCCCCTTTACCTTGTCGCCAATTTTATAGCCATCTGAGAGAAGTTCAGGGCGTTTACGCAGCAGTTCGCCGGTAATAGTGAACTCCTCCACCATAATCGGTGCTGGCCCCTTCTCATCAGAGAGCGCCAGCGCGGTACGCCACCCCTCCAGAGCGAGTTCACGCGTAACGCTTTCAGTAAACTCCAATGACGCTGCATCACCATACTTCATACAGAGCATGGTTAGGGTTGAACCTAAACCAAGATAACCCATGCCATGACGCCGCTTGGTGATAATTTCGTGGCGCTGCTGCGGTAACGGTAGTCCGTTAATATCCACCACGTTATCCAGCATACGGGTAAAAATAGCGACGGTTTGACGAAACTGCGGCCAATCAAAGGCCGCTTCCGAGGTAAAGGGGTTACTGACAAAACGGGTAAGATTTATCGACCCAAGCAGGCAGGCTCCATACTCTGGCAGTCCCTGCTCGCCACAGGGGTTGGTGGCGCGAATATTCTCGCAAAACCAGTTATTATTCATCTCATTATATTGATCAATCAGAATAAAACCGGGTTCGGCATAGTCGTAGGTTGAAGCCATAATCATGTCCCATAAGCGACGGGCACGCACAACTTTATAGATACGGCAAGCGACCAGGCCACTCTCGTTGGTGATATAGCCCCCCTTGGTTGGCCACTCACGCCAGATAACCTGACTGCGATCATCCAGATCACACTTGTCGAGCGCTAACTCTTTTTCTGAAATAGGGAAAGCCAGCGACCAGTCACTATCATTTTTGACACACTCCATAAACTCACGGGTGACCAGCAGCGACAAATTAAACTGGCGCAGCCGCCCATCCTCACGCTTGGCACGAATAAAATCCATCACATCCGGATGACCGACATCAAACGTGGCCATCTGCGCACCGCGCCGACCACCCGCCGAAGAGACGGTAAAACACATCTTGTCGTAAATATCCATAAACGACAGCGGCCCCGAAGTATAGGCACCAGCGCCAGCAACAAAGGCACCCTTGGGGCGCAACGTACTGAACTCATAACCGATGCCGCAACCCGCCTTAAGGGTCAGACCCGCCTCATGAACCCGCTGCAAAATATTATCCATCGAATCTTCAATCGTGCCGGAGACCGTGCAGTTAATCGTTGAGGTTGCCGGTTTATAGGAGAGTGCCCCAGCATTGGAGACAATGCGCCCCGCTGGAATCGCGCCATGACGCAACGCCCAGAGAAACTGATGATACCAGTGCTCCTGCTTCTCTGGAGTGGTCTCCACCTCGGCAATGGCACGGGCGATACGCTGATAACTCTCATCCATCGAGTTATCAATAATCTCGCCACCCTTGGTTTTTAAGCGGTATTTTTTATCCCAGATATCGTGGGAAGTCTCCTGGAAGGGGATCTCCGCAGCACGTTTATCAGCGGCATCCATGCCTGCGGCGGGGGACTGAAAGTGGGGACTGTTCACAGCAACTCCTGAAAATTCACTTGACAACACACACCTGCAATATAGCGGTGATGTGCGATAAATAACTACAGGTAGTGGCTATCTTGTTATTAGACCACTAGATGTAGGGGGTGCGCAGGTTATCGTCAGGAGGCACTGCTGTCAATGATAATCTTCGGGCCCGCAAGCGTAGAGCGTACGCAAGAGTCCGAAAACAGCCGTAATGGGTTAAACGCGCGCCGTTAGCAACGCTGTCAATGCAAATTGCTGGGGAAGTGCGGGCGGCGGCTTCTCTACCGCCGCCCATCAACCTAAAAACCTCTTTCCGGCCACGAAATTCACGAAAGAGACAAAACAGATCAACATCTTATAGATTTTGTCTCATTCACCCAGCGGGTGATCTCTGTCCATCGATTAACTCTTTGAATCTTTTCGAGCTTTTCGTGCCTTTCGTGGCCAACTGGGCTTTCCAGGATCAAGTAGGTTTCATGCGCCCGCTGTTAACCGTAACGGGCGTTACCTTTTACCGCAACGTGCTGTTGGCTAAAACTCGCCGGTTGCGCCTGCCACCATAATATCGAGCATCTGCTGGTTGACCTTAATCGCGGTATCGACCACCTCTTGTGGCATTAACTCGCTATTTATCAGCATATCAAGGTTAAGCATCATGAGCTGCATTTCGCCGTTTTTGTCTTCCACCAGCGAGATACGGCAGGGCATATAGCTGGAGAAGATGGGATTAGCCAAGATCATGGTGCGGGCATCCATCGGATCGCAAAACTGCAGGATCGTCAGATAGGGGGTTTTTACGCCGCGCGCCTCCAGCTCTTTGGAGACATACTGCTGTCCAACCAGTTTTAGATTAAGCGCAACCGCTTTGGAGAGCATCGCATCGACGGCATCCTGTGCGGAGATCCCCTCTTTAAGACTCATCTGTGCAACCGTCTGGGTGATATCGGTAATATGCAGACCCTCTTTTTTAGCAACCGGTTAGGCATTCGCCTGCATCACATTGGTCATGCGTGGTCGCATCGGTGGCAGCATTGGGGGACGGAACATATCGCCAGGAACCACTAATTTATCATCGAGGGTTGAGATAAAGGCAACGGTGTTAAGGATCTGTTGGTCACTGTAGGCTTTAAAGGTCTCATCTTCGGGATCATTATCGTGATTACGCAGTTTTGCCTGAAAAAGCTTAATCGTTGAGAAGATATACTCGCCATGCTGTCCTGTCAGGGGTGGTGCCTCTTTATTGGGTTTGCCACGACCATCGCGCCCATGACAATCCTTGCACTCATCCATAAAGATCGTCTCGCCGACAGCCAGATCGCTGCCCATAGAGATCGGTCGCACATCAAAGCGTGCATCGCGGGTGAGATCTAGCATATTCAGGTAGGCGGCGATATCTTCAATATCGTTGTTACTCATATTGGCAAGACCGGTGGTCTCCATCATCGTTGGATTGCGCCGCACGCCGCTACGGTAATCCTCCATCGCCTTAATCAGATACTCCCGTGGCAACCCCGCCAGACGCGGTGAGAGGCGGCCTTTGGCACCCTGAGCAAACGCCCCGTGACAGAGCGCGCAATTGCGGTTAATCCGTTCGCCATTGGCCAAATCAGCAGCCGTAGCCAGCAGCGGTGTCAGCAGCAGTGCTGCCGCCAGTAAAACTATTTTTTTCATATCTGTTCTCCGTATCAGATAAAATTTATTAATCAATGTTAGTCGTAATTAAGTTCTGCAACTATCCGGTTGAGTTGTCCCTGCGGCCCCTCGTCACCCTGGGTTGAAACAGCAGCCGCATCATCGCGTGCCTGTTGCTGCCGGCGTTCAATATAGGTTGTGGTGCAGTGTGCCACGGCAAGCTTTAACTGCTCTAGTGCCGGCGCTATCTCAGCCATATCACGCACATAGGTTTCAATAAACGTCCCCTGACGTTTATCAAGCCGTACCGATGGATTCAGATTGGTGGTTTGATGCGAAAAAAGCTCACACCAATCCCCCGGCGCCTGATGCGACAAGCGAAAACAGATATCAATGTAAGGCTCTTTACGCAGCCGTGGCGGCCGTGATTCGTCAATACCAACTATCTTTATATCACTTATGCCTTCCATTCTTTCGCTCTCCCTGTGGAGGTTATCGTACACCGTGATACATCAGGCGGGATGATTTACCGCACTGCCTGAACAACACCCCAGTAACGTAGCATAAAAAAGGCACCCTGAGGTGCCTTTTTTTGATACAAGTCAAGCAGCCGAACTAGTTAAGACTTTGATAGTAGTTAATCAAAATCTGGGCAACTTCTGGACGTGAAAACTCTTTGGGCGGCGCGATACCGTTACCAAGCATTTCACGCACTTTAGTTCCGGAGAGCAGCACGAAATCCTCTTTCTGATGATCTTCGGCTTCACACATCATCACCACCCGATCAAGTTTTTTCGACCAAGCGGTATGGTCGGCACGGAAGATTTCAATCTCCATGGCGCCTTGTGGTACTTCGTCATCAAAAATGGTTTGCGCATCAAAGGCGCCGTAATAGTCACCGACACCGGCATGATCGCGACCGATAATAAAGTGAGTCGCGCCCATGTTCTGGCGGAAATAGGCGTGCAGTACCGCCTCGCGTGGCCCGGCATAGAGCATATCAAAGCCGTAACCGGTCACCATGGCGCTGTTAGGTGGGAAGTAGAGCTCGACCATTTTACGAATCGCCGCATCACGCACCGGAGCGGGGATGTCACCCTCTTTAAGCTTGCCAAGCAACATGTGTATCACTAAGCCATCACAGCCGAGACGATCCATCGCCATGTGGCAGAGCTCTTCATGGGCAAGGTGCATCGGATTACGGGTCTGGAAGGCAACCACTTTTTTCCAGCCGCGCTCCTGAATTTCGTTACGAATCTCAACTGCGGTACGGAAGGTGTCGGGGAAATCATCCTGGAAGTAGCTAAAGTGCAGCACAGAGATCGCGCCGGAGACCGCAACACGTCCCTGTCCGTTAAAGGCGGCAACGCCAGGATGCGCCTTATCTTCGGTGCGATAGACCTTTTGCGTCATCACCTGCATCTGCGCATCAGTAACGGTTTCGATTGCGTCAACATCCATAATCGCCAACACCGGGTTACCCGCCATATTGGGGTCACGCAGGGCGATACGCTGCTGCCCAGTAATGGCAGTCGCATCGGGCAGCAAGCAGAGCACCGGAACCGGGAAGAAGGAGCCGTCAGTTAAGGTCATCCGCTCGGCGGCACCCATCGCATCGGCAACACTCATAAACCCTTTCAGGGGGTTGAAGTAGCCAGCACCCATCATCACTGCATTACCTGCCGCCTGTGAGCTAATGACCACAGAGGGGAGTGTTTCCGCCTCCTGCATCAGACGGTGGTGTTCTTGTTGATCGTAGACAAAGCGGGGTTGTAGTTCGTCTGAACCGATTGGTTTTATCACAGTAGAGGATCTCCTGTTGTTATCAAGGTGGAAAAAAGCGACCACGACAGTTCTTTGCCATGACCATCGCAAAACAGGGAGACTATACCTCAGCTGTCGCCGCCACGGTAATAGGCAGCTGTTATGGGGGTATTAGTAAATTCCCAAATAAGGGCAATTTATGATAAGGGTATAAAGATAAGTGCAGGGAAAGAGCGGCTCCCTATAAATTACACTTATAGCAACTAAAGATAGTTCTGGTTGGAGTTGGGACAAGAAATCGCTATGGTAGCGCCTCCCCATGGGTCGAGTGCTTGATGCCAGTGACCTGCCTGCTTTTTGCAGGGCGTTGGCAAGTCGAAATTGTTCCGTTTGCGCAGACTACAAACTGATTTTCGCAGTGCCACAAAAAGGTCTTACCATGGCGGTTAGACTGCAGTTAATAAACCAACCAGGAGCGAAATATGCCAACATTTGTGCGTACTGACAAATGCGATGGATGCAAAGGTCAAGACAAAACCGCTTGCATGTACATCTGTCCCCACGATCTGATGAAACTTGATAAAGATGGTTCAGATACCGGACACGCAATGAAATCTTACAACCAGGAGCCCGAGCAGTGCTGGGAGTGTTACTCCTGCGTTAAAATCTGCCCTCAGAATGCTATCGAAGCCCGTCACTATGCTGACGTTGTACCGCTCGGTGGTTCTGTGCAGCCTCTGCGTGGCAGTGACTCCATCATGTGGACCATTAAGTTCCGTAATGGCACCCTGAAGCGTTTCAAGTTCCCCATTCGCACCACTCCAGAGGGCTCTATCGAGCCTTACGCTGGCAAGCCTGATGCCGATATGAGCAAAATCACTCAGCCAGGCTTCTTTAACCACATGGAGCAAAATGGCTACCGTGTTGGCGACCCAAGCGAACTTCTTCGCAAGTAAGCCCAGCGTATTAATCAAACTTTAAGAGGATAAATTGTAATGGCTGAATTTGGAAATCCAGACGTCATTCAGGAAGAAGTCGACATTCTGATGATCGGTGGTGGTATGGCTTGCTGCGGTGCCGCTTATGAAATTATGCCTTGGGCAAAGCAGGCGGAAGCTGCGCTTGGTCGTGAGCTGAAGATTAAACTTGTCGACAAAGCTGCCATGGATCGTTCCGGCGCTGTCGCACAGGGTCTTTCTGCGATTAACACCTATATCGGTTCCGAGCAAGATCCTGCTGACTATGCGCGCATGGTCTCCAACGATCTGATGGGTATTACCCGTGATGACCTCGCTTATGACCTTGGCCGTCACGTTGACGAGTCGGTTCACCTGTTTGAAGAGTGGGGCCTGCCCATTTGGAAACTCGACGAAAATGGCGAGCGTCATGATGGCTCAAAAGGTCTGACCCCCCTGAAAGATGGCGGCAAGCCAGTTCGTTCAGGCAAGTGGCAGATTATGATTAACGGCGAATCCTACAAATGGATCGTTGCTGAGGCCGCTAAAAAAGCGATCGGTATCGAGCGCATTCAAGAGCGTGTCTTTATCGTTAAGCTGGTTAACGACAAGAATGACCCAAGCCGCGTAGCCGGTGCAGCGGGCTTCTCAGTTCGTGACCACAAGCTCTATATTTACAAAGCCAAAGCGATTCTGCTGGCTGCTGGTGGCTGCGTCAACATCTTCCGTCCCCGCTCAGTCGGTGAAGGTACAGGTCGTGCTTGGTATCCAGTATGGAACTCTGGCTCTACCTACACCATGGCTGCTGAAGCCGGTGCTGAGCTGACCCTGATGGAAAACCGCTTCGTTCCTACCCGTTTCAAAGATGGTTACGGTCCTGTAGGCGCGTGGTTCCTGCTTTTCAAATCAAAAGCAACCAACGCTTTTGGTGAGCTCTACATGGTGCGTAACAAAGAGATGCTTGACGACTATCCTCCCTATGGGAAAGCCGCCGTTCCTGCCTCTTGCCTGCGTAACCACCTGATGCTCAAAGAGATGAAGGAAGGTCGTGGTCCAATTTGGATGGATACCGTGACTGCCCTTGCGGATCTGCGTGAGACCCTCTCACCACGTGAAGTAAAACACCTCGAAGCTGAAGCATGGGAAGACTTCCTTGATATGTGCGTCGGCCAGTGCGGTATTTGGGTTGGTGAGAACATCGAGCCTGAGAAGAAAAACTCTGAGCTGATGCCTACCGAGCCCTACCTGCTGGGTTCACACTCTGGCTGCTGCGGCATCTGGACCTCTGGTCCTGACGATGTTGGCGCACCAACCAGCGAAACCGAAACCGGTGTTCCTGCTCACCTGCCTTCAGGCTGGAACTGGGGCTATCGTGGTATGACCACCGTCAAAGGTCTCTTTACCGCTGGTGACGGCGTGGGTGCCTCTGGTCACAAATTCTCTTCAGGCTCACATGCTGAAGGGCGTATGGCTGCCAAGGCGATGGTTAAGTATGTTCTTGACAACAAAGATTATGTCCCCGAGCTTGATACCTCTGTGGATGATCTGGTGACCGAGATCTACCGTCCGGTTCGCACCTATCTGGAGCACAAGGACTACACCACCGCAATTGATGTCAACCCACACTACATTACCCCCAAGATGCTGCAGTTCCGTCTGCAGAAGATCATGGACGAGTATGTCGCTGGTGTTGCCACCTACTACACCACCAACGAGCATATGATGGCTGTAGCAGAAGAGAAACTCGGTATGCTGAAGGAAGACGCCGAGAAGATGCGTGCCAAAGATCTCCATGAACTGCTGCGTGCATGGGAGAACTATCACCGCATTCTGACCGCTGAAGCGCACATGAAGCACATTCAGTTCCGTCAAGAGAGCCGTTATCCTGGCTTCTACTACCGCGCCGACAAGAACTTTGTTGACGAGGAGAACTGGCACTGCTTCGTTAACTCGATCTATGACAAGACCACCAAGCAGTGGACCTGCTTTAAGCGTGCTCATGTCGATCTGGTTGACAAGTCCAAGCTCTTTAAAGCTGCCGCTCACTAAGCAGCTTAGTTAGGCGAAGAGAGCGGGTGTCGCAAGACATCCGCTCTTTTTTTCCCCGCCAGAGATCTGCTTGTTACTGCCGATTGAAGCATCAGTCGCCAGTGCCAATTAGTTATCCCTCAGGAGCGCCCCAATGACCGACGTTAATATTAAAGACTCCCCGATCCCCTCCAGCCCGGTAATTCCCAAGCTCTACCCTGGTGACTCGCGTATTCAGTTTCGCTGCCATAAAGAGATTGCCTGCTTTAACGCCTGTTGCAGCAATATCGATATCACCCTAACCCCCTACGACATTATCCGCCTAAAAAATCGGCTGAATATCGACTCCGGTACATTTCTTAAGGAGTACACCGTCCCCTTTGAATTTGAAAAAGATAGCATTGCCGGGGTTAAATTCAAACCAATAGAGGATGGCACCGCCTGTCGCTTTATGACCACCGAGGGGTGCAGCGTTTACGAAGACCGTCCCACCGCCTGTCGCTACTACCCGGTAGGATTGGTATCGATGCGCAAACAGGATGAGTACACCGACTCTAACTCCTTTGCGATTGTCAAAGAGGAGCACTGCCTTGGCCACCTCGAACCACGCGAGCTGACGATTGACGCCTACCGTGAAGAGCAGGGGGTGGCGCTGTATGACGAGATGGCACGCGGCTGGCGGCAGCTGATACTTAAAAAGAAATCCTCCGGCGCGACCATTGGCAAACCGACGATTACCAGCCGTCGCCTCTTCTTTATGGTCTGCTATGACATCGACCGCTTCCGTCTGTTTGTCGCCAGTGACGGTTTTCAACAGAGCTTTGCGGTCACTGAAGAACGGATGCTAAAAGCCTTAAGCGATGATACTGAACTGATGCTGTTTGGTTTTGACCTAATGAAGCAGGTTCTTTTTGGCGAAGAGACCATCGGCCTTAAAGAGGGCGTGATGGATCAGCGATTGAGTAAAGAGCGGCAAAAACAGGCGGCGGATCAACGCCACAGCAGCGACAGTCAGAGCAGTGATCAAGAGGCAGTCGATCTGTAGCCAAGCGCTTGTCGCTAACTCCTAACCCTAACGGCTTTCACTATCAGGCGATAGCCTATCTCCGCTCGCCCCTGAAAGAGAAGTTTGGTACGCCGCGCCAGCCTGGGCTGGCGCCGCAACTACAGGCGACTGTCGAGCTCATTCCCCCCTATAACTGCGCCGCCGCCTTTGAGGGGATTGAGCACTATTCGCACCTCTGGCTACTCTTTCACTTTCACCAAACAGCTGCCCAGGGGTGGCGGCCTCGGGTGCGGCCACCACGTCTTGGGGGCAACCGCTATATCGGTCTATTTGCGACGCGCACCATGTTCCGCCCCAACCCGATTGGGTTATCGCTGGTGCAGCTGCTGAAGGTCGAACAGTTCGGCGACACCCTTCAACTGGCGGTAGCCGGTGCCGATCTGATAGATGCAACGCCTATTCTTGACATAAAACCCTACCTTCCCTTTATCGAGGCAAAAACCACTGCCGCAGGCGGCTTCGCTGCGACGCAGGCAGCGACCCTTAAGGTTAGTTTTGACCCTCTGGTCATTGCCCAACTTAAGCGACTTGAGGGGAGCCATCCGCAGTTAGGCGAACAGCTAACTGAACTTCTGACACTTGACCCACGCCCAGCCTATCAGCAGGATGAGCGCTACTACGGCTTGCGCTATGCTGATTTTAATCTGAAGTGGCAGGTGGTTAACGGAGTCGTGCGCGTCGTCTCCCTAGGGCAGTGTTAGGGTGATCAGGCCGCCCCCTAAGGGGCCGCCGTTATGCAGCGTAAGAGAACCCTGACGCCCGTTATAACGGTGCATCGCTGCGACAATACGGGCAAAATAGATGCCAAGGCCGGTGTTGCCGCCGATGAAATTTATCCCGCTCTGGCTCCCCTCCTCTTTATCCAGCAACATCTCATCCGGAAAACCCTCACCATCATCATTAAGCTCAATCACAATGCAACCATCGGTTTCATAACAACTGAGCAGCAATTTGGAGCGGGTATAGCGAATAGCATTGGTAATGGCGTTATTAATCACCCCGGAGACCAGTGAGGTATCGAAGTAACCGAGAAGATTACTGTCACACTGCAACTCCAGCATAAAACCACGACTCTCGATAAGCGGCGCATTTAAGGCGTAACAGTCATCGAGAAAATCCGTAAGATAGGTCTCCTGCGGCTGCAGCGAATAGCTATGGTTTTCGATACGGTAGAGTGCCAACAACTGCATCAGATTATTGCTGACCCGCTTGGTCTGGTACTGTAGCTGGGCAAGCTCTTCAACACTGGAGCAGTGAAGTCCATCACTATTGACATCGCCTAGCATCTCCTCAAGCGTTAACAACACCATACCTACGGAGTTTTTGGTATCGTGAATGCTAGAGGCGAGAATCGCGGAAAAGTTCTGCTGGCTGGGCGTCTCCATCTTAACTGTTCATCTCCTGCTGCAGTAACCCTAATTTTTTCAGATGCGGATTAGTCGGATCAATCTCCTCAATACGTCTGATAATTTGCGAAACCTCGTTAATTAACGAAACGTTACCCTTGCTCTTATGGCGATTCATTAAAATCACCTGCGCTGCATTGATATTAATCGTCACATTCTCCGGCATCTGCTTAAGCGCGTCACGAAACAGCTGGAGTGACTCCTCCATTCTGCCCTCTTTGGCTAGGGCAGTGCCGCGATTATTAAGTTCAAAGACCTCACGCTTAACCGTTTCAATCAGACGATTACCCGCCTCTGCACGATTATGTTTGTCAAAGACCGCCTGCGCATCCTCAAGCAGTGCCAGCTGATCATGATTATTCTCAACCACATGTTTAACAATCGCCGTCGCATTAATCTCTTCACCATGAACAAAAAAAGCGTCGGCAACATCGAGCAGTGTATGCGCATCCAAGGCAATACTGCTCTCCGATCCCTTCTCATAACTCTCTTTAATCTCGGCAAAACAGGCATTCATTTGCGCCGTATTTTTTTGCGCCAAATAGGCGCGGTGTTCACTAATGAGCAGTGGCAACAGGGAGCGATTCTCACGCTTAAAACGCTTGCGTAGAGCAGAGAGATTCTTCAGGGCGATATCGCTATCACCACAGGCGATCTGGGCGTTGGCCAATTTAAGATTATGTTTAACATCTTCATGAATAGAGTCTGCAGAGAGATAGACAAAACTCTCTAGCGCCTTCACCGCCGTTTTCATATCGCCATTCTTTTCGGCGACGCGGGACAACTGCAAATTGCGACTGACGCTAAAAGGAGAGATCTCATTGGCCTGCAATAGCAGCTGTTGCGCACGCTGCAGATCACCATTCACTTCGGCGAGTTTTGCCATCCAGTTATAACTTTCAAGATAGTTTTCGTTCTCTGCCAAGAGGCGGTTGAAGGTATGTTGTGCCTCCTCCATACGCTGCTGCTTAAAATAGACGATTCCCAGACCCAACAGTGCCCAGGGCATCGGGCGGCGTTTAATAATTGCCGAGTAGCTCTTTTCCGCTTCACGGTAATTGCCCATGTTAGTCGCGATTTCTGCACGCATGCGCATGATTTCAATAGGATTACGCGGCTCACTCTGGAGTAGAGTATCACACATTTGCAACGCCTTGAGATACTCACTTGCATACATTAAGTCGGTGATCGGAGCGAGATTCTCCTTACGCTGAAAGAGCCGCAGCAGCCGTTGTGACAGCAGACTTTTATTAAAGGGTTTGGTAATGTAGTCATCAGGGCGGTACTCTGCTGCAAGAATCACGCGGCTTAAGGTATTCTCGGCGGTGACCATGACAAATATATCGGTCGCCCGCACCAAACCACGCACCCGCGCCTCTTCAAGCAGCTGCATACCATTACGACCGGCACCCAGATTGTAGTCACAGAGAATAATGTTGTAGTGGTGACCGAGCATCGCCGCAATAGCGCGTTTACCATTCGCGGCATGATGCACCACAGCCGGTTCACCTTTATTGCCCTGCTGCAGCTCACGCAGCATTGAGTGAATCATATCGCGCATACCGGCAAAATCATCCACGATTAAAATACTGGTATTAGCGAGTTGGGGTAGGGTATTTGCCATGATTAACGCTGCATCAGGGTAGGTAGATCGTAAAAATGCCGCCGCCGAGACTGCTCTGATTCGCCAGCGCAATACCGCCCTGCAACCCCTGATTCAGATGCAGCTCGGCAACCAGTCTGGCAAAATAGATGGCGAGGCCCAGATTGCCACCGGTAAAACTCACCCCCTCCAGCTCTTCCAGACTAGGCTGACGCTTGCCGAGAATGGCCGCCGGAAAACCCTTACCATCATCCTCCAGGCGGATGGCAATCATCCCGTTTTGCTCGGCATGGACACTCAACCGAAGGTGAGATTGACAGTAGATAATCGCCCCGGAGAGCATACTGTGCGCGACCATTGAGACCAGATGCGGATCAAAATAACCATAAAGACCCGCTGGCGCCTCAAGGGTTAGGGTGATGCCCCGCATCTCGGCGAGCGGCGCAATCATCGTTGTGCAGTCCTCAAGAAATTCACTCATGTAAATCTCCTGAATTTGCGGCTTAAAACCCTCTTTTTCGATGCGATAGAGTGCCAGAAGCTGCATTAGATGATCATTAATACGCTGCGCCTGATAGTTAATCGTCCCCAGCTGTGCCAAGGTAGTGGCGGGGGTCTGGACAACCTGCTGATTGCGTAAATCGATAATCATCCGCTCCAGAGAGAGCAGAACAATCGCTATAGAGCTTTTCGTATCATGAATACTGGAGGAGAGAATCGCGCCAAAGTGGTCGCGGCTGCTGTCAGTGGTCACTATTTTCGCTTCGGTAGATGAGTTAGCAATTTGGCAAGTTTGCTGTTGCGCGGATCAAGTATGCGCACGCGGTTAATGCAACGATTCAGCTGCTCCATATCTTCATAGTTATTATGGTTCGTTTCATCTTTTAAGGCCATGACAAAAATCTGCGCGGCGTTAAGATTAATGGTGATGTTATCAGGCATACTCTTCAGAGCATTAATAAACAGCGTTTTAGCCTCGTTAAGCTTGCCCTGTTTCGCCAGTGTCACGCCACGGTTATTAAGATCAACAATCTCTTTTTTCGCGGTAGCAATGAGTTCACGCCCCATCTCACCCAGATGATGCTCGTCAAAAACCGCCTCAATATTGTGCAGCAGATCAGTATCATCATGATGATTACCCACCAGCTCTTTAAGCTTCTCAACGCCCTCGTCATCCTTACCGTTACTAAAATAGGCCTTAGCGACCTCTAGCGAGGTGCTGGCGGAGAGCGGTTCGGTAATGCGATGGGTGAGTTTATCCACCTCGTCAATCGACTGCTGCGCCAGCTGATCACTGCCCCGCGCAATATGCGCACGATTTTCGCTAAGCGAAATTTGCAATAACCCCTCCGGATCCATGCGATACTTCTTTTTAAGCCCCGACAGCGCCTTAAGCGCCTTGGCGCTCTCTCCTTTATCGATGAGTACTGCTGCCAGTTTGGCATTGTTCCCGGCATCCTCATGTATCGATTCAGAGGCGAGTGAGATAACCCGTGTAAAGGAGTGCTCAGCCCCCTCCAAATCACCTTTTTTTCGCTGATACTCGCCAAGCGTACGATAACGCGGAACCGAAAAGGGGGAGATGGTGATCGCCTCCTGCAGCAGACCTATCGCCCGATCATAATCATCTCGTTTCGCCTCAATCTGCGCCAGCCAGTCATAGCACTCAACGTAGTGGGGATTTTCGCTAAGGAGTGCCGTAAGGATTTTATATGACTCCTCATAGTGCAGCGTATGAAAATGGCCGACGGCAACCCCAAGACGTGCCCAGGGCATAGGGCGACGCTGATTAATCGCTTCATAAGCATCAATTGCCTGCAGATAGCTGCGCTCGCGCATCAGCATATCGGCCTTGTAGCGCATCACTTCGAGAATATTTTTAGGGTTGGCGGCAATTAGCTCATCGCAAATTTCCAGCGCTTTTTCAATATTGCCCAAGGTCACTTCACGAACAATCGGTGCAAGGTTCTGTTTGCGTAAAATCAGCCGCTCGATACGATTTTTTAACAGCTCTTTATTAAAGGGCTTGGAGATATAGTCATCGGGGCGGTGCTCTATTGCGCCCATCACCATATCAGCGCCACTTTCAGCGGTAATCATCACAAAGATATCGGAGACGCGAATCAGATCCCGCTGCCGCGCCTCTTCAAGGATCTGCTGACCATTCTTACCATGTCCGAGGTTATAGTCACAAAGCACCACATCATAATGGCTAAGCACCATTTTACTGACCGCCTGCTTGCCATCACTGACCATATCAATTTCGCTCACCTGCAGCGACTTTAACATCTGAAAGATCATATCGCGCATTGCCGCAAAATCATCGACAACGAGAAAACGCAACCCCTTTAGCAGTGACTCATTCTGAACTTGCAAGGGTACCACCATTCATATGTTGCGATCCTGTGGCGGGGTTAGTGGCTGCTAACTGAAAATTGATCAGCATCGGCGTTTCCTTCATCCCCCAAACCGAAGCGTTTACGCTCCAACCCTTCATTAACGCGCAGCGCCCTGCCCATAAATGGGTTGCCGTCCAGCTGAGCTATCGCCTTTTTGCCGCCGAGCACGTCCATCTCGACAAACCCAAAGCCACGCGGACGACGTGTCATGCGATCACTCATAATACGTGCCGAATGCACCGTGCCATAGGCACCAAACAGATCCCGCAACTGCTCGGTATTCGCCTTAAATGAGAGGTTGCCGACAAAAAGGGTAATACGCGAATCTGCCGACTCCAACGCCGGCGACTCCGGCGACTGACCAACTGCCTGCTGCAGCGGACGCCCCGCAATTTGCACTTTTTTTGTGGTACTAAAGAGCGAGAGGATGAGTGAACCGAAAAATGCGCTAAGCGCCAACAGTGAAGCTAACGTAAAATGCGTCTGATCGGTAGGAATTAACCAACCCACCAGACCAACACCAATGGCAACTCCAAGGGCAATAGCGAGTTGACGTGGTTCCGGACTTGTCATCATAGTGCCGTTCTCTTTTCTTGGTTGTAGTGAAGGTAAGCACAAATCATAACCCAAGGCTTATCGCTATTCACTAAATATATTCAAATCAGATGTTTATAAGAGAGTTCTAATTTACTCTCTGGTTATTATCCTGCTGCAGGCGCACCGCCAGCTGCTCGACGATGTTTGCCTCCAAATCGATGCCTACCTCCTGCTCCGGATTAAGCGACAGCGCAATACCGCTGCCAACCCGCGCCAGAATCCACTTTAGCTGTGCCAGCAGTCCGCCCTCATAGCCTGGGTAGTCCCGCACAAAGTCGCGCGCCCGCTCGGGTGAGGTAAAAAGCACTAGCGTCTCTACCCCCTCCTCATTGGCAAGGAGCAGCGGTTTAGCCTGGGAGGAGGCGTGAAAATTGGCAATTTTCTGCTCCTCAAGAATCGGCATAAAGAGTTCAGCATCGATAAGCGACTCGATCAGCGCCGCTATCGGCAACTCGCCACGCTCAGCAGCCAGTAACTGCTGCTCCAGTGGCGTGAGCATTGGGGTAACTAGGTTTTGCATCGGCGTTCTCCAGAATTTTCAGGGTGGGGTAGATACCCAATATCATTGGAAACACTGGAAGGCGGCAAAGTCACGAATCCCCATGAGCATAGATAAACTATGTGATTGGGGTGAGCCTAGCGTGATTAAGTTCAGCCAACGCATCAGCGTTTTCAAGGATGACAAGTATAATTAGTTCGATAGTATTGCATTAAAGTAGATGATGCGCCTTTATTTTTGCGCCAAAGAGGAGGATGATCCACACTCCCTCTGCGCGACTTGACGCGTCGCCTGCCTTTTGTCCCGAGTCTGGAGCTCACCAGTGAACGAAAACCTACGCAATATCGCTATTATCGCCCACGTTGACCATGGAAAAACCACCCTGGTTGATGAACTTCTTAAGCAGTCCAATACCCTTGACGCCCGCACCAAGCTTGAGGAGCGTGCCATGGACTCCAACGAACTCGAGAAAGAGCGGGGGATCACCATTCTGGCAAAAAACACCGCCATTCGTTGGGGCGATTACCGCATTAATATCGTCGATACCCCCGGACACGCCGACTTTGGCGGCGAAGTAGAACGAGTGCTCTCGATGGTGGACTCGGTTCTGCTGCTGGTAGATGCCCAAGAGGGGCCGATGCCACAAACCCGTTTTGTCACCGAAAAAGCGCTATCGCGCGGACTACATCCGATTGTCGTTATTAATAAAATCGACAAGCCCGGCGCTCGCGCCAGCTGGGTACTGGATCAAACCTTTGATCTTTTTGACCGCCTTGGTGCCACCGATGAACAGCTTGACTTTCCGGTCATCTATGCTTCAGGCATTAACGGCTATGCCAGTGAAGACCCTGAGCTGCGCAGCGGCTCCATGACACCCCTCTTTGAGGCGATTGTCAAATATGTGCATGCGCCACAGGTCGAGCCTGAAGATCCCTTTCAGATGCAGGTGAGTCAACTTGACTACAACAGCTATGTCGGGGTGATTGGTATCGGTCGTATCGCCCGTGGCAAGGTGAAAACCAATACCAAAGTCACCATCGTCGACGAGAAAGGACGGCGTCGCAATGGTCGTATTTTACAAATTTTAGGTTTTCTCGGCCTTGAGCGCATTGAGGTGCCGATAGCCCATGCCGGCGATATTATCTGTTTCACCGGCATTGAGGAGCTGCGCATCTCTGACACCATTTGCGATCCTGATGCGGTAGAGGCCATGGTCCCCCTTTCGGTTGATGAACCCACGGTGAGTATGACCTTTCAGGTCAACACCTCGCCTTTTGCCGGACGCGATGGCAAATATGTCACCTCGCGGCAGATCTCCGAACGTCTGCAACGCGAACTGCTGCATAACGTGGCGCTGCGTGTTGAGGCTGGCGATGACTCTGACAAGTTTCGTGTCTCGGGTCGTGGCGAGCTGCACCTTTCGATTTTGATTGAAACGATGCGCCGTGAGGGGTTCGAGCTGGGTGTTTCACGTCCTGAGGTCATTATTCGCACCGATCCGGTCAGTGGTGAACGTCAGGAGCCCTACGAGCAGGTGACGGTTGATATTGAAGAGGTGCATCAGGGCACGGTCATGGAGCGCCTCGGACAGCGTGGTGGCGACCTTAAGGATATGGTTCCTGACAGTAAAGGGCGGGTGCGCCTCGACTATATTATTCCTAGCCGTGGGATTATCGGTTTTCGTACCGAATTTCTCACGGCCACCCAGGGGAGCGGCTTGCTCTACAGCATTTTTGACCACTACGGGTCGATAAAACAGGGAGACTTTGGTCTGCGTGAAAAGGGGGTTCTGATCTCCAACGGCAGTGGCAAGGCACTCGCCTACGCCCTGTTTAACCTTCAGGAGCGGGGACGCCTCTTTGTCGGCCACGGTATCGAGGTTTACGAAGGGATGGTGGTTGGCATTCACTCCCGCGACAATGATCTCATCGTCAACCCGCTAAAGGCTAAGCAGCTCACCAATATTCGCGCTGCGGGCACGGATGAGAACCTTATTCTGTCGCCGCCGATTAACATGACGCTGGAGCAGGCGTTGGAGTTTATTGATGATGATGAACTTGTTGAGGTAACCCCCAACCATATTCGCATTCGCAAAATGCACCTTAACGAGCATGACCGCAAACGTGCCAGTCGCAACGCCGACTAAAGGGTAACAAAAGAGCTATTTATCTCCCGCATTCAGCAAGAGAGTGTCTGCCCGTGTGTACAACAGAGAGATGCATGAGATAACTCATCATGAGTAACCGTTCAGACGCCCTGCTTGTTTACCCTCACCCCAACCCTCCCGAGGGGAGAGGGAGCAAAAGTAGTGGGGGTCTGAACGGTTACCATCATGAGTGTTGCTTTCTACCTCTCTTTTCACCATAATCACGCTAACTTAAGTAGGTAGGAGATCTGTTCGGTGGAGACTTTTAATCAGCGTTACCTGGCCTTTACCAAGCCATTTGTTGACTCGCTTAAAGATCTCTACAGCACGATGATGTCCACCGAACTCACCCAAGGCAGAGCGCTCTACAAGAAGCAGGGGCTTGGTATTCAAACCGACTACACCTCTATTATGGGAATCACCGGACGCTATAAAAACGGTGATAAAACAGTCGATTTTCGCGGCAACCTGATTCTCTCCTGGCCGATGCCCACCTACCTGAAGTCAGCCGGCGCCATGATGATGGAGGAGTTTACCCATTTTTCCGATGATGTTGCTGATGTCGGTATGGAGGTGTGCAATATCACCATGGGTGGTGCCAAAGCGAGCCTTACCCAGGTCGGTTTTTTTATTGAAATGTCTATTCCCACCTCGGTCTATGGTAATAATCTTGAGCTAAACGCCCAAGCCTCTGCAACCACTATTATCGTGCCGATGAGTTCCAAACTGGGGAACTTTTACTTAGAGTTAAATTATGAAGAGCCGTTACTCTGAAATCACATAGATTATCAGAAAAATAGGGCGTTAACCTGTTATTAAAGGCAGAACAAGCTGTCTATTGCAGTCTTAATCCAACCATTTGTGGAGGAACCCAGTGGCAATAAATTATTCAATGAAGGTGCTTGTTGTTGACGATATGATGACCATGCGCAAAATCATCTCAAAAAACATGGCACAAATGGGATTTACCAATATCACCGAGGCTGAAGATGGTGCCAAGGCATGGGCGCTAATCGCCAAGGCACACCAAGAGGGAGACCCTTTTGGTCTAATTGTTAGTGACTGGAATATGCCAAAAATGGATGGTCTGGAGTTACTGATTAAGGTTCGTGAAACGGAGGGGGTTAAAACCACACCCTTTTTGATGGTGACCGCCGAGGCGGAGTCCTCCAATGTCATAAAAGTGGTTAAAGCCGGGGTAAGCAACTTTATTGTCAAACCCTTTACCCCCGACACGCTCACCTCCAAAATTAAAAAAATATTCTCCTGAGCGTCAGCACCGCACTTTAACCGCTACTTTTTCTTTGGCTGTTTGCCACGCTGCGCCACCCTCTCTAGGAGGGAACCGCCGCTGCAATCAGCCACACTCTCTGCGGCAGCGCTCTCTTTTGGGTGACGCGGCTGCTGGGATGCCAACTGCTCCTGAAACGAACGCCTATTCACCGCTGGGCCCTTCTGCGGCGATAACAGCGGGGCAGCAGCGGCTTGTCCTCCATCACGCCCCTCCTGCTGCTTTTTACCAAGCGCTGATAACAGACTCACTGCCATCGCAGGTGGCAGCGGCGGCTTCTCCTGATTAGCTCTGTTCTCGGTAACCTGAGCGACCAGCGGCGTTTTTTGCACCTTTAAGGGGGCCACATCAGGGTGCGGGGGTTGCCGTAACGTTTTAGCCACCACGCCGCTAACGGGTGCGGTCTCGACAACCCGCGCCAACACACCGCCCAGTTGCGGTGTTCGCGGCACCACTTTAGGGGCAATTGCCGCCGCCTGCGGCGGCACGCTCGGTGCGACGGCCGTTGCTGCGACGGCACTACGCCCCTTTAGTTGATAGAAGACCCCCCGCAGATAACGCTTTACCTCAAAATCGGGGGCAATCGTGCTTAAGGTTTCCGAACCGCCGACAATCAGCACGCCATCCGGTTGCAAAACCTTGCTCATTTTCTGAAAGAGTCGCATCTTGTCACCATGATTGAAATAGATAGCGACATTACGGCAGAAAATAATATCAAAACGTCCGCCAAGGGAATCAAAGGGCTGCATTAGATTAAATTTTTTAAACTGGACCATCACCCGCAACTCATCACGAATGCGCCACTCATCTCCCTGAGCGACGAAATATTTTTGCCGCAGTTGGGCATCAAGGCCACGTTCCACCTCAAACTTGTTATAACGCCCGTAACTTGCCTGCGCGACCACTTTATCGGAAATATCTGTCCCTAAAATATAGATGTCGAAGTTCTCTAAATTGGGCAATAACTCACGCAGGGTTATCGCAATACTGTAGGCCTCCTGCCCCGTCGAACTTGCGGCGCTCCAGATCCGCAAGGGTATTCGGCCGCCCTGCCGCTGGCGGCTGCGGGCATCCACTAAATCCGGCAATATCTTGTTGCGTAACAGCTCAAAAGGGACGTTATCACGAAAAAAATAGGTCTCATTGGTGGTCATCGCCTCCAGTAGCGCGTTGGCAATTTTGCCACTGCCATCAGCGGTGGCGCGATGATGTAACGCCATATAGCTGTCGCAACCGTGCGTCACCAAGAGCGGCTTAAGACGAGTTTCCAGCAGATAACCTTTACTCGGCTCGAGATAGATCCCGGAAATAGAGAAGATAAACTGGGAGAGCGTGGTAATCTCTTCACTGGAAATGGCCATTACGCTCTATACACTCTTGGTTAACACATCGGCAAGCTGATCCAGCGAGACGACGACCTGCGCCAACCCCGCCTCAATCACCGCCTTAGGCATTCCATAGACCGTCGAACTGTCACGATCCTGGGCAATGGTGCGTGCCCCTTTCGCAAGTAACTGTTGCATGCCCAACTTGCCATCACTCCCCATACCGGTCATTACCACCGCAACCACCGCGCCGCCATACTCAGTGGCGACACAACGGAACAGGTAATCAACCGATGGACGACAGTTATTCTCTGGCGGATCGTCAGTCACGGTAATCAACCGCTGCCGATTAACGCCCATCTGCTTCCCCCCCGGCGCGATATAGACGGTGTTACGCTCCAGCGCCTCACCCGCCTCTGCCTCTTTAACCCGCAACTCGCATTTACGATTAAGACTCTCCGCCAGCGTGCGGGTAAAAACGGGCGGCATGTGCTGCACAATCAGCACGGGAACGCCGAGATCTGCCGGCAGCCTAGGTAACAGGACGCCTAGGGCGTTAGGCCCACCAGTGGAGATGCCGATGGTGATAATCTGCGCCCGCTGCGGCCGCAGCGCTGCCGCCGCCAAACGCGGTGCGACAAAAGGAGACGCAGCGGCTTTAAAGGATGAGGGCGTCGTCGCGGGGGTGCCCGCAGCAGTCGTGCGCGGTTTGCTACTCGGCGACTGCTGCTCCAACAGACGACGATAACGGTGGCGATAGTTAGCAATCACCTGTTGTAACTGCCTGGTGAGCTCCTCACGGCTATCACCGGAGGTTCCTTGACTCGGTTTGGTTATAAAGTCAAAGGCGCCTGCCTCCAAAGCCTGTATGGTTGCCTCACTGCCCGTCTGGGTAAAGGCGCTCACCATAATACAATCGACGTTAAGCTGGCGACGCTTTATCTCAGCGAGCACCTCAAGACCATTCATCTCGGGCATTTCAATATCAAGCGTTAGCAGATCGGGCTTAAGTTTTTCGATATAACTTAAGGCGATTTTGCCATTATTTGCACTGCCGACCACCTCAATATCGGGGATCTGTTTGAGAATGGTGCTAATGACCGAACGGTAGAGTATCGTGTCATCAACCACCAATACTTTAATGGGCATGCTTAAACTTCCTGTAAAATGGTATTCACATCCAACAGCGCCACCAGTTCCCTGTGGTCAGTTTGAATGATACCGCGAATATAGTCGCCCTGAATGCCATTAATGTTGGAGGGTGCCGATTTAATCCGGCTACGCTCAACCACAATCACATCAGCAACTTTATCTACCAGCAACCCGGTATTCTC
The DNA here is from genome assembly GCA_015231435.1 of Gammaproteobacteria bacterium. Classification (GTDB taxonomy): domain Bacteria; phylum Pseudomonadota; class Gammaproteobacteria; order Thiohalomonadales; family Thiohalomonadaceae; genus JADFYS01. The sequence goes on from JADGBN010000004.1 coordinate 23,318, forward strand.
ACCATAGGCACTGACAATAATCACCCGACTTTTGGGTGTTAGTTTTATCGCGCTAAAACCGATTTTCTGACTTAAATCAACAACGGTCACTATCTGCCCACGCAGATTCATAATGCCACGAATATACTCCGGTGCCAGCGGTACGCCGGTAAAACGGGTGTTATCATTAATCTCCTGCACCAGACTGATATCAATGCCGCAGATGGTCTCACCAAGACTGAATGTGGAGATCTGTAACTTCTCCTCCTGCTTGCTGCCTGCCTTACTCTGTATACTCATCACTTTATCCTGTTTACCGTTATGCCTCTGGCTGACGAATGCGCTGGACAATACTCTTAAGCAACTGCTCTTTGTCGAGCTTCAGTTGATAATCATCCACCCCGGCAGCCTTCCCCTTCGCCACATCTGCCTCACCGGCAAGCGAGGTCAGGGCGATAATCTGTATTTGATTAAAACGGCTATCCTGGCGAACTTTTCGGGTTAGCTCAAAACCATTCATATTGGGCATCTCAATATCGGTCACCAGGAGTGCCAGCTGTTGCGGATTGGCGTTAAGGTAATCCCATGCCTGCGCCCCATCCTCCGCCTCCACGACATGGTAGCCATGCTCCTCAATAAAATGGCGCACCTGATCACGAAAGAAGCGTGAATCTTCCGCAAGCATAATGTACGGGCCAGTGGTATGGGATGAGGTGTTGCCATCATCACTAACCGCCGATATCGCCGTGTGATGTGTTGACTGAAACCACGCCGGATTAAGAATTTTTGAGAAATCAAAAACATCAAACATTAACGTGGTCTCACCACGAATAATACTGGAACCACTAATACCCGGCTGTTTTAGGGTGGACTCATCAAGATTGATATTTAACTGCACAATCTCTAGGGGTTGTGACGCCAACAGGCCAAACTCATGTCCACGCACCTTAAAGATGATGACCGCAAGCGCCTCTGACTCCTGCAGCATATCGACATTCGCCACCTCTTCAAGGGCATAGACCGGCATACTGCTGCCGCGATACTGAATGACCTTTTTACCACCGCGAATCTCAATATCGGTGACCTCAACCTCCTCGATACGCTCCACCAGGGGCAGCGATACGCAGCAGTGTTCGTGGGGGGCGTTACGAAACAGCAGCAGGGAGTGGAGAACCGCACCCGGATCAACCTCTTTTTTCTCTTTGCGGGCAAGCAGCTGGTTCAGATCAGACTCGCTTAAATTACTTAGCTCCGCCTGACTTGCCAACCCCGCGACATCAAGAATCAGTGCCACCTGACCATCGCCCATAATCGTTGCACCCGCATAAACCTTAAAGTTTTTCAGGTTGCGCCCCATCGGTTTAACGACTATCTCAACGGTATCCTGCACCGCATCAACCACCATACCGTAGCGGAACTGCCCAGCGTGAAGAATGATAATCTGAATATCCACCCCCTGCAGATCCCGCCGATCATCAGGGGTCAGATCCTCATCCTGATCTATCTGCAAGAGGCGCTCATCCGCCAACCCCTTGCGCCGATCTTGTTCAAAACGTCCGGTTCGGCTGTTATAAAAGCGCTGTTGAATACCGAGCACATTATTCAGCTGCAGCAGGGGAATTAGCTCGCCACGCAGAGTTAACACATCGGCACCCCCCACCTTGTCAATCTGCTCACGAATATCGGCAGCATTCACACGAATAATCTCACTCACGTTAATTTGTGGCAGGGCAAAACGCTCCTTGCACGCCTCAATTAACAGACTGGGGATAATCGCCAAGGTTAAAGGCAGCTTAATCCGAATAATGCTCCCTTTATCGATCTCGGAAAGCAGCTCTATCTCACCGCCTAACTTGTCGAGGTTGGTCTTGACCACATCCATACCAACACCGCGACCCGAAACATCGGTCACCTGCTCGGCCGTTGAAAAACCGGGCATCATAATCAGGGCATTTTTCTCATTGGTGGTCATGGTGTCAGCCTGATTCTGGTTAATCAGTCCCTTCTCCAGCGCCTTGGCGGCGAGTTTATCGGCATCGAGCCCCTTGCCGTCATCCTCAATTTCGATAATCACCTGTCCCGACTCATGGAAGGCGCGCAGGGTAATACGTCCACAGGCCGCTTTTCCTTTGCCAAGACGAACATCGGGCATCTCAATGCCATGATCACAGGAGTTACGCACCAAGTGCGTTAGAGGATCACCCAGCCCTTCAATAATCGTTTTGTCCAGCTCGACATCTTTACCCTCAATATCAAGCTCCATCTCTTTATTCAGCTTGCGCGACAACTCACGCACCACTCGGGGGAACTTGTTAAAGATATTCCCGACCGGCTGCATGCGAGTTAGCATAATCGCCTCCTGCAGCTCGGAGGTGACCATATCGATGCGCTGCCCTGCGGCAATCATACCTAGCGGATCCTGGGTATCCAACGCCTGCAGCAACTGATTGCGTGCCAATACCAGCTCTCCAGCACGATTCATCAGCTGATCAAGAACACTCACGTTGACCCGCAGCGATTCCATAGCGGTCACATTTGCCTTGCCCTCATCCTCGGCACTCTCCTCTCCCCTAGCCGCCTTGCCGGGCTTGCTAACTGCCGCAGGCTTTGCCGCTGCTGACACAGCCGTTGCCGTTGGCGACTTCACCGCTGCCACGGGCGTCGGCTTTGCTGCCGCCACAGGGGCAGGCGCAGCAGACTTCACCACAGGTGGTGGTGCCACGGGCAGTGCGGTTGCTGCGGTAATCGCCGAAAGCAAGCCAAACTCATCCGCATCAGCCGCTGGCGGCGCAACCGAATGGCTGTCACCTTCGCTCTCTGCGGCGGCCTCAACTAACTGGTAACTCTCCTCTGCAATACCTAAGGCAATACCCAAAATAGCGGGTTCGATAATCGTCGCCAGCAATACCCAAACCGGATAGGAGCCATCGTTGCTCTGCTGCTGCCCGACCACCAGATCGAGAATAACCCCACTATTTTCCAGCGTCATCCGCAGCGGTTCAATGGCCTGCGCCTGCTGCCCAAGATCTTTAACCACATCATCATAACGAATGATGTAGATATCCTTGCCACCACGGCGGGCAGCCACCAGATCATACTGCGACAGCTCAAAAGGGGTGTCGCTCGCCCCGCTCTCAGGAAGATCCACCGCCGCAGGGGTTACCGCCACTTCAGGCTCACCCGCACTCGCCTCTAACAGCGCATTAAGACGTTGCACGTGATCGCTAATATCGAGACTATTGCTATTGGCGGAGTTATCCAGCAACTCACCCAAATAATCGAAAGCCTCAAGCACAACACTCACCACATCCGATGTTGGCACCAACTCGAACTGGCGAATTTTATCGAGGATATTTTCAACCTTGTGACCTAAATCCTTAATATTATCCAAGCCGAGAAAGCCCGCACCCCCTTTTATCGAGTGTGCTGCGCGAAACACTTTATTAACGAGATCCTCATCAATGTTCGCCCCCTGCTGCTCTATCTGCAGGAGATCACTCTCAATACTTTCAAGGTGATCCTTTGACTCTTCGATATAGAGTTGCAAGGTTTCGTCATCTTCAAAATCAGACATAGCTAATCCTCATTCATATTACAGTTACGGGCTGACCTGACTAAAAGCTTGCGCCAGTTTCTGGCGATCAAACGGTTTATGAATTATTAAATCGACACCCGCCGCACGGGCGGCCCGATTATCAGCCTTATCATCCTGGGTGGTGACCATAATGATCGGTAACTGCTGCGACTGATAGCGACCACGAATCGCCCGTGACAGCTCGATGCCGGTCATCTCCGGCATATTCAGGTCGGTACAGACCAGTTTTGGCTTTTCACCTGCCAACCACACCAGCGCATCCTCAGGATTTTGAAAAAGCACCGGTTCATAACCCAGCGCGTTAATGGTGCTGCGATAAATATTAAGAATCATACGCGAGTCATCCACCGCACAGATCTTCTCTTTAACCGCCACTGCGACCGACTCCGCGGCAACAATCTCCTCGGCAAGCGTCTCATACCCCCCCTCAAGCAGCACCTGAAGGAAGAAACTACGCAGATCAGCGTGTGCCTGCGTCGCCAGATAGTGGACAATTGACTTTATCGCTATCTGATGCTTGACCAGATCGAGAAAAAGCCGTTGTGACTGACTATCGAGAATCGCGACAAGCAGATTCTCTGACTCCTGATCCCCACGCGACACCAAATGACGCACGCCACTGGCGATGCGCTCATCAAAACTGTGATCCACCGCCCGCGCCGCCGCAATGCGAACATTGCTGTCACTATCGGTTAATCCACTGGACCAGATAAAATCCCCTTTGCGCAACGGCAGTGCCGCCAGCGCCTCGAAGGCAGCAAAGCGGACATTGGCGTTGCGCGGCTGACTTAACACCAACTGCCGCACCGCTTGCAGTGACTCAACGCTGCCAATATCCTGCAACACATTGAGCGAGTGAATCTGTAGATCGACATCATTGCTAGCGAGATTTTCAAGCAGCTTGGGAACCGCCCACTCCCCCAGCTTCACCAACAGTTTTTTGCAGTAGTTACGCACTGGGGCAGAAGCACGCGCCATGGTTAAACTTAACTGTTCCACCGTAAACTCATCGGCCTGTCGCGCAAAGATGTCAAGAATCACCAAATCGGTGCTCTCATCACGCCCCAGGGCGTTAGCCAGATAAGGTTTTGCCGTCTCATAGCCAAGCTGGTTCAGGGTCTGCACGGCGGTAAAAGCGACATCCACATCGGCACTGTAGAGCAGTTCACCAATACTGCTAATTGCCGAGGTCGCGCCAATATCGCCCAGCGCCGTTAAGGTTATTTTAATCACCTCATCATCGGCGCTGCTGGTTAAAAGATTAGTCAAAAAAGGAACCGCGCCGGCAATCTTCAAATCACCCGCCAGTTTAATAAAATACCACTGTTCGGGGACTTCCCACTGCAGGTATTGATAGATAAGGTCATGACTTGCTTTAACCTTATCCTCTACCAACTCCTTCAGGGTCGGGTACTCACGCGCAATCTGGGCAAAACGCACCAGCAGAAAGACCATTAAGGGGACGGCAATGGCAACATCGCACCTATTAAGTTCAAACAGGGCACGACGCTGATGCGCCTCTGAAAATTGATTAAAGTGTTCAAGAACCAAGCGTGCCTTTACTAAATCTTTATGATGAATATTGGCTATCAGTTCATCAATGGCATGCTGGCTATTAATTTTCACCCATGCCGCTCCAAGAGCTAAATTCGCGATTCAATATTTCCGGATCGGCTATATTGACCTCCAGCAGACGGCGCAAATGGGTAAATGAGTCCAAGTCCTGAGCGACAAAACGAAACCCCATGTAATGCTCGTCAACCCGGGTCACCTCGCACTCAAAGAGCAGCACAATATCGCTGTCTGCAAGACAGATAGAGAGGCGGCAAGGCTGCCCGCTTTTAAAACGTAACGTGGTCGGGGTTCGTACCAGCGCACCACGCAGAGAGATGTCACTCAACTCACAGTCATGCTCCACTCCAAAAGAGGCGACCCGACACCCTGCATCAAAATCAACCCGACGAAAATGACGACGATTATTATCACTCACTACCCTTCTCCATACTGACTCCCCCTAAAATCCTGTCGGCAATGCTGCTAAATTTGCTCGGCCCGTACCTTAATCACTGAACGCGCATCCGCCTCGACCACGGTCAGGCGATACCCTTTTTCATCAACATAATCACCCTCCTTAGGAATATGACGCAAACGACTCACCACCAACCCCCCGACGGTATGCGCCTCCTCAACCGGGAAATGCGCATAAAGAATATCATTTACCTCGGAGATCGGTGTACGTCCGCTCATTAAATGCGAGCTTTCGCTCTCGTGAATAATGAAAGTACGCTGCTTCGGGTGGTACTCGTCAAAATCATAACCTACGTTAATCTCTCCGACCACCTCTTCAAAGACATCCTCCATGGTGAGAATGCCAATCGCTGAGCCAAACTCATCGACGACAATCGCCATATGATCATCACGCGCCTGGAGCTGCGGCAGCGCATGATCAATTGTCTGTTTCGGTGATAGATAGAGCGGTTCGGCAATAAAGTCGGCCATCGGTTTTTCACCAATATCCGGATCCATTAAATCCCAGGTACTGAGGGTCAACAGACCTTTGACATTGGTTAAATTGCCGCGATAGATCGGCAGACGGTTATAACCAAATTTTAGCACCGTGCGTACCGCCTCCTTCATCGAACGTACCTCATTAAAACCGACCACATCGGCCAGCGGTATCATCGCCTCGCCTACGGTGGTATCGGCAAAACGAATAATCCGTCGTACCCGCTTGCGATCTATTTTCGAAGGATCACTGCTCGATTCCGAGTAATCCAGGAGAACGCGGATCTCTTCCCGGGTAATAAACATATTATTCGGTATCGTCCCGCCCCCAACAATGCGGGCAAAAAAGCGGGCAAAGCGACTAAAGACAAAGATCACCGGATAGAATATCAGTGACGCAAAACGGAGAATATAGATGACCCGTGATGCTATCTGATCCGCATTTTGCTGAAAAATACTTTTTGGCACAATTTCACCAAAAATCAGCAAGATCGGGGTCATTATTAGCACCGAAACCAGCTCGCCACTGGTGCCCAGCAGATCAAAGAAGATGAGTGCGCCCAGTGTCGAGATCGTCACCGTGGCAATATTGGTACCAACCAGCGTTGTGCCTAAAATGACATCGGGGTTTTTATACAGTTTTAACAGCAGTGCTGCCCCTCTGTCGCCCATTTTTGCCTTATGACGCAGCTTCAGCTTGTCCGCATTAACAATGGCTATTTCCGAACCCGAGAAGAGCCCCTTCAGAAAAAGAAAGAAAAATAGCAGTAACAGCTCTAAAACCAGATCAAACTCCATTATTCGCCCTCCTTGTGACGCGATACAGCTGACGCTTCTGCGCTGCTGCCATCTTGGTGTTCCGCATCACTGCTACCCACCTCACTCTCTGGCAACACACTTTCGGCAACTTCAGAGCGCCCCTCCCGATCGTTATCGCGAACCAGCAGCTTGCTAATGCGCAGCCCCTTCACCTCAAGAGCAACAAACTCGTAGCCCTCGTGGGAGACTTTATCACCCACCCCCGGCAAGCGGTCAAAAAGACGAAAAGCAAGACCGCCAATGGTCGTCATCACCGTATCTGCCAAGTCGTAGTTGGAGATATGGTAAAAATCGCTCAAACGCATATCTCCAGCAACAATAAAGCCCTTACCACCCTCCCCGGTCGTGTAATTTTTTACCGAGCTATTGCTGGAAATTTCGCCAAAAATAAAGGTCAACACATCCTTCATGGTCACCACCCCAAGCACCTCACCATACTCACCGAGAACAATGGCAATACGGGTATTGTGGTGCTGAAAATAGTCGAACATCTCATCGACCTTTTTTGTTGGCGGCACAAAGTGGGCGGGCTTAATAATCATCTCTAGGGTGACCTGTGACAGGTCACCACCACCGCTCACCAGCTTGAGAATCGTCTCGGAGTGGACAAAACCGATCACATTATCCCAGTGGCCGCGATAGACCGGTACGCGCGGGTGACGCAGCTGGCGAAACTCATTAATTAGCACATCTACGGGAAGATCTGCATCGAGAAACAGAACGCTGGGACTGGGGGTCATAATTCGCGAAATATCGGTTTCCGCTGATTGCAGCAAATTATCAATCAGCACCCGTTCCGTCGCTTCGATCACCCCCCGCTCTTCACCCTCCTCAAGCAGGCTGCGCAACTCATCCGGCTGGAGAATATTCTCACGATTGACATTCTCCCCGACCACCATGGTTGTCACCCGGTCGGCGACAAAACGCACTGCCTCGCGCAGCGGGGTAATAAAGACAATCCAGCGGGGCAATATATTGGCGGTCACATTGCTGGCGAAGATAAGCGGATAGCTGACGGCAATCGTCTTGGGCGTCACCTCCCCCACCAGCAGCAGCAGCGGCACCATAATCAGGATATTCAGCCAGCCAACATCATCGGTGCCAAAGAGCAGCAGCAGGATACCGGTCATATTTACCGCCGAGGCGATGTTGACAAGCTCGTTACCACAAAGAATGGAGATAATCAGTCGCCGTGGCTCATCGAGCATCATGTGAATTGTTTCTGAAGTGGGGTGACGGGTCTGGCGCAAACGCTGCAGATCAACACGACTTAAAGAGAAGAGCGCGGTCTCTGAACCCGAAAAGACCGCCGAGGCCAATAACAGCAACACCTGTAACAGCGAGCGAATAATCAGCTCAATATCTTCTGCGGGAAGGTTTACCGACTCAAAAAAAAGCTTTATCTCTTCCATTATTATCCTGTTACTCAACTTCTGTGGACGAACGGTGATCTTGCTCCCTGCTCTCTTCGAGCCTGGCACCACTGCTGCTGCGCCGTTTTACGCCACTCGGACGGTTTTTTTCTGCATTACTAAAGATAAAACGTCCCGCAAGAACGCACCCTTTCATCCCCGGATCGCAGGGGCGGTTCTCTATTTTCTGACACTTCCCCGCAAACTCATGCGGACAACCCCATCCCCCCATTTTAATCCCCCCGCTACCACATCAGATCGTCAGGAATTTTATAATCTGCATAAGGATCATCCACTGCCGCCGTCTGATTCTGCTCAGGTACCAGGATTAACATCGGATAGTCGGGATTACGCTGCAAAATCTTCGCGGCAATCTCCAGCGTCAACAGCACATGACGACCCGCCCGGCGACTAATCGCCAGTTGCCCCGCGACCACCTGCTGGCGCTGCTGCTCCTGAAGATAGATATGCTTAATCTTACCCGCCTCGGTAAAGTAAAAGGGGGTATCACTCGCGACAATGGTTATCTGATGCGCATCGATTAACTGACGGATCTCTGCGGCGACAGCCTGTTTACGCTGTTTCTCGTGCAGTTGACGATTCAGCTCGGCATCCTGCAACGCCTTCTCACGTTGTGCAGCCGCCAGCTTCGCCCGCGCCGCATCCTGCTGTTGCTGCTGCTGCGGCTGTTTTTTCTGTTTCTGCTGCTCCTTACCGAGCTGATGCAGCCGTTTCTCATCGACTAGCCCTGCCTTAAGAAACTGCTGCATAAATGCATTACCCGCCATCGACCACCCACCTGTAAACCGTTGTTATAAATTCCCTGTCGCACATGGTCGTTGCCGCTTAGCCAAAGCCACTATGCCATGCGCGGCAAATATACCAGCAAACTCATGGCGACAGAGAGAGGAAACGATAAAACCACCTTCGACTATAATGAACTGCCGACCACTCACCGACTCTTCCACCGAGGGAGTACGCTTTATGCTCACCAAATCACAGCAGCAACTGCTATTGGCTATCGCCCACAACGCCATCGCTAGCGAATTAAACCAGCCGCTAACAAAAGAGAACCCGCTCGCATCCGCCAGCGAAATGGCTACCTTGCAGCAGCCCGCTGCCACCTTTGTCACCCTAACCCTGACGGAGCAGCTGCGCGGCTGCATCGGCTGCCTCACCCCACATCGCCCGTTAGCGGAGGATGTACGCGCTAACGCCGCTGCCGCCGCCTTTCACGACCCCCGCTTTCCACCGCTTACGGTGGCGGAGTTTGCCGCGCTGAAGATTAACATCTCACTGTTAAGCCCCGATACGCCCCTAACCTTTCGTAATGAAGCCGATCTGCTGCAGCAGCTTCGCCCCCATATCGATGGTTTAATTGTCGCTGCCGGCAGCGCCCGCGCCACCTTTCTGCCCTCAGTCTGGCAACAACTGCCGCAACCACAACAGTTCTGGCAACAACTGAAACGCAAAGCAGGGATTGCCGCCACCCTACCCGTCAGTCAGTTGCAGGTCTCCCGCTATACCACCTTCTCTTTTTCGCAACCGCAGGAGGGGTAAAACCGAAGCGATCCGTCCTCCTTAAAAGTGCGGGGTAAAAACTACAACACCTGCGAAGCAAAATCAGCCAGCCGTGAACGTTCGCCACGCATTAGGGTGATATGGCCACTATGTTCCCATTTCTGGAAGCGCTCCACCACATAGGTTAGGCCGGAGTTGGTCTCGGTAAGAAACGGGGTATCAATTTGCGCAATATTCCCCATGCAGATCACCTTGGTGCCCGGGCCAGCGCGGGTGATTAAGGTCTTCATCTGTTTTGAGGTCAAATTTTGCGCCTCATCAATAATAATAAACTTGTTGAGAAAGGTGCGGCCGCGCATAAAGTTTAATGAGCGAATCTTAATCCGTTTATTCAATAGCTCCTTGGTCGCCTCACGCTCCCAGTCGCTATCATTTTCCGACTGCGTCAGCACCTCAAGGTTATCCATTAACGCCCCCATCCAGGGGGTCATCTTCTCCTCCTCGGTGCCGGGGAGAAAACCGATATCTTCGCCCACCGGAATCGTGACTCGGGTCATAATTACTTCACTGTAGTGGCTCTTCTCCAGCGTTTGCGCCAAACCTGCCGCCAAGGCCAGCAGCGTTTTACCGGTTCCCGCCTGGCCGACCAAGGTGACAAAATCGACCTCGGGATCCATGAGCAGGTTCAGTGCGTAATTCTGTTCGCGATTGCGGGCGGTGATCCCCCAGACATTGTGGCTGCTGTTGCTAAAGTCCCTGACCAGCTCAACCGTCGCCTCCTCACCTTTAACACTTTTGACCACCCCTGCAAAAGGGGGATCGCCGGCAATGGAGATAAACTGGTTGGCGTACCAACTACTAATTCCCGGCCCCTGAAAACGGTAATAGGTATGCCCCGCCTCCTGCCATGACTCCATCGCCTTGTCATGCTCTTCCCAAAAAGAGGCCTCCAGATCGACCACCCCACGATAGAGCAGGTCAACATCATCGAGCACCTGATCATTGCGGTAATCCTCACACAGCAGCCCCATCACGGCGGCCTTAATGCGCATATTAATATCTTTGGAGACCAGTACGACCTCACGCTGCTGCGCCTTTGCCAGGGCGGTAACGGCATTCAGGATGGTGTTATCGGATTTATGCCCCGGCAGGGATTCGGGGAGGGAATCGGTAAAAACTTCGGTCTGAAAATAGAGACGGCCACTGGGACCGACCTTATGCGCCTCTTCGCCCCGCCCCGTACCCGCAAGCTCAATTCCGGCACGAATCGCCTCCGGTGTCAGATCGCCTATCAGGTCATCCATAAAGCGGCTCGATTGACGCGCATTACGCGCCACCTCAGAGTGACCCTTCTTATTGTTATCCAGCTCCTCAATAACGGTGATCGGGAGAAAGATATCATGTTCCTGAAAACGAAACAGTGCCGTCGGATCATGCATTAAAACATTGGTATCGAGCACGTATAGACGCTTACTGTTCATCGTTAACTCCTTGAATAAAATCAGGTTATAAATCAGCTAATGCTGCTAGCACAGCCTCTGCATGTCCCTTGACACTCACCTTGCGCCACGCTTGGGATAACTTGCCATCACGATTAAAAAGAAAGGTGCTGCGTTCGATTCCCATATAGGTACGCCCGTAGTTCTTCTTCTCTTTAATCACATCAAAAGCCTGACAGAGCTGCTCATCACTGTCGGAGAGCAGATCAAAAGGGAAGCACTGCTTCTCCTTAAAGTTTTCATGGGACTTTAGCGAATCGCGGGAGACGCCAAAAATTGTGCACTCCAGTGCGGCAAACTGCGGCAGCAGATCACGAAAATCCTGCCCCTCAGTGGTACAGCCAGGGGTGCTGTCCTTGGGATAAAAGTAGATCACCAGCGGCTTTCCCGCCAGTGTCGCCAGATTGACCTCCTTGCCACCAGTTGCGGCTACAACCAGATCGGGCAAAGGGTCACCAATGACTATCGACATCAAAGACTCCTTATCAAAAATCTGCAAAGCACTAGTTTTTTAGCGGCTCGAGTATGGCATCAAGATTTAGTGAATCACAAAACTCTAAAAACTCGTTACGCAGCTGAACAATCGAAAAACTCGCAGGAATACTCACCGTCATGTTGGCGGTAAACATCAGACTACCGGTATGGGGCGCGTTGTAACTGTCGGTCTCCAGATTAAAGATGTTAATTTCACGCTCGGCAAAAAAACCGGCCAGATCATTCACAATACCGGGGTGATCAAGGGCAATGACATTCACCATATAGGGCAGCGCCGCCTCCTGCTCCACCTGCCCCTCGGTGCGACGTGTCATCACCTGCATACCGTTACCCAACGCGGGCAACAGCTTCTCAAGACGGGCAATGGTGTCCCACCCCCCCTCGACCAACATGAGGGCAGCAAACTCTCCCCCTAAGACGGTCATGCGACTATCGAGAATATTGCCTCCCGTCTCGCGTATCGGCTTGGTCAGCGCATCAACAATGCCCGGACGATCATGACTCAACGCTGAGATCACTAAAAATTGCCGTATTTTCTTCTCTACCACGACATAGACTCCTGTGAAATAGTTTCCAATCGCCTTTACCAAAGAGCGGACGTTACTTTACCAGATAACAGCACCGCAGCGCAGTGCCATCCAGCGTTCACACCGACCACCCCCATTTCCCATGATTTTGGGTGATACCCTTGCTACTTGGAATTGCAGGGTCGTTGGCTGCAGTCGCTCACCCCAATCAAAAAACTTGACGTGGGAAATTTTACCGCATAAACTAATTTCTGTTGAGGGAATTTTTCCCACACATGAATTTGTTACCCTTAATTTGGAGATTATCATGAAAACGCATTTTGCAGTCATTATCCTGCTCACCACCCAACTCCTTCTCGCAGGCTGCCTCGATGACAGCGACAGTAACGATACCCAGCTACCGCCTGAGCAGAGCAACGGCAGCACATCCTCTCCTGCAAACAGCACCGCAGACGAGGTGCTCAATGTCGACACCGAGGGCAACACCACCATCAGTGGTAGCAGCCTGGAGGTAGCGCTTGCTGCAACGCCAAACGATCTCTTGCTTAATAGCGCCGAAACAGAGGGGGTTATCTGGATGCGCGAAGAGGAGAAACTTGCCCGCGATACCTATCTAGCACTTTATAAAGTGACCAACCTGCAAATCTTCAGCAATATCGCCAGTAGCGAAGCCAGCCATGCCGCCGCAGTCAAACAGCTGCTTGATAAATATGGCATTGCCGATCCAATGATTGTCGATGTCGAAGGACAGTTCAGCAACCCTGACCTGCAAGCGCTCTATGGCAACCTCGTCAATCAGGGCAGCGCCTCCCTCACTGCCGCCCTTGAGGTGGGTGCTGAAATTGAGGATCTCGATATTTACGATCTGCAAACCTTAAGCAGCGAGACCAGCAACAGTGACCTGCTTCTGGTTTACAGCACTCTCGAACTCGGTTCGCGTAACCACTTACGCAGCTTTATTCGCCAGCTCACGGCGAATGGCGGCAGCTATACGCCTAAGTATATAAGTCAGGACGCCTTTAACGCGATTGTCGAAAGCGACACCGAGCGCGGCAGTAGTAACGGTTACGCCACAAAAGGGCGGTAAACAGCCATGACGCATTAGCGACCAGCAACGACTTCAGATCCCTCTCTTGTTGCGGCGCGTTAATCCCACGGTCAGCAGTGGCGGCTGGACAGTGACACCCCGGCCACCCGGGTGAAGTAAACTTTATCGGTGACTAAAGGGCATCGCTACTTGTCATCACCCCGCCCCACAAGTAACATTAAGCGCTTTTTACGGCAGGCTGTTGATGCCGCCCTTCTCCTCACTAAATATCCGCCGGAGTTTGCAATGTTTCAAGGCAGTATGGTCGCTATCGTTACACCCATGCACGATGATGGTTCGCTCGATTTCCCGGCAATGGAGCGACTGGTTAAACGCCACCTTGAAGCGCAAACAGATGCGATTGTCGTCGTCGGAACCACCGGGGAGTCGGCAACCCTCGACGAGGATGAGCACTGCGAAGTGATTCAGCAGATGGTCAAAATGGTCGCTGGCAAAATCCCGGTGATTGCAGGTACCGGCGCCAACTCAACCCGCGAAGCGATCACCCTGACCCGCTGTGCCGCCAAGGCAGGGGCTGATGCGGCTCTGCTGGTAACGCCCTATTATAACAAGCCGACCCAAGAGGGGCTTTTTCAACACTTTAGCGCCATCGCGCAGGCGGTTGCCATTCCCCAGATCCTCTACAATGTACCGGGTCGTACCGGCTGCGATATGCTTAACAGCACTGTCGAGCGCCTTGCGGATATTGAAAATATTGTCGGCATTAAGGATGCAACGGGCAATATGGAGCGCGGCACCGATCTGATTGCCAGGGTTGCGGGGCGTATGGATGTCTATAGTGGTGATGATGCAACCACCATGGAGCTCATTCGTCGTGGTGCCAAAGGGTGTATTTCAGTCACCGCCAACGTCATGCCAGCCCAGATGCACCAGCTTTGCCAGGCCGCGCTGGCAGGTGACTTTAATAGTGCCGAACAGCTGAATCAGCAGTTAATGCCACTGCATACTAACCTCTTTCTTGAATCAAACCCGATTCCGGTCAAATGGGCACTGCACATGATGGGGCTCATCTCCGCCGGTATTCGTCTGCCGCTAACACCCTTGGCTATTGATAAACGCACCACTTTGCAGCAGGCGATGCAGCAAAGCGGAGCGATCTAACTCATGCAGTTACCCTTAAACCTGCACCCCGCCAAACCTCCTCTGCGCCCCTTATACCGTTACCCCTGCTCAATTCTGCTTCTTGCCAGCCTGAGCGCAGCGCTGGCTGGCTGCGGCTCTGCGCCCAAAACCATTAACGGTGAGAGTTTGCCACCGCTGGAACTCCCCCCGGGAATGGTGATGGCGGATGGTATCGATCTGCTGCCGATTCCCACCGACAACAGTCACGCCACCAGCAGCCGCGCCTGCGCCGAAAGTGAAGCACTGCTTCCCGCCTATCACGGGATTACGCTACAGGGTTCAGGCAGCGAACGCTGGTTAAGCGTCGCTACGGTTGACGCCGCGCTCTGGCCACACCTGGAGAACTTCTGGGAGCGTGCCGGCTTTAAGCTAACGATAAACCGCCCCGCCTACGGCATTATCGAAACCTACTGGCACGAGAGCAACGATGAACGCTTTGTCACCCCACAGCGCGACAAATTTCGAATGCGTCTGGAGCAGGTGGATAACCATAGTGAAATCTACCTGAGCCACTATGGTGCCAGTACCGCCAGCAAAGCGACCATTCATGAAGAGGCGGCATGGCAGCAACGTCCCCGCGACAGTGCGCTTGAGGCGGAGTATCTCCAGCGCCTTGCGCTCTTTCTTGGCGAACGCACGCCACCGGCGCTCATTGATCAGAACAGTCAGGAGTACCCGCTGGAGGGTGGCGTACTAACCCTGCCCATTGACTTTGATCGCGCTTGGCGCAAGGTGGGAATGGCGCTTGATCGCAGCGGCTCGGTGATCAACGACCGTAACCGTGCGGCGGGAATCTACTATGTTGAAGAGCTTAATCTGCTCGATGATATTGACAGCAGCCCCGGCTGGTTTAGTAGCACCTTTGGCGGCAAACAGTCATTTAACACCCCGCTGCAGGTGATTATTAAAGGGAGCGCCGATAACCTGCAGAGCGAAGTGCGTCTTCAGGGTGCCGCAACCCCGGAGCAGGCAGAGCGTATTCTGAAAACCATTCGTCAGGGGCTGAAATAGCCCGTTTTGTCCCACTTGCCCGATTACCGACGCAATTACAGGAGTTATGATGCAACCGTTGTCCCGACTCGAAAAACTTTACGAAGGCAAAGCAAAATCTGTCTATACCACCGCCGATCCCGAGCGGCTGATTCTCCACTTTCGCAACGACACCTCTGCCTTTGATGGTCTGCGCATTGAGCAACTCGCTCGTAAAGGGCGCGTTAACAACCTCTTTAACGACTTTATTATGCGCAAACTTGAGGAGCAGGGTGTCGCTACCCAGCGTGTTGCGCTGCTTAGCGATGAGGAGAGTGTCGTCAAACGCCTAGAGATGATCCCTATTGAGTGCGTCGTGCGTAATATCGCCACAGGTTCGTTGGTTAAGCGCCTTGGGGTGACCGATGGCATGGATCTAATCCCCCCGACCTTTGAGTTTTTTCTTAAAAACGATGCGCTGCACGATCCGATGGTCAACGACTACCACATTCGCAGCTTTGGCTGGGCGAGCGATAGCGAAATCGCTGCGATGAAGGAGACCAGTTTGCGCATTAACACCATCCTCAGCAAACGCTTTAAAGAGGCCGGGATGCTGCTGGTTGATTACAAACTCGAATTTGGTCGCTTTCACGGAGAACTGCTGCTTGGCGATGAGTTCAGCCCCGATGGCTGTCGCCTTTGGGATATCGATACCCGCAAAAAACTGGATAAAGATCGCTTCCGTCAGGGTCTGGGGGGTGTTGTCGAGGCCTATGAAGAGGTCGCGCACCGCCTCGGTGTTCCCAATATCTGAATCACCACCCCTTCTGACCGCAAGCAACCGCTGTTAAGCCGCACGGGGGAGCCATGCCAGACTATAGCGAAGACCTTATTAATAGTGAAAGCGCCGTTACCCTGCACGGTCTCTTTGCCAAACGCTGCCAGCGCTCTCCCGAACGCAGCGCCTACATTCAGTATGATAACCAGCAGAACCAGTGGCAACACTATAGCTGGAGAGCGGTAGCGACCCGTGTCGCCCAACTACAGCAGACGCTGCAACAACTCCCCCTCGAAACGGGCGATCGGGTTGCTATTAGCCTTAAAAACGGCTGTGACTGGATTGTCTTTGAGCAGGCTGCGCTCGGGCTTGGCCTAGTTGTCATACCCCTCTATACCGATGACCGTCCGGAAAATATCGCCTACATTATTGAGGATGCCGGCGTTAAATGTCTGCTGCTCCAGGATGCGGCGCGGTGGCGGCGCATTCAACCGACCCTCAAGGAGGAGACCGCTCTGCAGTGGGTCTATCTGCATCACGGCAGTGCTGAGGAGAGTGAGGAGAGTAAAGAGAGAGGTGGCACCGAGGTGCGACTGCTACCACAGCAGCCATCCGCCAGCGACGCCCCCCTCATCACTCGCGAAATTGACGGCCACACCCTGGCCACGATTGTCTATACCTCCGGTACCACAGGTCGCCCCAAAGGGGTGATGCTCAGCCATCACAATATTCTTTCAATTGCCCATGCCGCCCTCACCATGGTGGATGTCTACCGCGAAGATCGCTTTCTCTCCTTTCTCCCTATCTCTCATACGCTGGAGCGCACCGCCGGTTACTATCTGCCGATGATGTCCGGATCAACGGTCGGTTTCTCGCGCTCGGTCGCACAACTGGCTGATGATATGGCGGCGCTGCAACCTACGGTAATGGTCGTGGTGCCGCGTATTTTTGAGCGCATTTACAGCAAACTGCAAGCCCAGCTGCAACAGGGCAGCCTGACGAAACGACTTATCTTTAACTACGCCGTTAGCGTCGGCTGGCAGCACTTTGAGTACCAACAGAAGCGTCGCCACTGGCACCCGCGCCTGCTACTCCAGCCACTGCTGCATCGACTCGTCGGCGAGAAAGTCCTCGCCCGCTTTGGCGGACGCCTACGCCTTGCGGTATCGGGGGGCGCGCCGCTTGGACAGCAGATAGCCCGCACCTTTATTGGTCTGGGCATCCCCCTGTTGCAGGGTTATGGCCTGACTGAAACCAGCCCGGTGGTCAGCGTTAACCTACCGGATCGCAATGATCCCCAAAGCGTTGGTGTGCCGCTGCGCGGTGTCGAGGTGCGTATCGGCAAGCGTGACGAGCTGTTAATTAAGGGGCCTGGGGTGATGCTCGGCTACTGGAATAACCACGCCGCCACCGCCAAAATGGTTGATAACCACGGCTGGCTTCATAGCGGCGATCAGGCACGCATTGAAAACGGCCATATCTACATTACCGGACGCATTAAAGATATTCTTGTCCTCTCCAATGGCGAAAAGATCCCCCCTGGGGATATAGAGCTGGCAATTGCCAATGACGCCCTAGTCGAGCAGGTTTTAGTGATTGGCGAGGGACAGCCCTTTCTGGCTGCGCTGGTGGTGCTTAATGCCGAAAACTGGCCCGCCTTTGCCCAGCGCGCTGGCTTGGACCCGATGAGTGCTGAAAACCTTCACCACAAAACCATTCACAGCCAAATCATTAACCACATTCGTCAACAGCTGCACGGCTTTCCTGCCTACGCAAAAATTCGTAAAGTCGCCTTAACCCTCGAACCCTGGACAGTTGACAACGGCATGCTGACACCGACGCTAAAGGTGAAACGGCAACAGGTGCTTAGCCACTTTGCAAAAGAGGTGGCGGCAATTTACGATGAGGTCAGCAACTAACACGCCCTTAACTCCGGCGACGCCAACTTCCTCAGTTAAATTGCCTCAGTTAATTGCCGCTCCGGCAGAGGTAGCTTAAGGGTAAAACAGGCCCCTCGCTCGCCGTTCTCAACCGTTAGCTCCCCCTGATTTTTATTAACAATCTGGCGACAGAGATAGAGACCAATGCCGCTTCCGCCCTGATCCCCCTTCGTGGTAAAGCCGGGGTCAAAAATATGGGGTATCACCGCCTCGGGGATGCCGCCGGCACTATCGCAAACCGTCACCACCACCGCAGCTTCGCTATGACTAAAAGTAAAGAAGATCTCCCGTGACTCACTAAGGCGTTCGCTAAAAACGTCGCGGGCATTGACTATCAGATTGATAAAAATATGTTTAATCTCATTGGCAATACCATGAACCAACAGCGGCGGTTCATCAGCCTGCTGCGGCAGCAGATAACAGTGAATTCGCTGGCTGCGCAGCTCATCCGTCATTAACAGTAAAACACTCTCCAGCGTCTGGCGTAAATCAACCGATTGCAGCGCTTTATCGGGTCGAAAAAAGCTACGAAACTCCGTCAGGGTATGGTTAAGGTGATCCAGCTGACGATTAAATCGTGTTAAATAGTCCTCAATATAGGCAGCATCGACACGTCCATCCTGCCAGTCTAGCGGTAACATCTGGGTATTCATGGAGATCGCGTTCAGCGGCTGCTTCCACTGATGCGCGATAGCATCCATCATCTCGCCAATGGCCGCCATTCGCGAGCGCTGTTGTAACAACTTCTCCTGTAGCTGACGCTTTGCCACCTCCTCCTCCACCCGCTTTTCCAGCTGCAGACGGTACTCATCCAGCTTGCGATAGGCATTACTTAAGGCAAACTGGGTACGAATACGACTGCGTAAAATGGCGGCATTGAGCGGCTTGGTAATATAATCCGCCGCACCCACCTGAAGGCCGTACACCTCATCTTCACTACCATCACGGGCGGTTAAAAAGATCACCGGAATCGCCGCAAAACGCGGATCTTGCTTGAGCCAGCGACAGACCGCATAACCATCCATATCGGGCATCATGATATCGAGCAGAATCAGATCTGGCGGATAACGTTGCACCAACTCAATCGCCAGTATGCCACCACTGGCAGCAATCACCTTATAATCATCCCGCAGCGTCTCCCCGACCAGGGTAATATTGGCAGGAATATCATCAACAACCATCACCGTCTGACGTACCGCTGCTACGTCACTCTGAGTCTCCATCTGCCCCCCTTATCCGTTATCACCACTGCATCGGTGAACGCCACCTAATGAACTTTAACTTTAACTTGACCTCACATAGGTAAAATCATAGCATGACTGGCAGCTACCTATTTAATATTTACGATGACTACGTTAAGGGGCATTATGATTTTTTCCCGTCTTTTTAACAATCAACAGGCATCCAGCACTCAAAGTGCCAGAATGGCCGCTGCTGACGCCAACATTCGGCGTGAGGAAGAGAATCAGCGGGAGGATGAGCTTACTCAGTTACGCGAAATATTCTTAATTGCCAGTGACGATCCAGTCATCGTCAGCGACCGTAACGGTAATCTGCTACGGCAAAACCGTGCCGCCAGTGAGCACCAGATAGCCACACCCGATCTGCTTTTACAGCTGCTGCACCATAAGAGTGCCTTTATTACTATTAAAGATTGCCAACACGCCCTTACCCGCCATCTGATTAGTGGTCATGCGATTCTCTATAGCCTTAAGCCCCTGAATGTACTCGATACCAATCAGGAACACCCCATTCTTACCGGTCACCACCGCGCCCTTTTTACCATTTTGAAGGAGACGCAGCGCAACTTTTCCGTCCTTCTTGAAAAGCTGAAAAATTTAAAGAGTGAGTCCTCCGAGACCGCCGCCTCCACCACCCAGGTTCTGCAACAGGTCACCCAATCTGCCAGCAGCATGGGTGTACTGAGCGAAAAGACCAGTTCAGCAGTCTCCAGTGCCGATGCCTTACATCAAAGCAGTCAGGCGATTCTTAACATCACCACGCTCATTAAAGGCATCGCCAACAAAACCAATCTTCTGGCGCTTAATGCCGCCATCGAGGCGGCGCGCGCCGGCGAACATGGTCGCGGTTTTTCGGTCGTTGCCGAAGAGGTTCGCCAGCT
Source organism: Gammaproteobacteria bacterium (assembly GCA_015231435.1). Taxonomy (GTDB): domain Bacteria; phylum Pseudomonadota; class Gammaproteobacteria; order Thiohalomonadales; family Thiohalomonadaceae; genus JADFYS01. The sequence goes on from JADGBN010000004.1 coordinate 43,709, forward strand.
TGCCGAAAAGACCCAGAATGCCACCGCACAGATCAATCAGACGGTACAGACACTCCTTGCCGAAAGTAACAGCGTGCGGGAGGTCATTAATGAGACCAACCATGTCGTCAGTGATACGCAAACCCTAATTAACTCGCTGCGTAGTGACATTAGCTCCTTTGGCAAAACCGCCAATCGCAACATCTTCGAGATGGAGCATCTTGCCGATATTATCTTTACCTCACTGGCAAAGATTGACCATGCCATTTATAAAACCAATGTCTATTCCATGCTTTTTGGTGAAGAGCATGAGTTTAAAAAAGTAAGCCATCACGACTGCCGGCTGGGCAAGTGGTATGAACAGGGTGCCGGTAAAGAGAGTTTTAGTGAAACCAAAAGCTATGGCACACTGCTTAACCCGCATGCCGCCGTTCATGAAAACGCCAACATCCTAGCCGCCTTCTGCGCCGAGGGAAAGGTCGCCTGCAGTAATGGTGAAATCGTTAATCTGATTGCTAAAATTGAGAATGCCAGTAAACAGGTTTATGCCGTTTTAGATAAAATTGTCGATGAAAAAAGCGATATTATGATGGACAGCGCACAGAAGACACTCTTCACCCGATAGCGTTAATCACCCCTTTTATTCATAACTGACCCTTCGCCTTCAGGAGAACCCATGCATACGCTAGCTATTGTCGATGATGATTGTGAAATACTTGATGTGTTTAAGCGCTTCTTCTCCGCCAAGGAGAATATTCGCGTGATGACCTACTCCGAGCCGCAAACGGCACTGGAGAGTCTGGCTAAAAACCCGGTCGATCTGATTCTTCTTGATATTATGATGCCGAAACTGGATGGTCTCGATTTTCTAAAAAAACTCAAAGAGAGGCATATTCGCAGCAAGGTGATTATGGTCACTGCCCACTCGACGCTGGATCGTATTCTGGTCAGCCATAAATTTGATGCAGCAGACTTTGTCACCAAACCCGTTAACCTTAACGAACTCTACAACAAGATAGAAAATATTCTCAGCAAACCGAGCTAATCTTGCCCGCAACCCCCTTTATCAGCGAGTTAGTCACGCAGAAACTTGGCGGTGACCCCCCGCTGCAGCACTTTCTTGCCGGTTTGCAGCACGAAATAAACAGTGCGCTAACGATTGCCCAGAGCAATCTCGAAATCCTCAGTCAGGATCTTCAGTGGCTGGAGGCGGATGATGGTGCCAAGGAGCGCCTCCATGTCGATATTGACGCTGCGCAAAGTGGTCTTAACCGTCTGAATACGGTCATGCTCACCTTAAATGCCGTCTGCGACAACAGCCACCAGTCACGCCAACCCTGCAATCTTCTGACAGCGCTGCAACTGAGCATCGACTCGCAAAAACAACGTCTTAATAAACTCGCTATTCAGATCACCCTTAACGGTGCAGCAGTCGCCATTCACCATGGCCAACCGCTGCCGCAGCAACCGCTTTCTGCGATTGGTGCTGATGCGACCATGGTGCAGTTAATCTGGACGATTTTATTAAAAAATGCCATTGACGCCTATGCGGTGATGATTGACCCACCGCCAAAGGCAAAGCTGATTAAGTTGGCGCTAACGCAGCAACAGCAAACAGTTGACTGCCGTATCAGTAGCTGCACTGCGCCGCAGGCGATTATTGATATTAATGAACTGCTGCAGCCCTTTAGCCACCTGCGTAAACATGCCGGACTCGGCTTTAGCCTTTATGCTGCCAACACTATTCTTGCTAACTATCAGAGTCGTCTGAAGATTGAACGTGACGCCTCCTGGCTCACTTTCAGTTTTGCCCTACCGTGTCGAGCGCCCTAGTTCATCCTGAATTGTCGCGAAGCTTTTTATCTGCACCGCCGCCTTAACCCCCTGCAGCTGACGTTTTCCCTGCTCGGCGGCAGCACGATCACTAAAACTGCCCAAAATCAGCAGATACCAGCGCCTTCCCTCACGTTTTACCGGAATAAGACGCGCTGATCCCGCAACCCCGTTCTGCCCTATCAGGCTTGCAAATTCTGCGACAGTCGCCGCCTGCGCCAACTGCAACGTATAGTGCTGTGAGTTTTGACTCCAGACCCAGGGAATGGCATTAGCATTAACACTGTTCTCTGCCGCTATTTTTGCGCTGCTTGGCGGTGAGGCTGGTGGTGCTGCGGGCGCTGCAGACGGTTGAAGCGCTGCCGCCTTGCCCGCCTCTTTACTAGGCGTTGCCGCCTCAAGGGTGGCCATTAATTTACCTGCTGCAACCTGCTCACGAATGGTCGCCATATCACGCACCCAAGGGGCAAGCTCCCGGTTAAGGAGTTTTGCTTCAACCGCTTGCGCCGCTGCTTTATCGGCATAGGCTCCCATCACCACGACAAACAACCCCTCACCACTGCGCGCACGGCTATAAAGCGCCAGTGCCCCTTGCAGCTGATAGCGCTGTCGCAGCTCTAACAGATCGGGACGTTGCGACACCGCCAGCAGCTGCAGCGCATAACTGCCCTCGGCAGCCCGACTCAGCCAGTTCGCCACGGGCTCTGTACGAGGCGGGCGCGGCTCAGGCTGCGCCGCTATTTTTGCAACTTTTTCCGTCGGCTTAACCGCCTCTACTGCTACAGGCCTCTCTTTGTTACTCATCGGGTTAACTTCTGCAGCTTTCGCTGCTGTCACCCCCTTATCGCTGGTAACAGGCGATTCAATCAGATTAGGGAGCTTTGGTTCTGCTTGCGGTTCTGGCAGTGGCGGTACGACAACAGCGGGCGGTAAAGCAAGCGGTAACGACTCTTCAATGACCGCCACTGGCACCTCTTCGCTTATCGCACTACTTTGCGGATCTGCGACGCGTGGCACTAGCGGATTTGGCAGCGCTGGCAGTGCCAGCACCTCACCCTCTGCCGCCAGCGTCGGTGCGGCAACGGTGGTTTTTTTAACGCTGTTTAAGCGTTTATCTCCCAGTGCAATATCAACGACAAAATAGAGAATGAGCACGATCGGTAACGACAGCGTCAACCAGAATCGCCAATCACCGCGCAGCTGTTGCCATGGCCAAAGCGCCCCGTGAGCGCCTGCGGCACCTGCTTGCCGCAGCAGGGAGATCACCGTGGCAGGGTGCCCCTCACTTCGATAACGCAGCTGTTTAAGCGCCGCTTCGTCCATTTCACTGGGGGGGATAAGCTGCTGTTCATGTAGCCAGGCGACAAAACCAGTTAACTCACTTTCACTAAAGGGCGGGAGTTCAATATGTCGCAGCGGGAGTTCACGACTATAGGGGTTACTTTTTAACCGCGGGACAAAGGCATCGTCACCACACAATAGCAGGCGCAGCAGTGGCTCGTCGGCAGCGTTGCGCAGCGATGCGAAGTGGATCAGTGCCTCCAGAGAGTCGGCGGGTAACAACCCCGCATCATCCACCAGTAACAGCTGCGGTGCGCCCAGCTCCTGCAGGTGGTCGCGAAACTGCTCGATAAGATAGTGACCATCACGGCCGCTGTAGCTAAATCCGGCCGCCGCCGCCAACTGCCGAAAGATCGCTATTATCGACGGTTGCTCTGCTCCTTGCAGCAGCAGCGACTGGCCATCGCTTTCTAAACGTCTCTGCAACTGCTGCAGCAGCAGCGTCTTTCCTGAACCCTCTTTGGCCGTGATGAGCAGCAACTCATGGCCAAAGCGCAGTAGGTGCGGAATTAGCTCCAACTGCTGACGCAGCGTATTGCTGACAAACAGGGCACTATTTTGGGATTGGCTCATGCGCTATGCAACTCTAATAAAGCGTGATCATCAAGGGGTTCACGCCGTTGCTGGCTATCACCTTCGACATACATCAGGCGGTAACCACGCCTAAGCTGCGCATCACGAAACTTCATCAGTCGCGCCTCTGCCGCCTCACGGCTGCTAAAATGCTCTTTTAGCAAGGTGCCACGCACCCCTTCCAACCCATAGACACGCACCACATTCCACCCCGCAAACAGATCGGGCTGAATCAACAGATGGTAATAGCGGGTTCCCCCGGGCTGTAGCGGTGGTGTCTGCAGATAGACACGCATTAGGTGATCTCATCAGGATAAAAAAGACGCTTATATTCACTAATCGCGTAACGGTCGGTCATCCCAGCGATATAGTCGGCAATTAGGCGTTGCGGCGTTTCGACCATATCCCCCGCCTCCGCCTGCTGTAACCGCAGCTGCACCTTATCGGGTAGCAGGGCATGATCTTCACTAAAGGCATTAAAGAGCGCCTCAACCGTGCGCTGCGCCTTTACCGTCATGCGATGCACATGATAGTGGCTGTAGAGTTGCTGGCGCAAAAACTGCTTAAGGCTCTGATGCGCCGCCTCCATCGTTGCACTAAAACGGATAAGCGGCTGGCTTAGCGCCCGCACCGCCTGGCTGTTTTTCGGATGGTACTGTTGCAAAGTCCGCTGACTCTCCTCCAGCAGATCGGTCACCTGTGCGTTAATCATGCGACGGATCACCTCATGAATCAGGCGCCGTCCGGCAACCTTGGGGTGCAGACGTCGAACCTGATCATACTGCTGATTAAAGAGCAGCTCATGACGCATCTGCTCAATGGTTAAAATACCGCAACGTAGCCCGTCATCGACATCGTGATTGTTATAGGCGATGGCATCAGCGACATCGGCAACCTGCGCCTCCAGCGAGGGCTGCGAATTATTAATAAAGCGTCGCCCTACCTCACCCAAATCATACGCCTTGGCACGGGAGCAGTGTTTCAGAATGCCCTCACGACTCTCAAAGGTGAGGTTCAGCCCATTAAACTCGGCATAACGCTCCTCTAACTGATCGACCACCCGCAAGGATTGTAAATTGTGCTCAAAGCCGCCATAGGGGTGCATCACCCGATTGAGCGCACTCTGCCCTGCATGGCCAAACGGGGTGTGTCCCAAATCATGGGAGAGGGCAATGGTTTCAGTTAAATCTTCATTCAGTGCGAGGGCTCGCGCAATCGAGCGGCCAATCTGCGCTACCTCGAGCGAGTGGGTCAGACGGGTGCGAAACATATCACCCTCATGATTAACAAAGACCTGCGTCTTGTACTCTAGGCGGCGAAAGGCGCCGCAATGAATGACGCGATCGCGGTCGCGCTGATACTCACCACGAAAGCGTGGCGGCGTCTCGGCAAAGAGACGGCCGCGAGAGTGCAATTCATCACTAGCATAGGGTGATAACGCCATGATTAAACTCAAACTGGTTAACTATCTCTATTTTGGTTAGGGGCAGTGCAAAACTGCCTGCAACTATATATATACCCAAAATCATTGGAAATGATGGAAGGCGGCAAAGTCGCGAATCCCCATGAGCTTAGTAAACCTAAGTGATTGGGGTGAGCGACTGAAGCGTGCGCAGCCTTCACCCCGTTCGGGATGAACCTATCGAAGCCATCTCCCCGCCCTTCGACAAGCTCAGGGCGAACGGGTTTATTTAATTTACACTGCTAAATAACCACCCAGCCAACGCCTGAGATCTGCCTCATCAACCGCTTCGGCAACAAAGGCGTGGCCAATCCCCTTAAGCAGCACCAGACGCAAACGCCCCGCCTTCACCTTTTTATCGACCGCCATGTGAGCCATAAATTGGTCGGCTGTGAGTTCAGCAGGGGGCTGCGTCGCAAGCCCTGCAGCAACCATCATAGCCGTTATTTTTTGCAGATCACTTTGCGGCAACAGACCTAAATGGTGCGAATAGGCAGCCGCTAGTACCATACCGGTCGCCACCGCCTCACCGTGCAGCCAATTTCCATAACCCATGGCGGTCTCAATCGCATGACCAAAGGTGTGGCCAAGGTTAAGCAGGGCGCGCTTGCCCGCCTCACGCTCATCCGCTGCCACCACCGCAGCCTTATCTTTGCAGCTTACCTCAACGGCATAAGCGAGCGCTGTCATATCGCGCTGCAGCAGCTGCGGCAAAGCACTCTCCAGCCAACCAAAGAAGGGGAGATCATCTATCAGTCCGTACTTAATCACCTCCGCAAGCCCGGCGCGCAGCTGTCGATCATCAAGACTGTTTAGGGTCGCGGTATCGGCAATCACCAGTTTCGGCTGATGAAAAGCACCTATCATATTTTTACCGAGGGGGTGATTAATCCCGGTCTTCCCCCCCACGGAGGAGTCCACCTGCGCCAGCAGCGTCGTCGGCACCTGAATAAAGTCGATACCGCGCTGATAGGTGGCTGCGGCGTATCCGGTGATATCGCCAATCACCCCGCCGCCTAGCGCCACCAGTGTCGAGCCGCGATCAAAACGTTTTTGCAGCAGCGCATCATAAATGAGGTTCAGGGTTTCACCGTTTTTGTACTGCTCACCATCAGGAAGAATTAGGGTATCGTGAGAGTACCCCTCAAGACCCTGCTGTAGCTTTTCAAGATAGAGCGGCGCAACCGTACTATTGGTCACAATCAAAAGACGACTTTTGCCAAGGTCAGCGACACTGTAACTGGCACCTTTGCCAAGAAGATCGCTACCAATGATAATCGAGTAGCTACGCTCCGCGAGACTAACATCGACCATTTTAATGGTGCTGTGTGTTTTGCTACTGCTGTTAGCGTCGGCAATAAAGGTCATCGTAATCCTCTCTCCACGGCAAAATCGCACTCCTGTTCAAGGCGCGACAGAATCTCTTTAGTGACGCTGCGAATCGAGCGCTCTTCAGTGTGAATAATGAGGGTCGCAACCTGACGATAGAGCGGATCGCGCGCTGCCATTAGCTCTTTAAGCTTCTGCCGTGGATTGTCGTTTTGCAACAGCGGACGGTTTTTGTCACGGTAGGTACGCAGAAAAAGCTGTTCAACCGAAGCGTAGAGGTAGATCACCAAACCTCGAGTTTTCAGATGCAGGCGATTCTCTTCCCGTAGTACCGCGCCACCGCCAGTTGCCAATACCAGCCCAGACTCCTGGGTCAGCTCATCAAGCAGCGCCGTTTCGCGCTTGCGAAACCCCTCTTCACCCTCAATTTCAAAAATTAGCGGAATACTCGCGCCAGTACGCTTGACCAGTTCGTGATCGCAATCCTTAAACGGTAGTTTCAGGCTACGCGCCAAGTGACGCCCGATGGTGCTCTTGCCAGAGCCCATCGGACCGATTAGAAAAACATTATTTCGTAACACAGACTAAACCTATGGAATTAGAACATCCACCTTGCCACTTCTGTCTGTATTAGTATAGTTAATCGTCGCTGATGTTCCTGATGCCGAATTACTAATTGACACGCGTGAAGTACAAAATCCATATCGATCGGTTGTACAGACTTGAGGTGTTATTGTTATTATTGGATTTATTGGATCTCCTGATGCATTTACAGCAACGGCGGTAATCGCAACACTAGCAAACAAATTAGCAAAAGGTAGTTCAATTCCATCACCACCATCCTCCAGCAACAAGTTAATGTCATAGGTGCCTTCCTTTGTAATCGTAGCTAAGCTTGGTGTAATCGTACCGCCGGCAACCGAGTGATAACAAAAGTCATCAGTAAAACTAACAACCGTACCATTTCGTGCACTTGCCACTAAATAAACATCTGCAGAACCTGCTGGTGATACTCGAGTATCTTGTGAGGGATCAATGCATCCTGTCAAAATCGCATCATTTTTTGACGGATAAATAAGACGAAACTCTGCCAGTCCGTTTTTTGTAGTTACGTAACCGTTAGTAGCAATTGCTGTTCCTGTCGTATCTTTATTAATCCCAAAGATAGAGGCACCTAATGTTGATGCGCCAACAATATACTCTAAATTAGAGTCTTTATTAAAAAATTGCTGCTGCAACTCAACTTGAGTGGCAGATGATGTGTAATTTTCAACATATCTTAATTTATCGTCTGTGATGGCATCAAAAATCATCAACCTATCATTTGGCTCAATACGACGCAACTCACCATTTCGTGAAATACGTGCATCGGCAAAAGTTATCAAAGTACCATCAGCCAACTTGGGGCTTATGTCATAAAAAGTTGTTCCGCCAACCGCTGTCTCCCCTGTCGTACCCTCGACAATAATAGAGTCAACAACACCCAACGAAATCCCAGTACCATCACTCACTGCATTACCATATTTATCGGTTACATTTATTCCTCCCTTAACAGAATAGAAGCCTGGGGTAAAACCAAAAACAGGATCCTCATTCGCCTCATCATTAAGATTTGCGATACCATGTTGTGAAGTACTAAAGGTAATCGAATGTGGAGGACCCGAAACTATATTAATTTGTGAATCGGTTACACTTTGTAATACTGCACCACTTTCATTGACCAGCTCGATTTTAATACTGACAATACCAGGGATACTTCCTGATTGCACAGATGCAGTGCTAACTCCATCCTTTGTCGAAATCAGGATCGCAGAATCACTACTAATTTTTTCACCAGACATGGCAGTACCCGAGAGTCGTTCCCCACCCCCAGGGGAGGCAACAATTGTAAGTTTTAGATTGTTGTAGGCCGTGTCATCAATCGCTTTACCGTTACTGTCATTAACCGTCACAACAAAGTTGGTTATCTCATTTTCTCCAACATCTTTCACAGCAAGCTGACTATTACTAACTATTACGCTTATTGTATATACCCCAGCCACTCCGCTTGCATCAACACCATCAGTTATACGTAAAAAAGCCTTTTCTGATACTTTACTTCCAATTACTGCTTGTACATAGAGGCTGGAAGTAAAGTGAACTGGAATAGCATAATCCTTCTTTTCATAACTACCACTATCATCCGTAGTTACAGAGAGAGCAGCCATCGACATCCCCTCTACTGAAAAAATATTGATTACTACATTTTTACTGACGACTGCCTTTCCGCTGCTATCACGAACCGTACCACTAATTGTCAAGAACTCACCAGTTTTTAGCTTCTCACTACTAAGGTGCAATGTAATAGTCGATACAGTCAACTCATCGACGAATGCCTTATCATCGACATCAATATCTGCCTGATCACCGCAACTTATTAAGGTCACTGCAACGACTGCTAAAAATGATGACCATAGAATTTTTATCATGACGAGCCTCTATTTTCCGGCGCTGTTAAAAGTAGATTTAATATCTTGACTAAGAATCTTCGGGGTAACGAATATCAGGAGTTCGCTTTTGTTATTGTCATGTCCGCGACTTCTAAAAAGTGCGCCAAGAATCGGAATATCCCCAAGTAGCGGCACCTTGGTCTCGCTGTTACTGCGGCTCTCTTCAAAGACACCCCCCAGCACAACAGTATCACCATTCTTTACCAGTACTTCAGTATTTATACTTTTGGTATCGATATTATTGCCGACCGGGGCGTCTTTGGTGATAGTTAACGACATAATCACGCTTTCATCAGGGGTGATTTGCGGAGTCACGGTCAGCGTTAGGGCCGCAGTTGTCCACTGGGTGATGGTGCCACCATTTTCAGCGGTTCCCGAGGTCATAATATTGACCCCCGAGGTAATGTTTGCTGCTTTTTTATCCATGGTGATCAGGCGTGGACTGGCGACTACCTCACCACGACCTTCGCTCTGCATCGCCGAGAGTTCGAGATCCACCAGATAGTCGCTACCGAGAATAGCCATCCCTACCCGTCCCGCAGGGTTTCCCGCTGGGAGGGCAACATTCAAACGGTTTGAGCCAAAGAGGGAGTTGGTAGTAATCAGTGAGTTGGCACCACCAACATCGCCGGTGGTCCCCACCATATTACCGCCGACCACCCCAGCTTTGGTTAACCCGGTCTGAATACCCAGGCTGTGGCTAAATGTATCGGAAGCGACAACAACTCGCCCCTCAATCATCACCTGATCAACCGGAATATCTACTTTCTTAATAAACTCTTCTATTGCGTTTAGCTTTTCCGCGGTCTCTATGACCAGCAGGGTATTGGTGCGCTCATCAACCGAAACTCGTCCACGCGCACTTAGTAACGAACTATTATCCGCCTTGGTGGGGTCGGTGGATTGCGTACCACCAAACAGTGTCTGGATATCAGCGGCTTTTGCATAATTAATGCGGAAAAATTTGGTATAGAGTGGCGACAGATCTTCTATCTGTTTAAGTGACTCCAGCTGCTCTTTTTCCCGCGCAGTAATCTCGGCGCTGGGAGCTACCATAATCACGTTGCCATTCTCACGCATTCCCAATCCACGGCTGCTAAGAATAATATCAAGCGCCTGATCCCACGGCACATTCTTTAAACGCAGGGTCACACTGCCGGAGACGGTGTCACTCACGACCACATTTTTGCCGGTAAAATCAGCAAGCAGCTGCAGCACTGCGCGCACTTCAATATTCTGAAAGTTAAGCGATAACTTTTCGCCAGAAAAACCGACATCCTTCTTCTTTTCCGCCAGTTTTTCAGGGGTCAGCGGCGTCATCTCCACCATAAAGCTATCGCCGATCTGATAACCCATATAGTCGAAATTTTCATTAATGGCGGTGATCGTAATCTCACTGCCCTCGCCACTGCTTTTCGCTTCAATGGTCGCCGCAGGGGTGGCAAAATCGATGACATCCAGTTGCTGTTCAAGCTCGGCTTTAATCGGGGTATCCGGCAGGCTGAGGAAGATCTGTTTACCTCGCTGTTCGATTTCGACAACTGAATTGGCATCCGTCAGCTTAATGGCAATTTTTGCTTCGCCAGCGCCACCACGGCGAAAGTCGATAGCGCTCACCACTGCACCACTTTGTATGGTTTCACTCATTTGATAGCCACTACCGGTATTGGCCACACTGACCATATGACTGCTATCGCTGCTGGTTGCGATACTCTCTGACAGAGTGATAGTCACCTGCCCGAGTTGGTGACTAATGGTATAGGGCAGGAGTTTTCCCATATTGATAATAATACGGCTTCGACCGCCTGCTTCGACAGCACGCACATTTTTTAGCTCACTGCTGCTAATACGCAGATTTTTCTCGGCAACCGCCAGTGTCGCCCCGGGGAAGTCTATGGCGATACTCGCAGGACTCTCGACGCTAAAACTACCGGGCTCCGGCTTGTCGCCCTGATAGCCAATTTTAACCAGATAACTACGCTCGCCCTCCTGCTCGTAGCTAATTTGATTAATCGTGGTTGCCGCCATTGCCCCTGCAGTCGGCAGCAGCAGTAGCAATATCGCAATTTTTCTGAGTTGTCTGTTCATAGTCACACCAATGGTTACCTAATGATTTGCTCTATTCTATTCGATTAAACTAATGGCGCCGGTCTGCTCAAACCACTTTCCGCGCTCATTGCGATAAAGCTCAAGCAACTCGATTCTCGTCTCCGTAATACTGGTAATGCGGCCGTGATTTTGCCCGAGATAGTTACCCACCCCAACACGGTGCACAATCCCATCACTGTCGACAACAATGCCCCACTGCTCGCCATTCTGTTCGAGTACCCCAACATGCCGCAGTGAATCGAGGGGGAACTTTTCCAGTGCCTCGCGGCGGCGGCTGATATCCGGCTTTAGCCCACCATCATCTTCCTGTGTCGTCAGTGTGGAGAGAAAATTATCTCCCTCTTCAAGCTTAAAGGGATTACGTTCGCCCGTACCAGTATAGGGGAAAGGTTCATAGGGCTTAAAGTCGGGCACCGGTGGAATACGTCCGCCGCTGCGGCTATTAATCTCACTGAGGTACTGTGTTAGATCACTGTTATCACGATTAATAAGACATCCGTTTAGCAGTGGCATCAGCAGGATAAGCGCAGTGACCTGAAGCAACCTTTTCTCTTCTCTACTGGGCATTCTCTATTGCTCCAGATAACGGTAGGTTTTGGCTTGCGCACGCATCGTCAGCTGATCACTCGCTATCGCCAGTTGGACATCATGCAGTGTGACGATGCGCGGCAGAATGGCGATACCACTGACAAACTCGGCAATATTGTGATAGTTACCACTCACCTGTAGACTAATCGGCTTTTCACTGTAGAAATCTTTTGTCGCTTCGCTGCCCGGTTGAAAGAGGTCAAACTTCAACCCGTTGGCAAGCCCCGTTTGGGTAATATCGACAATCAGCTCGGGGATCTCTGTTTTACTGGGCAGCTGTCGTAGCATCGAGCCAAAGGACTCTTCCATCTCCTGCATCTGCTGTTTATAGGCGCCCAACAGCACCGCTTTGGTCTGTTTTGTTTCAAAATCGTTACGCAGTGTCACCTCATTGAGCTTTTCACGCGCCAACACTTTCTCTAGGTCACTAATAATAAAGTGGTACCCTGCGGCGGCAACCGCTACCACCGCCGCAACAAAAATCGTCCCTTTAACCAAGAACGGCCAGTTGCCGATATTTTCGGGATCAAGGTTTTGGAATTGGGAAAAATCAATTTTCATCGGTTACTCTGCCTTTTTCTTGACCTGTTTAACCGTGAGGGTAAAACTCCTGAGGCGATCGCCCTGTGCCTGAATTACCGCAAGGTTGGGGTTTTCAAACCAGTCTGAGTTCTCCAGCGCCTGCATAAAGGTCGATACGCGCGCATTGGACTCCGCCTCGCCAGCAATACTGACCACATCACCACTGACATTCAGTGTTTTTAGATAGAGCCCGTCAGGAACCATTTTTACCATCTCATCAAACAGATGAACCACCTGTGGTCGCTCTGTCTGCAGGCGTTCGATTATCTGCATTCGTGATACCAAGGCATCACGTTTTTTCTCAATCTCGGTGATCTCTTTTATCTGGCCATCAAGCCGCGCAATTTCATTAGTCACCAGGGTATTTCGCCCTTTTTGATGGCTGATGAGCTCACTCATGTAGTAGTGCGCCGCACCCACCAACAGGGCACCGACCACCACGCTTACCCCGAGACTGACATAAAACTGCTTCTCACGCTCTTTCTTAAGGGCTTCACGCCATGGGAGGAGGTTAATATGCGGCATTTAGTCAAAACTCCGTAATGCCAAACCGCAGGCAATCATCAGTGCCGGAGCATCGTTGCCCAAAATTTGCGCCTTTATTTTTGGCGAGATGACCATTTTGGAGAAGGGGTTGGCAACCATCGTGGTGATTCCCTCCTGCTTGTGAATATACTCCTCAAGCCCGGCAATGGTGGCACACCCCCCTGCCAGCATGATGAAATCAACTTCATTGTAGTTACTTGAGGCAAAAAAGTACTGTAACGAACGTCCTACCTGCTGCACCAGCGCCTGCTTGAAGGGTTCGAGCACCTCTGAGCCATAATCATCGGGCAAGCCGCCCTGGCGCTTGGCCATGCCTGCCTCCTCGTAGGAGAGGCCATAACGACGCTGTATCTCTTCGGTTAGCTGCTTGCCGCCAAATACCTGTTCACGCGTGTAGATGGTTTTCAGGTCGTGTATGACGCTAAGGGTAGTCATCGTCGCGCCAACATCGACAATAGCCACGGTCTTATCCAGTCCATGGTCAGGAAGCTGTTCGCGAATGAGCGTAAAGGCATTCTCCATGGCGTAGGTTTCAACGTCAATAACCCGTGGAATCAGTCCGCCCAGCTCTATCGCTTCGGAGCGTAGATCGACATGATCCCGGCGCGAGGCTACCAGCAGTACATCTACCTGTCCCGGTGAATTTTCGGTTTCACCCACCACCTCAAAATCGAGACTAACCTCTTCGATTGGATAGGGTATGTATTGATCAGCTTCCAACTCTATTTGCGCCTGCATCTCCTCATCGGAGAGATTTTTTGGCATCGCAATTATTTTTGTGATGACATCAGAGCCCGCCAACGCCGCAGCGGCATGGGTCGCCTTGGTGCCTGAACGCTTGACGGCTCGCTTTATTGCGTCCCCCACCAGCGAGGTATCGGCAATCTGCTTTTCAATAATTGAATTCGGCGGCAAAGGCTCCACAGAGTAGCTCTCGACACGATAGCGATTACCCTCACGACCGAGTTCAAGCAACTTTACGGCAGTCGTGCTGATGTCCAAGCCAACAATATTGGCTCCGCGTGGTCGTGGCAGTGAAGGCAGTTTTAGCATCTAAATTTCATTTTCGGTTGCAATAGAATCTATTTAACAACATTAAGTTTTCACGTCAAGTCATTGATGAAAATATTTTATTTTTAATTCGCTTCCGCCGCCTGACGCTCGCGATGATTCTTAAGCGCGTTACTGACAAAAACCCAAAAGAGACCGAGCATCCCCCCGACAAGGGTTGCCAGTACCACAATCAAGCTACGCTTGGGTTTGCTCTTCTTATCGGGCTCTACCGCTGCATCCAGCACCCGAAAGGCAAACTCCTGCTGCGTATTGGCAAGCATCGCCTGTTTCTGCTCTTTGGAGATAAGGGCAAAGAGCGTCTGACGCATATCTGCTATCTCAATTCCGGCAAGCTCTTGATTGAGATATTTAAGGTTATCCTGACTGCGCTCGATCGCCTCTTGCCGCAGATGCGCGTTAAGCCGCTCGACCAGCAGATTCGCCCAACTCGTCGCCAGCGCAGCATCGGTCCACTCAACGCTCAGTCTGACCAGACCACTCTTTTTATCTTCACTCACCTGCAGAACGCCAGACATTGTACGAAAAGCGTCCCATTGGGTGGGCTGCTTTTCAGGGTCACTATCCACCCACTTCTGCTCCGCTGCACTCCACTTATCAGCGAAAAGCAGCGGCATGAGCTTTTCTGACTCGATGAACTGCACCAGGAACTTACGCGAATTCAATACCGCAAGGTTCTCTTTGACATCACCACCACCGCCGCCCAGAGAGACCCCCGCCAACGACGCAAGCCCCCCCAGACCGCCTAGGGCCGCTGACAAACCACCGCCACCCTTCTCTGCGCTCACCGGTGCCAATAACACCTCCGCCTTATAGTAGTTCGGCATCTGCAGCGAGACAACTGCCGCCACTGCGGCAAAGAGCAGGCTTAAGCCGATAATATGCCACTTACCCGCCCAGACAACGCTCCAGAGCTCAAGCAGGCTTATCTCGTCATCATCATCTCCCTGCCCCGTCTGCCCCTGATAGGGAACAAAATAACCGGGTGGAATCATGTTAACCGCAGGTGTCGCGCTCTCGGGCGCTTTGTGGCTCTCATTGGCTGAAATCATCCTAGAGCACCCCAACCGTATTCCATGCAGCTGCAGCAACGCCCAGTTGATAGAGTATTTGCGACACACTGGTCCACATCGTCATCGGTCTTACCCGTTCCATATCTTGGGGTACGACAATAGTATCGCCAACTTCAGGCGTATAACCGCCACCAAAGAGTCCACCGGCCACGTCAGAGAGCACCATGCCATTACTGCGAACGACGTAGGTCGCCCCTGCATCAGCTAACTTTGTCATGCCTCCTGATCGTTTTATATAGTCATCTACGGAATAATCAGCATTCGCCAGATGTGAAGTCGGGTAGTTCACCTCACCAATAATACTTACCTCGCTGGGCCTTTTCGGGATCACGATGCGATCGCCATCACGCAACTCAATATCACTTTCGCCTTTAAGAATCGTCTCCATGGCGATAACTAGGCGTCCCACCGGTTTTGCCCCCTCAAGTTGCAATAGTAGTCCATCCAAGTCGCCTGCAGTTAGCGGGCTGACAGTTTCACCCATACTTTGCTGCCCTACGGCAAAACTCGCGATTTCTGCTTTTAGACGCTGATGCAACGTATCCAGCTGCTGCTGCTCTTTAAGCCGTAACTCCTCCC